>JANYCW010000033.1 GCA_025360085.1 Actinomycetes bacterium
AGAGAAAGGCTTTAGAAGATTACGTTAATTCTTAATCTCTTGCTCTGCGATTTTTTTGCGCACATCATCCATTGCTCTATTTGTTGTTTTGAAAAGATAGTGCGCAGGAGAATTCATTATTCAGGCGCATTCGCAATGAAAACATCAATAACGCGATCCCCGCTAATGCTAAATATGGCTGTATCGGAGCAAAATATTGAATGGCACCTGAATAACCTAATGCGATTAAAACTAATTTGTTGCACACAGGACACCCGACTGCAAAGAAGGAAAGTAATGCACCGGCACTTCCAATCTTTAATTGCCTTGGATTCTCATCTGAAAATTTATTCTTCACATATGTTGCAGTTAGCAAACCCGTGAGAATGGAAGTAATCACAATGACAGTTATAGACCAATCAGTAGCGGCGGTTGTGCGGACAAAAATCGGGTTCTTAACAACTGCTGTCGGAAGTGCGATTATGAAGTATGTTAGCAATGCGACTGATACTGTAACAATCCAGCGCTTTAGGCTCCAACTCAACAGTGCTTTGAAACAGTTAGGCATGTTTGCGTCCCAACAATCCAAAAACTTTTACTTGATACTCCAGAGCAGACAAGTGGCGCTGTCTTAATAAGCGATCCTCATAATTTGCCTTTATAACCATATTGAGAAATAGGAATGCGTAAATAACTATTGAAGTTAGATTTAAATTATCCAGCAAAAATGCCAATCCAATCATTAGGACTCCAAGGTACATTGGGTGCCTAAACCAACGATAGATTCCACTAACAATTAAAGGTGCTCCTGGTTTTGGGATTGGCGATACTCGCAATGATGGCCTGAGGGCTACATAAGCAAAAACAAAGACAACAAAGGCAATAATGGTCAAAAGGATACTCATTACTTTTAGGATTTCTAAATCACTTAAGAGCCTTCCTGCTGGTTTTAGGAATAAAAGTCCCAAGAGACCAAACTGGATCGCGACCAGAGCTCTGGCCTTTAAGATCACTTCTTTCCAAAGATCTTGCTGAAGAAACCTGGCTCAACGGGATCATTTTGATGTCCCTGGCAACGCTCAGACTTTGGAACACCCTTCATCACCATTTCAACGTGACTTCCACAACCACTCCACGTTGCCTTTCCGCACTTACGACATGTAGTTCTGCTGCACATATTTCTATTTCCTTTTCTTAGACTGTAACTAGCGAGTTAAGGAGTTCTGGAGAATTACTCCATGTTAGATAGCCACCATCGAGATTTACCGCATTAAAGCCAAGTTCTTTGAGGAGGAGCGAGGCAGTGTGGCCACGTTGTCCAACTTGGCAGTAAACGAGAAGATTTTTGCTCGTGAATTCAGACTGTCGCTCACGAATTTCATCAACCGAGATATTGATGGCCCCTGGAATTGCTCCGAAAGCAAATTCTCCGGCACTACGAACATCGATTAGCTCGAAGCCACGTGCAGTGAAATCTTCAATTTCATTCCACTGTGCGGTCTTTAGCAGACCTGAGATTACATTTTCGGCGATATAGCCCAGCATATTTACTGGATCTTTTGCCGAACCAAATGGTGGCGCATACGCAAGTTCCAAATCTGCCAGTTCGGGTCCGGTGATGTTGCCACGCATCGCAGTTGCAATCACATCGATGCGCTTATCCACGCCTTCGATTCCGACGCCCTGAGCACCAAGAATTTCACCACTGGTGGGATCAAAGATGAGTTTGAGTGTCATCTGTTTTGCATCTGGGTAGTAGCCCGCATGAGAGTTTGGATGTGTGTGAATCGATTGGTAGGCACGGCCAGCGGCTTTTAAGCGCTTTTCGTTCCAACCTGTAGTAGCAATCATTAAATCAAAGACTTTAACAATCGCTGTACCAATTGTTTTTACTGGGCGAACAGTACGGCCTGCAATATGGTCGGCAACTACACGACCATGGCGATTTGCCAAATTTGCAAGCGGAACTAGTGTTGCACTGCCATCCAAGGCATCGGTTTTCTCCGCTGCATCGCCAACTGCATAAATGTCGCGATTGCTTGTTCGATTAAACTCATCTACTTGAATTCCTTTTCGAGCGCCGATAGTTAAGCCCGCAGCTTGTGCCAACTCAATTTCAGGGCGTACTCCAATTGCAAGAATTACTAGCTCGGCGGAAACTGAATCACCAGTTGATAGTTTTACGACCCCATCCTGGATTTCTACTACTTTTGTACTTAAATAAATTTGAACACCTTGGGTGAGCATTTCCTTGGCGACTAGGGTTGCAAATTCGGGATCTAACTGCATTAAAACCTGATCCGTTGACTCAACAATGCTGGTTGAGATTCCACGGTGCATGAGGTTTTCGGCGATCTCTACCCCGATAAACCCACCCCCGATAACAACTGCGCTCTGTGGTTTTGCACCAACTCGATCTGCAATTCTTTCAACATCCTCTACAGTTCGAAGCGTCAAAGCCCGCTCCACCCCTGGGATTGCTGGAACAACTGGGGCAGCCCCCGGCGAGAGAATTAATTTGTCATACTCAAGTTCAGTGCTTTCAAAGGTTTTTAGATCTCTTAATGAAACCGTCTTATTAGTTGGGTTTATAGAAGTAACTTCAGTACTTACTCTGACATCTAGCTTAAAACGAGCATGCAGACTAGCTGGGGTCTGCAAGAGTAATGAACTCTCATCTTGAATTACTCCGCCGATGTAATACGGAAGACCACAGTTGGCATATGAGACGTGACCACTCTTTTCAATTACGATAATTTCAGCTTTCGCATCCAAACGTCGCAGACGCGTTGCCGCCGACATGCCACCTGCAACTCCCCCGATAATGACAACTCTCATTATGCAAGACTTAAAAATAGTTTTTGTAACTGGGCAGTCACTGCATCCGAATTTGATTTGCTTTCAACTATGCACTCTTTCAGACTTGCAGAAATCAACGTAAAAGCGGCAGTGTTTACTGCCTTTGAAACCGCCGACATCTGAGTAACAATCTCATCGCAATTTCTGCCTTCTTCGAGCATACGTGCAACTGCGCCTAATTGACCTTGAGCTCGCTTAACACGTTTCGTGATGGCCTCGATTTGTTCGGCATCGCCTAGAACATGGGCAATCTTTTTTGTGCTCATGAACAGCTGCAACGATCTTGTTCTGGGACGCCTGCCAACGCCTCTTCAATATGCAGGCCGCAGCCTAACCAACTAGCCTTTTTGCAGACGTTGCATGTGGTGCGTGAACACATTGCGGTCCTCCTCATAGGTTTAGAGGAAAGTTAGCATACCCCCTGGGGTATCGTCAAATCACTTACAATCGGCCGGCTTGGTGAACGCGTTGCAAGAACTCTTGAGTTTTTGAGTTCTGGGGGTTAAG
>JANYCW010000024.1 GCA_025360085.1 Actinomycetes bacterium
GCATTTTTGAAATTACATGATGAATAGCAATCCTGATGCAAAGATAACGTAGAAAACTCCTACCAACGATATTCGCATGGGTTCAAACTTTTTGTATTTGAAAAGTACTAGTAAATAGACAATAGCTGCAATCGTTATGACTCCTGAAAGAAGCAGCGGACCATCAAATTTCCAAGGAGTAAATAAAATACCAAGTCCTGATGGAACTGTTGCCTGAATCATCATGGCTCCGCTTATATTTGCTAAAGCCAGCGAGATTTTACCTTGGCGTATCCAGATAATTGCATTCATAATCTCTGGCAATTCAGTGGCAACGGGAGAGAGTAATAACGCTGTTACCGTAGCAGAGAGGCCAAGTTCGGGACCGATCCACTCCAACTGCCCAACGAAGATCTGCGACGTAATGAAAATTACAACAAGGCTTCCAATCGTTTGAACTGCTATTGCCCAACCAGCCGGTGTCGCTCTTTGAGGCTGCAGCCTTAGCGGTTCTAAATCAATGTCACTATGTCTCTCTGAGTCGGCTCGCATTTCCTTAATAAAATATGCCCCATACGCTGCAAAAAATAACAGCCCAAGCCAAGTTTTAAATGAGAACGCAACGAGCCCTAAACCAACTTTGAATAAAAAAATTCCTAAAAACCACTTTTGGTCTTTAGGAAGTTGACTAAGGTCAATCTCTTTCAAAGGTTGCAAACCGCGTTTCTTTCTCAGCAACATGTATCCCGAAACACCATATGCAATCGTCGCCAGAGCCAAAGGACCACCCATGGCCGCTCCCACGCCTATATCTTTGGCTTGATCGGTTTTACCCATTGTTACTGCTACCAAAGTCACAACACTTTCGGGCAAGGCCGTACCGATTGCCGCAAGAACGGTCCCGATTGCAATGGTGCCCATTTTCAAGCGCACACCTAGCCACTCAACTGCATTAACGAATAGCTCACATGCAAGGTAAATACCAATGGCACAAGCTAGCAAGGCGATAATATGAAATGGCATCGCTGGGATTCCCTTCGAAGTGTACAAGAGTCTATAGTCACTAGGATTAATTAATCTACGAGGAATGGTGAAGCAAATATTGAAAAAGAGATTATTAAAAAAGAATCCTTGGTTCTAAATGATTGTTGTCTACTTCTGGGATATTGAAGCAGGCGCTGTGCCCTTTGCGCTTTTATCAATGGCTTCAGATCGTTTTATTTTAAGCAGATCGAGCAACGTTGGCTTCTTTAAATCACTTGGTACCGGTAAAGGTGAGACTTTCACGCCAAGGGATGCCAATCCACTTCGTTGGGGTTTAATCGCCGAAGTTAAAGATATCAATGCACTTGATAAATCACCTGTGGTTAAGCGATGGCGCACACACTGTGTTCATGAGTTTCGCGCCATTATCGAGCCGATCTCATCGCATGGTAAATGGTCTAAGCAAGAGCCTTTCGTGCCATCGGTGCAAAATTGGGAAGACAAAGTGATTGCGATAACGCGAGCTCGCATTGCTTGGAAACAGAACGTACGGTTTTGGAGGGCAGTGCCACCAGTGACCGCAGCATTAAAATCGGCCACCGGTTTGATTGCAGCCATTGGAATCGGTGAGGCACCTATTGGGTTACAAGGCACATTTTCTTTGTGGGAAACGCCAGCAGCACTTCGAGAGTTTGCCTATCGCAATCAGGCGCACAATGACGCCATCGCAGCAACGAAGAAATACAAGTGGTATTCAGAGGAGCTATTTTCGCGCTTTGCAGTGCGGGAAATACGTGGCTCAATCAATAGCTCTCCTTGAAAATAGGGCAGACTTAGCGTCATGTCGATCCGCCATTACTCTCCGCGCAGAAATCGTCGCTCTGGTCTCTCAAAAAGTATGAATGCATTGCTGGTCGCCGTTCTCTCAATCGCAATTTCGCTTCAAATAATCTACCCGTTAATCGAAGGTGAAGCTCTGCGTTTAGTTACCATCGCCGTCGTTTATTGGGGGGCTGGTGCAATGCTCTTGCATGCTCTCTTTGCTTACGGCTGGCGATATGTTTTTATCTATTTAGGTTTTACTTTTTTCTTTGCGCTCGGGATTGAACATATCGGCGAATTAACCTCATGGCCATTCGGTACATACTCTTACTCCCCCGATCTTGGATTTAGAGTATTTTCGGTGCCCTTAGTCGTACCATTTGCGTGGATTTCAATGGCTCACCCCATTTTGGTTGCATCGAGGCGTGTAGCAGGTCATTGGATATTTCTTTACGGTGGCGTTGCACTTGCAGCGTGGGATTTATTTTTAGATCCGTTGATGGTCAGTGCAGGCCGCTGGAGTTGGGTGGTAAAAGGGGCACATGTTCCATTTCAACCTGAAATTCCATTGTCCAATACTTTTGGTTGGTTATTAAGCGGGATGGGTTTAATTGGCATTTTACATCTCATACTTCCTCGTGATCGGCGAAAAATCGGTGCTTCTTTTTTAGCAGTCGATACTTATCTTGTTTGGACTCTATGTTCGGGAATTGTCGGAAATCTCTTCTTTTTTCACCGCCCAGGGATTGCACTCTTTGCAGGGGCAATTTTTGGCGCTGTCCTTGCGCCATATTTCCTCACACGCTGGCTAGGGCGCCCCTAAAACTCTATGTCATGGTTAATTTTCCCACCAATTCTTGTTATGTTTTTCATCTGCGTCACTAATTTTTTCTCCATTAAGAAACCGCGTGATGTCAGTGATATTTCCAACTTTGTCAGTGTCATCGTGCCACTTCGTAACGAAGCTCATAATATTAAAGAGCTCGTTGCATCACTTGCTGCACAAAGATTTCTTAACCAAGTCGAATTTATCTTTCTCGATGATAACTCAGAAGATCAAACTCATTCAATCATCACCTCTTCAATTGCCGGCTTAAACGATTTCCGACTTATTCAAGGAGCTCCTTTGCCGGTTGGTTGGATTGGAAAAACCTGGGCATTAGCTCAACTCCTAGAGGCCTCTCGTGGAGAGATTATTGTCTCGATAGATGCAGATGTTCGAATCACCTTCGATGCCATAAGCAAATCAATTACTTTAATGAATTCGACGGGATTGGACTTCATCTCCTCCTACCCAAGACAAATCGCTTTAACCTTAGGCGAGCGGTTGATTCAGCCATTACTGCAATGGTCCTGGATGTCCACGCTTGTGCTTGCCATTGTTGAACGTTCTAGATTTTCATCTATGGCCGTGGCAAACGGGCAGTTCTTTATTGTCCGCAAGCGCGCGCTCGTTCAGTCAGGTGGATATAAATGCGTCAAAGCGGCGGTTCTAGATGATGTCTTTTTAGCTCGCGCGCTCATGAAATCTGGTTTCAAAGGTGTTGCCGTAAATGGGGCCGAAATTTCCGACGTTCGAATGTACTCGTCGTGGACGCAGATTAAATCTGGTTATGGTAAATCTCTTCGTTACGCCTTCGGATCCAACTTTGGTGCATTCATTGCAGTCATATTTCTATTTTTAACCGGCGTTACACCACTTATTTTTACCCTCATAGGTTCAATGTGGGGTTGGATAAGTCTGACGCTCATCATCTTCACCCGCTTTTTGAGTGCAATTCGATTTCGCAGCCGCCTTTTCGACTCGTTTTTCCATCCAATTTCAAGTTTGTTACTGATCTATTTAATTTTCTACTCATATCAAAAGCGCGGCAAAATTGAATGGAAGGGACGAGCACTATGAAAATTGTTGTCATTGGTGCTGGTATGGGTGGCATGACTGCGGCTGCCCGTTTAGCACGTGCAGGTCACTCAATAACGCTCTATGAAGCCTCTGATACTTACGGTGGAAAATTACGCACTGAATGGATAGGAAAATTTGCCTTTGATACCGGTCCCTCACTTTTGACTTTACCGGCCGTCTATAAAGATTTTTTTATTCGTACTGGTAAACCACTTGGAATGTTGTGTGAAATTTCAGCCGTTGACCCATCTTTTGATTATCGATTTAGTGACGGTAAGAGCGTTCAATTTGCTAATCTGTCACGACATCACACTCTCAATGCGATTCGTGAGTCTTTCGGTGAAGATGTTTCTTCTCAATGGGAGCACTTGATGAAACGCGCAACAAAGATGTGGGATGTTTCGCGCGAACCCTTTATCGAATCCGAACTTCGATCACCTCTTTCACTTTTAAAGCGAAAGCACCTGATAAGGGATATTTTTATTATAGCGCCATGGAAATCTTTAAGAAAATTATCCAATGAAATTCTTACGGACCCACGGCTTCGATTCATTCTCGATCGTTATGCAACATATAGTGGATCTGATCCACGCAAGGCGCCTGCAGTTTTAGCCACAATCGCCTACGTTGAGGAAGCCTTTGGAGCTTGGCATATTAAAGGCGGCATCGGAACCTTGGCTACCTTGGTGTACCAGCGTGCAATGGACGTTGGGGTTGACTTTGAATTCAATTCAACTGTTGTCGAAATTCTCACGAAAAATGGTCAAGCTGTGGGTGTCCGATTAGCTGATGGCAGAAACATCAATGCCGACGCCATAATAGCAAATGCCGACGCCTCTCTCATTTATAACAAATTAATTAAGGGTGAAAAACGAAAGCTCCGTGGTGTTCGCAAAAACTTAAAAAAAGCCGACCCCTCAATTGCTGGCTTCTCACTGCTTTTGGGCCTTCGGAGATCGCCGACTCATAGGTTAAGCCACCACACGATTTTATTTTCCAAAGATTATGATTGTGAATTTGATGCGATTTTTACTCAAAAGCTACCAGCCCGCAATCCCACAATCTATATTTGCGCACCTCATGACGATGCGATGGTAAAAGATAGCAATCTTGAAAGTTGGACGGTGCTCGTTAATGTCCCACATCATGGTGACGGCGGCTTTGATTGGAATAATGAAAACTTCAACCAAAAATATGCCAATGAAATTATCGATCAGATAGAGGCGCACGGAATTAGCGTTCGAGATCGCCTTGAATCGCTAACGGTTAGAACTCCTTCAGATTTAGAGCAGGCCGTGAAAGCACCTGGAGGCTCTATCTATGGAACTTCGAGTAATGGTGCACGCGCGGCATTTTTACGAGCAAAAAATCGCTCACCGATTAAAAACCTTTACTGTGTGGGAGGTTCGGCTCACCCGGGCGGTGGGTTGCCGCTTGTTGGAATGAGCGGAGAGCTAGTTGCTAACGCAGTTGTGCGCGCGCATAGCGAATAACTAAATAAAAGCTCACTACCTGCACAGCTAAAAATCCATATGAAAGCAGTGCCGTTCCAGATACTCCTAGTTGCCACAAAATCAAAGTAATAAATAGGAAAGTTGCCCTCATCGGCCGTTCTGCCGGGGTGACGACACCGATTTCTGTAACTCCTAATGAAGTTAATTTCGCTCTCGCATACTCTTGAAATGCGGCGATACACCACAGAGTTACTGCCAACCAAGCCGGTGTTCCTACAATATAAAGGGTATAGAACCAGAACGCTTCACTGACGCGATCTGCAACCGAATCAAGGGTTGCACCCCACGAACTTTCTCGCCTTTGAAATATAGCAACGCTTCCATCAATACCGTCAAAGAAAAGTGAGAGTATTAAAAAGAAAATCGCCCACCAAGAAGTTGCACTGATTGCCGTCATCACGGCACTTAACAGCCCGAGTAAAGTTAAAACATTGGGCGAAATTCGAAGAAGCGTTGCAATTAAACCGAAGCGATATGAAATCTTGAGCCACCAAGCTACCGCGCCTGTGATAGGAGCATCGCTATGCAATGCGCTCCATTTTGCATAAAACTCTGCTTTAGTGAGCATCGTTTAAGTTTCCATAAATCTCTTTGGTTGCAACTGCACTATTCATCGTATAGAAATGAAGACTTGGTGCCCCTGCACGAAGTAAATCCTCACACAATGTGCTAGCCAACTCAACACCTAGTTTGTGAATTTCATCAGCGTTGCCCTCGACCTTAGAAAATGAAGCTAAGACGGAGGCAGGGACTGGAGTTCCACCAAGCTGGGCCATACGCTCTAACTGCTTAATGTTCGTAATTGGTAAAATCCCTGGAATAATGGGAAGTTGAGAGCCGCGAGCCTGTAAATCATAAACAATCTTTTCCCACTTCTGCACTTCAAAGAAAAACTGTGTCGTGGCAAAACTGGCACCTAAGCGCTCTTTGCGTAACAAAACATCGATGTCTTTCTTCGCATCGCCATAAGAAGATGGATGTCCATCTGGAAATGCCGCCACTCCAATATCAAAGCCACCAAACTCATGGATGAGTTGAACAAGTTCATCGGCGTGAGTAAAACCATCTGCCGTTGGTATCCAAGGTGCTTGAGGCCCACCGCTTGGATCACCGCGCAGAGCCAAGACTCCTCTGATATCTGCGGCTTTGTACATGTGTAAAATTGAAATGAGTTCCTGTCGACTCGATCCCACACAGGTCAAATGAGCAAGCGTTGGAATCTTTGTCCTATGCGTGACTTCTTGTGTTACGCCAATTGTTCTATTTCTTGTTGATCCGCCTGCGCCGTACGTCACAGATACAAATGTGGGCGCAATATGTTCTAGAGCCTCAAGGGCGGTCCATAACCGAACTTCACCCTCACTATCTTTAGGAGGGAAGAACTCAAGTGAATACGAAGTGCGCACAACCACGAAGTGAGGGTACCGTTAATGCGTGAGTTCCAAGGCCAAGTCAGAGTTACAAGAGATTCGTGATGCCGTAGAAATTGAGCTCGCTATTTTTCTGGGCAACCAAGCTGCATATCTCGAAACAATTTCTATTGATTTAAAGCCGATTTCAGCCGCCTTCACCTCTTTTTTACTCGATAGCGGAAAGCGCCTGCGTCCGCAATGTGCTTATGCTGGTTTTGTGAGTGCGGGAGGTGAGGTTACAACTCCCGTAATCAGGGCAATAGCTAGTCTTGAACTTTTACATGCATGTGCACTCATTCATGATGACTTGATGGATGGCTCAGATACTCGCCGCGGAAAACCATCAATTCACCGCCACTTTGAATCAATTCATGTACAAGAAGAGTTAGAGGGCTTTGCTCCAGCATATGGACTTGCCGCTGCGGTACTTCTAGGCGATTTAGCTTTAGTCTGGTCGAATCAACTACTTAATATGGCCGGGCTTACGTCGCAACAGCTTCACGATGTCTCACCGATTCATGATGAAATGCGAGTAGAACTAATGGCTGGACAGTTCTTAGATATTCACGAACAAACACAAAAAACAACCGACCTCAATCGCTCAACAAAAATTGCACAATATAAATCGGGTAAATATACGATAGAACGACCGTTACACATTGGAGCCGCGCTATCGGGTCAAAAAACGAGCGAATTATTTGACGCGCTAACAACGTATGGACTGCCACTTGGCAAAGCTTTTCAGTATCGTGATGATCTTTTAGGTGTATTTGGTGATCCAGATGTAACTGGCAAGCCTGCTGGAGATGATTTACGTGAGGGAAAGCGAACAGTTCTCATCGCGCTCGCTGAATCTGGGATGAGCGCTTCTATGCGGGAAATCAGTCGAAAATATTTTGGAGCCCAAGATTTGGACGCCAAAGGCGTGGCTATTTTGCAGGAACTAATTGTTTCAACGGGAGCAAAAGAGAAACTTGAATCAATGATAAATCAACTTACACATCAAGCCTTGGATGCGGCTGAAAGCGATGTAATAAATGAAAAGGCCTATCCGTTACTTCTTGAACTAATAACAGTTGCAACGAAGAGGCGCATGTAAATGGTAGCTCGCGTTAAAGGACCAACCGATCATGTTGTCGTTGTCGGTGCTGGGCTTGGCGGATTAAGTGCAGCTCTTCGCCTTGCAGGTGCTGGTCGAAAAGTCACTGTCATTGAACGCGAATCCGTCCCAGGTGGAAGAAATGGATTACTCAACAAGGACGGTTACGCATTTGATACTGGCCCATCTGTCTTAACGATGCCTTCACTTATTCAAGATGCACTTAACTGCGTGGGTGAAGATATGAAAGATTGGTTAGAACTCATGCCGGTATCTCCGCTTTACCGTGCCTTTTACGCCGATGGATCACAACTGGACGTTCATGCAGATACTAAAGAAATGGAGGCCGAAATTGCACTTAAAATTAGTGCAAAGGAAGCCCAAGGCTATCGAGAGTATGTTGAGTTTGTTACGAAGTTATATAAATATGAAATAAATGACTTCATTGATAGGAATATAGATTCACCTTTAAATTTACTGACTCCTAACCTTGCTCGCCTCATTGCATTAGGTGGATTTCGCCGATTAGCGCCAAAAGTAAATCAGTTTATGAAGGATCCTCGTCTACAAAAGGTCTACTCATTTCAAGCCATGTATGCAGGAGTCAGTCCCCAGCAAGCCTTGGCAATCTATGCAGTAATCGCATACATGGACTCAGTTAATGGTGTCTTCTTCCCTAAAGGTGGGATGCATGCCGTGCCGCGTGCTCTAGCAAAAGCTGCACAAAAGCATGGCGTAGATTTCAAATACAACACCACGGTTTCCAAAATTGAAGTAACCAATGGCCGCGCAAAAGCAGTTCTTACCGAAGACGGGCAGCGTATTGAGTGCGATGCCGTAATTTTGAATCCTGATTTACCGGTGGCTTGGCGAGATTTACTGGGTAAAACTCCACTTTCAGTGAAGCGACTCACATACTCACCGTCCTGCGTGACTTTGTTAGTTGGTTCATCAAAACAGTACGACTTTGCCGCTCATCACAACATTCACTTTGGAAAGTCATGGGAAGGTGTTTTTGATGAGTTAATTAAAAAGAAGAAACTGATGAGTGACCCAAGTATTTTAGTGACGATTCCCTCAAAGGATGACCCAAGTCTTGCGCCCGTCGGGAAAACTTCATATTACATACTTTTTCCAACGCCTAATTTGGATGCCGAGATCGATTGGAAAAAAACGGCAGAGCCATATCGTCATCACATGATTGAAACTTTGGAGCAACGTGGGTATGTCGGATTTGGCGATTCAATTGAAACACAGGTTATGACAACGCCACTTGACTGGCAAGCACAAGGAATGGAGCGAGGTGCGCCATTTGCAAGTGCCCATACATTTTTCCAAACTGGCCCATTTAGACCTCGCAATATGGCCGCAGGTATCGAAAACATTGTCTTTGCCGGCTCTGGAACTCAACCAGGAGTTGGAATGCCTATGGTCTTAATTTCAGGGAGATTGGCCGCCGAGCGGATTGTTGGCCCGGTCAAATAAGTGGATGAGCTAACGGGGGCCGGAATTTCCGATCCAGAGTTGAGAGCATCCTATGCCGAATGCAAGCGCCTTAACGCACTGCACGGTAAAACATATTTTCTTGCAACGCTACTACTACCCAAAGCCAAACGTCCTTTTGTGCATGCCTTATACGGTTTTGCTAGATACGCCGATGAAATTGTCGATGACCTCTCATCTCAACTCAGTGTTGAAGAAAAAACTCAAACGTTGAGCGACTGGGGAAATGGTGTACTAGAAGATCTGCGGAAAAACTCGAGTCGCGATTTAGTTGGTCGGGCACTCATCGACACAGTTAATCGATTTGCAATTCCACATGCGTATTTCGAAGCATTTTTGCACTCGATGACAATGGACTTAACGGTTCAAGAGTATGAAACGTATGAAGACTTAATGGAGTATGTCTATGGTTCGGCTGCCGTAATCGGACTCGAAATGGTACCTATTCTTGGGCCACTACACCCCGATGCCTTTATTGCAGCTGAAAAACTTGGAATTGCTTTTCAGTTAGCAAACTTCATTCGTGACGTTGGTGAAGATTTAGATCGTGGACGAGTGTATCTACCGATTAATGAGTTGGGCCAGTTTGGTGTCACACGAGAGATGCTCGAAGCACGAGTATTAACTCCACAAATAATTCAGGCTTTGAAATTTCAAATTGCCCGTGTTCGGCAACTTCAAGCCGAAGCTGCCCCTGGAATCAAGATGTTAGAGATAACGAGCCGCCCTTGTATTCAAGCGGCGAGTACGCTCTACTGCGGAATCGTCGATGAAGTAGAGAAAATTGGGTATGACGTTTTTACTAAGCGGGCTAAAACATCGAGAGCACGAAGGGTCAGAGTTGCCGGCGTAGCTTTTCTGAAGCGTCAATTCGTAATCCGATAATAATCGCATAGGCATGCCACCAGTACCTTCACTTTAAGCAAGAGTTCCAACCAGAAGGAGCCCAAAATTGTGAAGACAGTCATGGCCAAATAAGAGTGCTTTAACGGAAAGATAACGCTACTCTACGAAGTACGGGAGCCGATAAAGGCTGAGAGGGTCTGAGATTCAGACCGACCGTTTGACCGATCCGATAATGCGGATTTGGAAGGGGAAGATCCGATGTCAGAAATTTTTTTCACAGCCTGGGGTTATGGCGTTTCATACTTGGAGTTTATTTCAGTTGTTACTTCATTTGTTGGGGTTTGGCTTGGAACAACTGGTAAGCGAATTACGTGGCCATGGTGGGCATTGAGCAGCGCGCTCTATATGGCTTTCTTTTACGAAGTAAAACTCTATGCCAGCGCTGCGCTTCAAATTGTATTTATACTCGCGGCCATTTGGGGTTGGCGTGATTGGGCACCTTCCGGTGCGGTGCCAAGCGCCCTTACACGCCGACAGATTTATTTGTTGAGTTTAGGCACTCTGGTTACAACGGCTGCGCTTACGCCAATACTCTCGAACATAGGAGCTGCAGCGACGTGGTCGGATGCCTTCTTGCTCATTGGAAGTTTAGTTGCCCAAGTTCTGATGGTTTATGAAAAATATGAATCTTGGGTCTTGTGGCTAATCGTTGATGCGGTAGGGACTATCGAATATGCAGTCCTTGGTTATTGGTTCACCGCACTCTTGTACTTTTCTTTCACTTTAATCGCCGTGCTTGGTTGGAAGCGATGGTATGTCTCTCTTAGCAATTGATGGTCCAGCCGGTGCTGGGAAAACAACTTTAGCGGCAAAGTTTTTCGAAGAGTTCTGCGATAGCAACACCGTCTGCGTCATACACATGGATGATCTTTACAATGGATGGGACAATGCCCTGAGCGAATCACTGACCCAAAAATTAAAAGTAATTACCGAAGCATTTCTCGCACACGAAGTTTTCCAAGTGGAAGTTTTCAATTGGGTCACTATGAAATTTGACACTATACAAAGATATGAACCAGTTGATATCCTGATTCTCGAAGGTGTTGGGGCTGCTCAAAAAATTGTTCGTGATGCTGGCGCAATCACGTATTGGTTAGATGTTGAGCCCTCAATTGGTTTAGATCGAGTTCTACAGCGCGACGGATTTGATATACAAGCCCGAATGCTCAAATGGCAAATAGATCAAGAAAGACACTTTGCGAGTGATTTAACTCGCTTAAAGGCACATCACATAGTTACTTCGTAACAACATTGGGCGCGCCCCATGTCGAATTTTAAGGTCTAATCCATAAAATTGGTCTCATGTCGGATCTTTCAGGAGAATTAATTGATAAGCGCTATCAATTAATTCGCCTCGTTGCTAACGGGGGTATGGCCTCGATTTATGAGGCGTTAGATACACGCCTTGATCGCAAAGTCGCAGTAAAAATTATGCATCCGCATTTAGCCCAAGACGAAGCTTTCGTGAACCGCTTTATTCGCGAAGCCAAGGCCGCAGCTGCCCTTTCACATCCAAATATCGTCGCCGTCCAGGACCAAGGATGGAATCAAGGTGGAGTTCCCGCAGTTTTCTTAGTAATGGAGCTCATTGAAGGAAATACTCTGCGCGAATATCTCAATGAACGCCCTCGATTTGAAGTAAAGGATGCTATTAATTATCTGACTCCGATTCTAAGCGCACTTGCGGCGGCACATTCATTAGGAATAGTTCACCGCGATATAAAACCTGAAAATATCTTAATTTCAAAGGAGGGGCGCATCAAAATCGCTGATTTTGGTTTGGCGCGCGGGGATCTAATTGGTTCGACCATGACTGCCGAATCAAGTGTGATTTTGGGATCGGTTTCATATCTCTCACCCGAACAGGTTCAACGTGGCGTGGCCGATGAGCGAAGTGATGTCTACGCTGTTGGTGTAGTTGCCTTTGAGATGCTAACTGGAAGTAAACCGTTTATTGGTGAGTCACCTATTCAGATTGCATACATGCATGTAAATCAAGATATTCCTGCGCTTCGATCTAAGCGCAAAGAAATTCCTCAAAGTTTGGATTCCTTGATAAGTAAGGCTACAAATCGCAACCCTGATCTTCGTCCGAGAAATGCCACAGAGTTCCTTAATGAACTCGAGTCGATTCATGTTGCCTTAGATCCTAGGAGAAGTCAGATGAAGTTAGATCTTGACCTACCGGTTGAACCTATTCGTGAAAAACTTCGGGCTAAAGTTGAAAAGTCGGAAAATTTAGAGGAAGAAACGCAAGTGATCCAAACTTCACCAAGGCAGGTTCGAAGAGGTGAGGAGAAGAAACAAAGAACGAGCAGGCGTGTTAGACGCAACCGCAAAGTGTCCCTTTTCTTGGCAATTGCCATAGGGGTTGGAGGTTGGTACACGTTGGTTGGACCTGGCTCGCGGATAGTTATTCCTTCAATGGTTGGTGGTTCATACAAAGAGGCCGTATCTGCCCTGACTCCGCTTGGGTTAAATAACATTGTGGTAGAGAAAAAATTCGATGAAAATATTGCTTCGGGAGTAATCATTGGCTCTCGTCCAACAGGAGGAGGTAAGGTAGATATTGGCGGAAGTGTCACACTAATAATTTCAAAAGGCGCTGAGCGTTACACGATTGGGTCACTCGTGGGACTTACCCCTCAAGCCGCGATAGCGGTAATAGAAAAATATCCATTGAAAGTTGGAACTACAAGCGAAGTCTTTAGCAACAAGATACCTAAGGGATTCGTCGTTACCTCCAATCCCAAAAATGGGGCAAAAGTCGAACGTGAATCAATTATCAATTTAGTTGTAAGTAAAGGTGTTGAAACGATTCCATTAGCATCTTATCTTGGCAAGAGTGGTGAACAAGCCTTGAATGAGTTAACGGATGCCGGCTTTAATGTGGAGAGTAGTTTTGCATTTAATGAGAATGTCGTGGCTGGAGCAGTGGTAAGCCAGACTCCAGCTGGAAATATTGTCGCTCCTAAGAATTCTACGGTGGTGCTCGTAGTTTCTAAGGGCTCTGAATATGTATTTATTCCAAATCTCTTTTCAATTCAAGAGAGCGTGGCTATTAGTACCCTTGAGAATTTGGAGCTTAAAGTTATCGTAAAGAAATTAGGCGTTAAGGCGGTAAAGAGAGTTACGAACATTTCGCCTACAGTCGCAAGCAAAGTTAAACGTGGCAGTACGGTCACAATTACCGTAGGGTAGGCCGATGCCTACGAAGAAGCCTAGGATTGGTGCTCATACTCCGACTACTGGCGGGATGGCTAAGCGCTCCATTGAATATGCAAAAACTACTGGCGCTGAAGTAATTCAAGTCTTTGCATCAAGTCCGCGCATGTGGGCGATGCCTGCCGCAAAGCCGGATTTAGATGAAGCTTTTCGCACCAAGGCCGCTGACCTCGATATCCAAACATATGTGCATGCTCCATTTCTAATTAATTTGGGCTCCCCCACTGAGGCTACGTACTTAAATTCATTGGCATCTACTGCTTATTCTCTTGCCCGCGGCGCCGATATTGGCGCTTTAGGAGTCGTGATTCATACAGGCTCTGCCGTTGATGTTAACCATGTTGAAGCAGCTTGGAAACAAATTCATGAGGGCATGATGCCAATTTTAAATGCTTTAGATGATGATTCACCTTTTCTACTTTTAGAGCCGACCGCCGGTCAAGGTCAATCACTCGTTAAAAAGTTAGGCGATCTTGAAAATTATTTAAAGGCCCTTGAATACCATCCTAAAGTAGGCATCTGTTTGGATACGTGTCACGTTTTTGCCGCTGGTCATGACATCTCAGTAAAAGGTGGGATGACTAAGACAATTGATTTGCTCATCGAGATAGCTGGTATCGAGCGGTTCAAATTAATTCATGCCAATGATTCAATGGATGTTTGTGGCGCCTTAAAAGATCGTCACCAAAATTTAGGGGATGGCCATATAGGCATTAGCCCCTTTGCCGAACTTCTTGCCCACCCAGCGGTGGCTAATTCACCTTTAATTTTAGAGACTCCCGGAATGGAGGAAAAGCACACGCTTGAAATTGCACTCCTCAAGAATCTTCGTGATGCATAATGAGGAGCGTTCAGCATCAATCGAAACTACAACTGGCACCGTGGGCTTTATTGATCGTTGCAATGTCGTGGGGTCTGGCTTTTGTGGTGATGAAAGATGCAATCGAGCGTCAAAGTGTCACCAACTTTCTCTTTACGCGCTTTAGCGTTGCGGTCTTAATAATGTTTCTGATTCGTCCAAGGGTCTTTCATGAAATGAACCGTGAGTTAGTTCTTCGTGGTGGCACAGCTGGATTATTCTTAGGAATTGGATACATCTTCCAAACTTTCGGCTTAGCACGCGCTGGCGCTGCTATCACTGGATTTGTCACTGGACTTTACGTCGCCTTAACTCCATTACTGGCATTAATTATTTTGCGCCAACGAGTAAGTCGATTTACCTGGAGCTGTGTAGCAATCGCCACTATTGGGCTTGGTTTTCTCTCTATCCATGGATGGTCAATAGGCCAAGGCGAACTTCTCATTTTTATTAGCGCAGTCTTCTTCGCACTTCATATTATCGCGCTCAGCCAGTGGAGTTCAGGCCGAGATGCCTATGCGATGACCGTTGTCCAATTGACAATGTGCGCAACTTTATCTGGATTTGCTTCGATTCCATCAGGATATTCACCTCCACCTGATCTTGGAGTCTGGAGTAGCGTTGCCTTCACAGCCATCTTTGCCACGGCCGCCGCATTTATCATTCAAACGTGGTCACAAGCGCATATGAGCTCAACCAAAGTAGCGGTGATTCTGACAATGGAGGTAGTTTTCGCCGCTCTCTTTGCAATTCTTTTTGGAGGCGAGAGCCTTACTGTACAAAGCACACTTGGCGGAGCGTTAGTCATAACGGCAATGTATTTAATTGTCATAAAAGAAGAGAGATAGGCTTGCCACCATGGCAATTGATCTTCGTTCAGATACCGTAACGCGACCATCTTCAGGCATGCGCGATGCAATTGCACAGGCACCCGTTGGCGATGATGTATATGGCGATGACCCAACCGTAAACTCACTCGAAGAGCGCGTTGCAGAGATGTTTGGCAAAGAAGCAGGCCTCTTTACGCCAACAGGTTCACTTGCAAATCAATTAGCTATTCGTATGCTCGTTGCACAAGGTGAAGAGTTAATTGCAGAAACGAATTCGCATATTGTCCGCGCCGAACTTGGAGCAGCCGCAGTTTTTAGCGGAATTACAACTCGTACGTGGTTGGCCCATCGCGGTCTACTGAAAGCAAGTGATGCCCTAGACATTGCTCGGCCAGATTCTGGACCGTACTTAGTTTCAACGACCGCGATTGCCATTGAAAATACACACAACTTTGGTGGAGGAACGATTCAGTCGATGAGTGAGTTCCAAGCTCTTCGATTCGGCGCTGATTCAATGGGCTTAACACTTCATTTAGATGGTGCTCGGATATGGAATGCCCACGTTGCAAGTGGAGTTTCATTTCTTGAATATGGAAAATATTTTGACACAATCAGTGTCTGTTTATCAAAGGGACTTGGTGCCCCTATAGGTTCACTCATGCTTTCAACAAAAGAGCGTGTAGCCAAAGCCCGTGTTTGGCGAAAACGATACGGCAGTGGGATGCGCCAAGTAGGGGTGTTAGCTGCTGCTGGACACTTTGCCCTCGACCATAATATTGAAAGGTTAGTCGATGATCATCGCCGGGCGCGAAAGTTAGCTTTAGCACTGAACGCAATTGATGCAACGCTTATCGATCCAAGCACGGTCGAAACTAATATTGTTGGTTTAGATCTTGGCATCATGCCATTTACTGCCACAGAATTTGCAAAGCATTGTCGAGATGCTGGACTTCTCATTAGTGCGTTAGGCCCAAAGTACGTTCGTCTTGTAACCCACTTGGATTTTGATGATACACAATGCGAGCAAGCAATTGAAATATTAAAAAAAGCCTTCGTGACTTAAAAGCCACTCTTTTTTATCGACACCAGAGGCATAGTTTCCAAGAGCTCCACCAGTTTTAACAATACGGTGGCATGGCACCACCACCATGATCGCGTTATTTGCACATGCAGATCCTGCCGCGCGCACGGCTGCAGGTGATCCTGCGTTAGCGGCTAAGTCGGAGTAAGAAATTACTTTCCCAGCCTTAATTTTTCGCATGGCCTTCCACGCAGCTTGTGAAAATGTAGCACCACTTTGACGCACCTTAATGGCATTGATCGCGCTCAAGTCGCCATCAAAGTAGTCGCTGATTAAGTCGGAAATAACCGGAATTGTCTTAACGACCTTCACATCTTTTCCCGCATTTAACGCTGCAATAGTCGAAAGATTTGAACCTATGAGAATCTGATCATCGGCTAATATATTAAGTGTGCCAATTGGTGTCTTAATAGATGTTACGAAGAGGGTCACGTGACTAAATTAGCGCTCGCGCAACATCTCCGCAACTAAGAAGGCAAGCTCAAGAGATTGCGCGTGATTTAACCGTGGATCACAGGCGCTTTCATATCGAGTTGATAAGTCTTCATGGGAAATCTTCTCGCCTCCACCGATACACTCCGTAACATCATCGCCTGTTAGTTCAATATGCACCCCGCCTGGGTGGGTTCCGAGGGCTTTATGGACTTGAAAGAAACCTTTAACCTCATCGAGCACATCATCAAAACTGCGCGTCTTATAGCCCGATGGCGCTTCGTAGGTGTTGCCATGCATAGGATCGCAGACCCACAAGACTTTAGCCCCTGACTTTGTAACCCCATCGACAAGGGCTGGTAGTAACTGGCGAATTGAGCCCGCGCCCATGCGAGTAATCAACGTCAAACGCCCGGGTTCACGATGAGGATCTAACTTTTCGATTAAAGCAAGGACATCCTCAACCGTACTCTTTGGCCCTAGCTTTACTCCGATGGGGTTATGAACCTTGGCGGCAAAATCAATATGTGCTCCATCTAATTGACGCGTTCGCTCTCCAATCCAGATAAAGTGGCCCGATACATCATATGGATTACCTGTGCGAGAGTCGATACGAGTTAAAGCCTTTTCATACTCCAAAATAAGTGCTTCATGACTTGAGAAGAAATCAACAGATTTAAACGACTCAGGATTAACACCCGCAGATTTCATGAAGGCCAATGCCCGACCAATTTCATTGGCCATTTGCTCATATCGCATGCCAACAGATGAGTCGCGAATGAAACCCTTGTTCCATTCGTGGACTTGACGCAGATCGGCAAATCCACCTTGAGTAAAGGCCCGTACTAAATTAAGTGTGGCTGCCGACGTGTTATAGACACGTACTAAACGATGCGGATCGGGTGTGCGCGCTTTCTCATTGAATTCAAGATCATTAACGGCATCTCCGCGGTATGCAGGCAGAGTTATATCTCCGCGAGTTTCGGTGTCCGTCGAGCGCGGTTTGGCAAACTGTCCCGCCATTCGGCCAACTTTTATAACGGGAAGACTGGAGTGGTACTGCAAAACGGCGGCCATCTGAAGAATCGTTTTAATACGATTACGAATGGAATCGGCCGTTGCTGCGGCAAAGGTTTCGGCGCAATCTCCCCCTTGTAGCCAAAATGCTTTCCCTTGCGCGGCAAGGGCAATGCGCGCCTTTAAATCATCACACTCTCCGGCAAAGACTAAGGGAGGAAAAGATTTCAACTCTGCAACGGCCAACTTAATCGCTTCGCCATCGGGACCACCTGGCCACTGTGGCTGTTGGGCGGCAACTAAGCCCGGCGTGAAGAGAGAATCAAGGGATGAGTTCATGATGACAAGAGTAGAGAGTCCAGAGGTGTGCGCGATGCGCCATTAACCAAAGAAAATCTCGGCCTCCTTGTAGCGCTCCATTGGAACTAATTTAAGTTTTTCAGTGGCTGAAATTAGCGGTACACGAACGATATCGGTGCCATGGAGTGCAACCATTTTTCCCCAGTCGCCTTCATGCGCTGCAGTTATCGCATGTAATCCAAAGCGAGTGGCTAGAACTCGATCAAATGCCGTAGGTGAACCACCTCGCTGAATGTGACCTAGTACAGATGTACGTGCCTCTTTGCCTGTCTTTGCCTCAATCTGTTCGGCTAACCAGTCGCCGATTCCTGCAAGTTTTACATGACCAAATGAATCCAAACTTTGATCTTTCACTGCCATATCTCCATCTTGTGGGATGGCTCCTTCTGCAATCACAATAATCGGGGCATAGTGGGATTTAAATCTAGATTCAACCCACTCGCAGACTTTATCTACGGAGAATTTTTGTTCAGGAATCAAAATGCAGGCCGCACCTCCAGCAAGACCTGCGTGCAAGGCAATCCAACCGGCGTGACGACCCATTACTTCAACAATCAATGCTCGATGATGCGACTCGGCCGTTGTATGCAAACGATCTATGGCCTCTACTGCGATATTGACAGCGGTATCAAAACCAAAAGTGTAGTCAGTGTTATTTAAATCATTATCTATTGTCTTTGGAACTCCAATAACTTTGACACCAAGGGAATCCAATTTTGTTGCAACTCCAAGTGTGTCTTCGCCACCGATTGCAATCAAGGCGTCGATTCCGGCCTTGGACAAATTCTCTTTGATTTTTTCTACGCCACCGTCGATTTTAAAGGGGTTCGTTCGAGAGGATCCAAGGATGGTTCCACCGCGAGGCAAAATGCCGCGGGTTGTTTCTATCGTTAATGGCATTGTTTGGCCTTCAAGTGGGCCTTTCCATCCGTCGCGAAAACCAACGAACTCATGTCCGTACTCTTTAACGCCCTTGCGAACAAGGGCACGGATAACCGCGTTTAAACCTGGGCAATCTCCACCACCCGTGAGTACACCAATACGCATTTTTAACTCCAGTAAATAATATTCGAAGACGAGGGGCTCAGAACTTTCACATTCGCCCTAACTGTGGTCAACGCTGACTGGGACAGTCTAGCCTTGTGACATGGCAAATCGACAAATCATCGCCGGCGTGGACTCTTCAACACAATCGGTAAAAGTTGTCCTGCGCGATGCCAACACGGGTGAGTTAATCCGTCAAGGGCGCGCGCCCCATCCAGAGGGTACTGAGGTTGATCCCACGCTTTGGAAATTAGCTCTAGATACTGCGATAAGCAACGCCGGTGGACTAGAAGATGTCTCTGCAATTTCAATTGCCGGACAACAGCATGCAATGATTGCAATCGATAGCCAAGGTGGGGTTATTCGCCCCGCACTTTTATGGAATGACATGCGTTCGGCAGAGGCCGCACTTGAATTAAATCGTGAAGCCGGTGGCAATAGTGAGATTGCTAGAAAAACTGGTTCGGTCTTAGTTGCATCTTTTACCGCTACCAAACTTCGCTGGATGGCCGATAACGAACCTCACAATGCCGCCAAAGTTTCATCAGTTGCGCTGCCCCATGATTGGCTATCGTGGCAACTGCAAGGTGGAAAAGATTTAAATAAACTCTTTACCGACCGCAGTGAAGCATCGGGAACTGGTTACTTTGATCCAACCACATCGCACTATCGCGAAGATATCCTGCGCCTTGCATTAAGACACGATTCTGAAGTCATCTTGCCGAAAATTATTCTCACCAATCAATTCGCAGGTGAAACCGCCAGCGGTATTCCCATTGCTGCAGGTGCCGGAGATAATGCCGCAGCTGCTCTTGGCCTTCAAATGCAACCCGGTGATGTTGTTATCTCATTAGGAACAAGTGGCACAGCTTTCGCAGTTTCACAAACCGCAACACATGATTCAAGTGGAGCCGTCGCCGGTTTTGCCGATGCAACGGGGAGATTTTTACCTTTAGTCTGCACACTTAACGCCGCACGAATTTTAGATGCCGCAACACGAATCCTAGGTAAAACACATCATGAAATTGGAGAACTGGCTTTGAGTTCTAGTCCAGGTGCACATGGACTAACGCTTCTGCCATATTTTGAAGGTGAACGTACCCCAAATCGCCCCGATGCAACCGGAACCCTCACGGGAATGAATCTTAAGAATTCAAATCCAGCGCATATTGCACGTGCAATGATCGAGGGAATGTTGTGCTCTATGACCGATGCCGTTGATGCCTTGATTGCTTTAGGAGTAAGTGTTAACCGCGTCTTGATTATCGGAGGCGCGGCAAAAAATCCGGCAATTGCCGCAATCGCAAGTGCGTTACTGGGGCGCGAAATCATCCTTCCTCCGGCTGGAGAGTATGTAGCCGATGGCGCAGCAAAACAAGCTGCGTGGGCGCTGCTAGGTCACATGCCTTCATGGAACTTGGGCGAAGCCACTCGTCACTTATCTCCTGCAACGCCTGAAGTTATGGATACATATCGAACGTTGCGTGATAACACTGTGAATTGGAAATAAAGCTTAAGGTGTTACTCGAACGCCTTTGCCAACCACAATAATTCCACCAGGACTAATCGTGAAACGTTGTCGATCACGCTCGTAATCAACACCGATTTGCGCACCGGGCTCAACAATGACATTTTTATCTAGAATCGCTTTTCTTACAATAGCTCTATCGCCAATGTGAACCGAAGGCATCAAAACTGAGCCTTCAATGAGTGATCCCCTTCCAACGGCAACGTCATAAGAAACTACAGAATTATGAAGGATTCCGCCGGAAATAATTGTTCCCGCGCCGACGATTGAATCATGTGCCGCGCCACCTTCGCTAAATTTTGCAGGTGGAAGTGAAGGTGGATGAGTGAGAAGTGGCCACTCACGATTATATAAATTAAAAATTGGATGCACCGATACTAAATCCATATGTGCATCGTAATAAGCATCGATTGAACCAACGTCACGCCAATAGCCTTTATCGCGATCGGTTTCACCCGGCACCGTGTTATAGGCAAAATCGTAGACTTTTGCAACACCATTATTTGTTAAATAAGGAATTATATTTGCCCCTAAGTCATGGCGTGATTCAATATCTTCAGAGTCGATGATGAGAGCTTCTTCCATAACATCACGTTTAAAGATGTAATTACCCATCGAGACCAAGCAAAGATCAGGATGGCCTGGCATCGCTGGTGGATTTGCAGGTTTTTCGTGAAATGCCTTAATGGTGATTCCATCTTCGGCAAGTTCGATAACGCCAAACTCGTGCGCCTCAGATCGTTGCATTCGAATGGCTGCAATGGTAATTCCCGCACCGGTTTCAACATGCTGGGCAAACATCTGGCCTGGATCCATTCGATATACGTGGTCTGCGCCAAAAACCAATACGTGCTCAGGATCTTCATCTTGAATTAAATTGAAGTTCTGTAAAATTGCATCGGCGCTTCCCGTATACCAATGAGGACCCAAGCGTTGTTGCGCAGGAACTGGAGTGATGTAGTTACCGAGCAATGCCGACATACGCCATGTTGTCGTGATATGTCGATCGAGTGAATGCGACTTATACTGCGTTAAAACCGCAATTTTTAGCATATTTGCATTGACTAAATTTGAGAGTACGAAATCAATTAAACGATATGAACCGCCAAATGGAACGGCAGGTTTTGCTCGATCGGCCGTTAGTGGCATCAATCGCTTACCTTCTCCACCAGCTAGAACAAGTCCAAGGGGGAGTTTAAGGTTTGCCATGCGCTAACGATAGCCTGTCCTACTTAGTCGGGCTAGGGGGAATGCAATGAATGAATTAAATATCGGAATTGTCACTAAAGAGTGGCCCCCTTCGATCTATGGCGGAGCAGGTGTCCATGTACTTGCGTTAACACATGCCCTTCGAAATATTAGAGATGTCTGCGTTGATGTCCACTGCTTTGGTGGAGTGCGCGATGATGCTTACGGATATTCGACACCACAAGAATTTAGTGCAGCCAATCCAGCGATACAAGCAATCGTTACCGATCTTGACATTGCCTCACATCTTAGCGACGTAGATGTCGTTCACTCACATACCTGGTATGCAAATATGGCCGGCCATTTTGCCGCTCTTTCGTATAAAATCCCACACGTTGTAAGTGCGCACTCACTCGAACCTCTTCGACCTTGGAAGGCCGAACAACTTGGTGGAGGATATGCAATTTCGTCGTGGGCAGAAAAAACTGCTTTCGAAGCCGCGGCAGCAATTATCGCCGTCAGTGATTCGATGCGCGCCGATGTCCTTACCGCTTATCCTTCGATAGATGCGGATAAGGTCGTAACAATTCGAAATGGAGTTGATACCTCAAAGTTTGCTCCCAATCTCGATGAATCGGTTGCACGCAGTTTCGGTGTCACTGGTCGATATGCAATATTCGTTGGGCGAATAACCCGTCAAAAAGGTTTAGCGCATCTTCTGCGCGCGTGGAAGCAGGTTCCCGAAGAATATGGCTTGGTTTTAGCAGCAGGTAACCCTGACGAGGAAGGTATCGGCAATGAGGTTGCCCAATTAATCGCCGAGCTGCAAGCAACGCGTAGGAATATATGGTGGATAAAAGATATGTTGCCACATGAGAAACTAACAGCGATGCTCTCTGGCGCTGATTTATTTATCTGCCCGTCTGTATATGAACCTCTTGGCATCGTTAACTTAGAGGCTATGAGCTGTGAGACTGCCGTTCTTGCTTCAAGGGTGGGAGGAATTCCCGAAGTCGTTTCCGATAAAGAGACCGGCGAACTTGTGGCATACACGGGTGAGAGTGCCGATTTTGAAGGCGCTCTGACCGAATCTATTTCACGTTTAATGTCCTCGCCAGAACTGCTCAAGGGCTATGGCGCCGCTGGGCGAATACGGGCAATGACGTACTTTGGCTGGGAGGCCGTTGCCCAAGCTACCGTCGATGTGTACCGCAGCGTGATGACCTAAATGACACGTAAATCCTGGATCCATTTTGGCATCGTCGGCTTTCTTTGGGGTATTCCATACTTGTTAATGAAGGTCGCAGTTGCCGATATTCCTCCACCACTGATCGTTGCGGGGCGCACTTTGATTGGCGCTGCAATCTTGATTCCAATCGCCCTTCATAAGCGAACGTTTGGCGATGCCATCCGCGGTATTAAGTATGTTTTGCCTTACGCCTTTCTAGAAATGGTTGGACCTTGGATTCTTATCACGAGCGCTGAAAAGGAAATCTCCTCTGGATTAGCTGGACTACTCGTAGCGACCGTGCCAATCTTTTCAACAATCTTTACATCCCTGCGCGGAGACCACTCAGTGTGGCAGCCCAAACGCATTTTCGGATTAGTCGTTGGCTTCATTGGAATCGTTGCACTTGTCGGAATCGAATCAATCACGGGAAGCAGTAATCCAAAGGCGATCGCTATGGTAATTCTTGCATCCATTCTCTATGCATATGCGGTCTTAATGATTACTACCAATTTGCCAGGTGTTGATGGAGTTGCAATAAATGGTTTAGCGATGGCGATTACAAGTGTTTTCTATATACCAATCGCGATTGCTTTCTGGCCAAGTGAACCTGTTTCCACTAATGCAATTGCTGCCCTGATTGCGCTAGGTGTCTTTTCAACTGCGATTGCTTTCTGGCTCTTCTTCATCGTTATAGTTGAAATCGGTGCAGCGCGCGGATCACTAACGACATATGTCAATACGGCGGTAGCTGTTGTTCTTGGAATTATTATCCTAAACGAGCCAATAACAGTTGGAATTATCGTCGGTCTACCACTTGTATTGCTTGGCTCTTACTTAGCCAGCCGCAAGGTTGCGTTAGTTGTTAGCGCCGAACCCTAAGCGCTCTAGCAGTTTTGGATCGCGTTGCCACTCCTTTGAAACTTTGATGTGTAGCCCTAGGAAAATCTTGGCAGCTAAGGCGCGTTCGATGTCGGCACGCGCACGGATTCCAATCTCTTTTAATCGCGAACCTTGATGGCCCAATAAAATCGCGCGCTGTGAATCCCGCTCGACATGAATTGTTGCATGTACATCAAAAAAGGGTCGAGAGCCTTTTTCATCGCGCTCTGCGAACTCGTCTATGGTGACCATAATGGAATGCGGCAGCTCTTCACGAACATCCTGAAGGGCGGCTTCACGGATGAATTCACAGATTAGCTGCTCAATACCTTGATCACTCGTTGTTCCGACTGGGTAATAAGCCGGTCCCATGGGAAGGTTTTTACCAATGAGTTCATTTAATAAATCAATCTGGTTGTGAATTCCTGCCGAGACGGGAATAATTTCATCCCAGATAAATCCATGCGCCAACTCCATGATGCCGGCAAGACGCAACGCTAACTTTTCTTTTGAAATCAAATCTGTCTTAGTGATAACGGCAAATTTTTTAGCTTTTGGGTGTTTGGCTATTTCACTTGCGATGAAGAGATCTCCTGCACCTGATGTCTCATCGGCGGGAATACACATCAGAATGATATCGACGGAATCTAAACTTTGATTGACAACGGCGTTGAGGCGATGCCCAAGCAGCGTCTTAGCTTTGTGGACACCTGGAGTATCAACAAGCACAGCTTGAAAATCGGCGCCATGAACGATGCCACGTATTGCACTGCGTGTCGTGTTGGGGTGGTGAGATGTAATGGCAATCTTGCTGCCAACTAAAGCGTTAATGAGCGTGGATTTTCCAACATTTGGGCGCCCTACGATTGCAACGAAGCCCGAATGTGTCATGAGCGTATTCTCTCATCTATTAGCACCGACAAACTCCACAGCATCGGCAACAGATGTAACAATCTCGGCTGCGCGCTCACCGATTAATCGATGGCATCCTTCACTGGTCGGTGAATTAATGGGACCTGGAATTGCCATCACCGGTCGCAACAAATCTGCGGCATCTCGCGCGGTGCGCAACGATCCACTGCGAAAGGCCGCCTCAACAACTAAGGTCGCCTTAGAAATAGCGGCGATTAATCGGTTACGGGTTAAAAATCTAGCTGGTAGCGCTGGATGTCCTGGCATCACTTCGGTAATAATCGCGCCGCCTTCGCAAATCTGAGCAAATAATCGTTCATTCCCAGCTGGATAATTAACATCAATTCCAGATGCAATCACAGCAACGGTAATACCTTCGGCGATCAAGGCACCTTTATGTGCATATGAATCGATGCCATAGGCCCCACCACTGACAATGCCCCATTCACGATCAACAAAGCCTGCGGCGAAATCCCCAGCGTTTCGTGCACCGTAGTTCGTTGGGTTACGAGTTCCGACAATGGCCAGTGATTGCAGCGATAACACTTCGAGATTTCCTTTGGCAATCAAAGCAATAGGTGGATTTACTAGATCTTCCACGGCCGCCGGCCACATCACATCTCCTGGTACTACAAATTGTGCGTGCGCTTTATCGACGGCACTCAAAACATTATCGGCAGATGTCACTGCAATCGCGTTCATTAACTTCCCGAATTTTATTGTGTCATAACTGCCACCCTGTAGTTTTTCAATAGTCTTTTTCGCGCCTTGAGAGAAAATCTCTTGGGACCAGAAAGAATGCCCTCCTTCGATTGCACTAAAGAGAATGGCTCGGGATTCGCGTTCATTCATATCTCAACACCTCCGCGAATCGAATGTGCCTGCTTAACATCGTCCAGAGTTGGGAGAACATGTCCATGTAAATCCGAGAGTGTCCATGAAACTCGCACAATCTTGTGCAGACCCCTTGCCGTAATATGTTCGCGTTCGAGTTCATCATGGAGAAAACTCATCGCTGCGCGCTCTGGCTGGAAGTTTGTTCGCAGCGAACGGGCTGGAATCTGCGAATTAAGGCTGTAGCCAAGTCCTGCAAATCGTTTCTCGGCAACAGCGCGGGCGGCGATGACTCGTGCGCGAATAAGCGCGCTCGTCTCACCAAGCTCATTTCTAGCCATATCAATACGCCCGACGGGGTCAACGTGGACCCGCAAATCAATTCGATCCATGAGCGGACCCGAGAGTTTTCCTAAGTAGCGTCGTACTTGTGCCGATGTGCACGTACAGTTTCGACCTCTCCCAGTGAATTTTCCGCATGGACATGGGTTTGCCGCAAGCACTAATAGAAATCGGGCTGGAAAAGTAACATTTCCAATACTGCGGGCAATCGTCACCGTGCCAGCCTCTAATGGTTGGCGCAATGAATCGAGAACACCTGCCGGGCATTCAGGTGCTTCATCGATAAAAAGGACTCCGTGATGTGCCAATGAACACGCACCTGGTCTTATGGCATGCGTGCCTCCCCCGACCATCGCCACTCGAGTTGTGGTGTGATGAGGAGAAACAATCGGGGCAACAAGGGATGTAGGAGATCTTGTTGTAAAGCTCCCGGCTAAAGAGTGAACCGAAGTCACTTCTAGGGCTTCGGTGATTTTTAAGGCCGGCATAATCGTTGGAATTCGTTCAGCAATCATTGTTTTTCCAGCACCAGGTGGACCAATAAGTAAAATATGGTGTCCCCCCGTTGCCGCGATTTCGGCAGCTAATCGCGCCTCGGGCTGACCGGCGACATCGGCAAAATCTAAATGTTCTTCACTCTCATTCCATTGGTAATCAATCTCTTGAGCAATCTCACGCTCTCCATTTCGTAGCCAATGAAGAACGTGCTTTAAATGCGCCATTGCAATAATCTCCATGCCCTGCATTAATCCAGCTTCACTGGAATTAGCAGCTGGAACGACTGCGGTTCTAATCCCGGATTTGAAGGCGGCCATTAACGCCGGTAAAACACCGCGTACTGAACGAATACGGCCATCAAGTGAGAGTTCGCCGAGAAAAACCACATCGCAAATGCGCTCGGATGGAATCGTTTCGTGCGCACTCAGCAATGCGATACAAATAGCTAAATCAAATCCCGAACCACTCTTAGGTAACCACGCAGGTGAAAGTGAAACCGTCACCTTTCTATTAGGCCAGACTTCGGCGCAGTTCACCATCGCTGAGCGCACGCGCTCACGCGACTCTGATAGGGCCGCATCTGGTAGGCCAAGGAGGCAGTACATTGGCAGCCCATCGGCGATATCGACTTCTACATTGACAACATGTCCATCTAAACCAAGGAGTGCAATTGAATTGGTCTGGGCAAGTGTCATAGAACGTTTGCCCTATATTCGATGGAGTGTGAACCATCGGGTTCAATTAATACTGCCGCTACATCAATCTGGTATTCACTACCTAACCAACCATGGGTTGCCAGCCAGCCAAGGGCCAATCGCTGCATTCGAAGCGCCTTTTGCCGATTAATCGCTTCCAATGGGTGACCAAAAGCAAGGGAGGATCGTGTTTTAACTTCGATGAAAGCAAAGATGCCGTTTGGTTGTAACGCGATGATATCGATTTCACCTTCGCGGATGCGCCAATTTCGCTCAATAATTTCTGAGTTTTTAGCGGCCAAATATTGCGTTATAACTTCTTCGCCAAAGGCGCCGGTGCGTTGATTATTTTTTGTTTGCATAGTGCAAGACGATAAGTACATGGCATGACAAAGCAGAACTATCTACTATTAGTTGTGGATGAGCGCTGCAATATTTGAAAATGAGCGACGATGCTCTATGCACACGCCGTAGGTATTGAGGGCCGCGGTGTGAGCGGCAGTGATATAGCCCTTATGAGAGGCAAAACCATACACTGGAAACTGTGAATCTAATTCGCGCATGATGCGATCTCTAGTTACCTTTGCGATAATCGATGCGGCACTAATTGAAACAACAACTTGATCACCTTTCCAAACCGCTAAATTTGGAAGGCCTAAGCCTGCAATTGCATAACCATCCGTTAAGACATATGCCGGTGTCGTCTGTAATCCATGTACCGCACGACGCATACCATCAAGATTTGCTACATGAACTCCACGGACATCGACTTCTTGTGCGGCAACAATGACGACGCTTATAGATTGAGCGAGTGAATGAATTAATTCAAAGAGTTCTTCGCGTTTTGGTTCTGAGATTTCTTTTGAATCGCGTACAACTGAAAGTTCTGGTGCCAAGAGATCTTTGAAAATAACCGCTGCGATGACGAGTGGACCTGCACAAGCACCACGTCCTGCTTCGTCAACGCCTGCAATCGGTATAATTCCCGCGTCAAAGAGCGAGCGCTCAATTACCTTCATGAAAACCTACTTTAAAACATCGATCCGTGGAATATATGTGGCGTGCTTGATTGGCCAAATAATTCCAAATACTCGTCCCGTAACCCGGCTCAGCGGGACCATTCCTTTATTGATGTCATCCTGGTGATAGCGCGAATCGGCACTTGCGCCGCGATGATCTCCCATTACCCAAATCTTGCCCTCTGGCACAGTGACATCGAACTTCATATCACTTGGAACATTTCCCGCAAAGATATAGGGCTCTCTAATCTCAGTACCGGTAACCGTTAAATTCCCATTCACAGAACAGCACACTACGTGATCACCTGCTACGCCAATAACGCGCTTGACTAAGTATTGCTTTGCCGGATTTGGAAGAACGCCCACTGCAACTAAACCAACTTTGAGTGTGGCAATGTACTTATTAGATGAGCTATCACTTGATTCGGGTAACCAATTGGCTGGATCTCTAAAGACGACAATATCCCCACGCGATATCTGACGTGAGACGAATGGGACTTTGTTTACGGCCACACGATCTTGAATTTGTAAAGTATTTTCCATAGAGCCTGATGGAATATAGAAAAACTGAACAAGAAAAGTTTTAATAATGAGGGAGACAACTAGAGCGGTAATTACGAGGATAGGCAGCTCACGAATGAGCGAACCTTTAATTCGCATCTAAGGGAGCTTTAAGCTTGTGGAGTTTCGTTAACTGCGGCTTCAACAACTGGCTCCACCACTGGTACTTGGGCAATCGGCGTTGAAAGGATTCCATCACCGTATCCCTCGACACCATCACGCTTTTCGCGGATCTTTGCAGCTTTGCCACGAAGTTCGCGTAAGTAGTACAGCTTGGCGCGACGAACATCGCCCTTCTTAACTAGCTCAATCTTTTCAATAACGGGAGTGTGCACTGGAAACGTACGTTCAACTCCGACACCGTAGGAAATTTTGCGAACTGTGAAAGTCTCGCGAACGCCATCGCCTTGGCGGCGCATTACGATTCCCTGAAAAACCTGTAGGCGGCTTTTGCTGCCTTCGATAACACGGACATGAATCTTGAGCTCATCACCGGCACGAAACTGTGGAATGTCTTTGCGCAGGGATACTGCATCTACGGCGTCAAGGATGTTCATCTACGTACCTTCTTCTGTTCGAGATTAAAAGCACTCGCTGTGGCGGTGCAGACTGCGTATCCTGCCATAAAAGGCGCTTCAAGCGTGAATTGAGGTGTTAAGCGGGAATCTCTAGGCTCAATTGTGAGTGAAGGGAGGGACCACCAGCAATAGTCAGATTCAACCCACGCCAACTTTGAGTGGTCACAACGGCCCCAGCTTCTTGGGCAATCAGTGATCCCGCAGCTAGGTCCCACTCCATTAAGCCCGTTTCAAAATAGCCATCGACCATTCCACATGCCACAAAGCACAAGTCAGTGGCCGCGGCCCCCATTCTGCGGATATCCCGAATTTTAGGAATAAGGGCATCGACAACTTCGATTTGGTTCATACGATCCTTCACATCATAAGCAAAGCCCGTGGCCAAGAGTGCCCGCTCTAAAGAAACTGGGTCATTGCACTCAATCCTGATGTCATTGAGAAATGCGCCATCACCGCGCGATGCATGCCATGTAGAAGCAATTGTCGGTGAATGAACTACTCCAACCAAAGTTCCAGATTTATCTTTTATCGCGATACTTATGTTCCACCCAGGTAGACCATAAAAATAATTAACCGTTCCATCGACTGGATCAATAACCCATGTCAGACCACTTGTACTTTCGCGATTGGCGCCCTCTTCGCCGATGATTCCATCTTCGGGGCGCGATTTGAGGATCGCATCAACAATAAGTTTTTCACTTGCATGATCCATCTGGGTTGCAATATCAATAGCCGTAGATTTAGTCGTTAACTCCCATGTTGCGGGGCGATGAACTAATAAATCTCCGGCTTGGCGTGCGATACCAAGGGCGAGTTCAAGAAGCTGCGTAGTCTCAGTCATCATCGAAGTCTAACCCTGTCCTAGACTCATCTATATGTTCTCGGCATACATAACCCTTTTTCGAACTCCAGGAGCGATGAAGTTCTCAATCAAGCACCGATCTGGACATGGTTTGTCGCTATCATTTTTGCTGAGGCAACATCGCTAAACGTCGGTGGGCTTGTCCGCCGTCGTTGGCTACATGTTTTGAGTCCAGATAAAACCTCCATCTCCGAGGATGAAAGTAGCCGCCATTTAATCAATACTGCGTACTCGCTCGAAGCCCTCAATGACGAATTTGTATTTATTGCAGGTCCCATCATCGCAACGGCATGTGCAACATTGATCGCACCATCTGCTGGAATCATTGCGGGAATGGGCTTCATGGCAATCGGAATGCCGATATTTGCGATGCAGCGAGCAACCGAGCCGCCATCCTCACCGCGTCGAGATAAAACCCCGCATCCAGCAGTTATCAGAAATAAAGTTATTCGGGCAGTTGTACTTCCGAGCACTCTCCTGGGCGGATTTTTCGGAGCGATAGCCATTGTTACCGTTGCTTTTGCCCAAGAGAGTGGCCAGAAATCACTATCAGGCATTTTGTTGGCAGTCTGGGCGTTGGGTAGCGCAGTTGCGGCAATCATTAATGGCGTTGTGAAATGGAGGATGGAGCATGCGGGACGATTCATACTCTTTTTATTCTCTCTAGCCCTCCTTTCAATCCCACTTATCTTTGTGCAATCCATCATATGGTTAGCCGTTGCGCTCTTCTTCAATGGTTTTGCTATCGCACCCTTGGTGGTCAACGCATACTCTGTCGCAGAATCTGCAGTTCCTCCAGAACAGATCACTGAAGCTCTTAGCTGGGTCGTGGCAGGAATGCCTTTGGGAGGCGCAATATCTGGCACCATCGCGGGTTTGATAATCGATAATCATGGAGCACAAACTGCATTTTGGGTTCCATTGGGATTCGTAATCGCCGCCCTAATAGCCACGCTGCCCTACTTCACCACTTATCGAGGGCTCTTCGGTTATTCTTCCAAACATGACTGAACTCAGATTCATTGGAAAGAGCGATGAGGGCACTCACTTGTCACTTCACGATAGTGATGGCAATGAGTTCACACTTCGAATTAGTGACACTCTGCGCGCAATGGTAAACCAGCCTCGTTTGACCTCGGTACCAGAGCAGGCACGAGAAACAATTTCGATAAAAGAGATTCAACGCCGATTACGCGCAGGCGAACTCGGAGAAGAGTTAGCACATGAAAACAATATTTCAATAGAAAAGATAGAGCGCTTTTCTGGTCCTATTATGCAAGAGCGAATTTATATTATTGACCAAGCTCAGCAAATTACGATCCGTAAAGAGTCAGGACGAGAGCCTGTAAACCTTCTTGGCGTGATTGTCTCAAGGCTTGCCCCGCGAAACGTCGATTTATCTGAATTATCTTGGACCACCTGGCGCCATGAAGATGGCGTTTGGACGGTGGAACTTCACTATCCCAATAGCAGCGGCCACGGTGTTGCACAGTGGAGTTTTGATCCAACTCGACGCATAGTGACATCACTTGATGAGAATGCACGCTGGATGATGGGCGATGAACCAGCTCCACGCCCCGTTCCACTTGCATCATCTGGACTCATTTACTCTGATACTAACCATCCGTCACTTCGCGCAACTTCAACATCTGAACCTGACGTTCCGCGCCTTGCCGTCATTCGTGAAGCACCAGATGATGAGGCAGTACGCGATGGAGTATCGGCACGCGCAATTGTTCCGAGTTGGGATGAAATTATGTTTGGCATTAAACCTAGCGAAGATCAGTAAAACGCGCGAATGATTGTCGATTCAGCGCTCTATCAAAACGGAATTCGTATTCTTGGCCCCGATGATATCTCTGATTTAGTAGATATTGCTCGCGCATCTGGTGGTTTCGTTTGGCTTGGACTTGCATCGCCATCTCAAGAAGAGTTTGATCACATTGTAGGCGAATTTAATTTTCACCCATTAGCAGTTGAAGATGCGGTACATGCCCAACAAAGACCGAAAATTGAAGAGTACGAAGGCTTGACCTTTTTCACATTAAAAACTGTCTTCTATAATGAATCAAATGGCGCGATTTCAACGGGAGAACTCATCTGTTTTGTTGAAAAAGAGTTTATTGTCATTGTGCGACATGGTGAAGGTTTACCACTTGCTTCAGTGCGCCATGAGATAGAAACGAAACCCGATTTCTTAAAACTGGGTCCATTCGCAGTATTGCACGCCGTTGTCGATCGAGTAATCGATGGTTATGCAACTATCGCCACAGAGTTAGAAAACGATGTTATCAACTTAGAAACTAAGGTTTTTAGCGGTAAGCGACAGACATTTTCACAAGAGATCTATTTCCTCAAGCGCGAAATAATCGAATATCGACATGCAATCGAGCCCTTAGTAGTTCCATTACAAAAATTAGTATCTGAAACTTATACCGAGACGCCCGAGGCTTTAAAGCCGTTTTTCCGAGACACTCTTGATCATCTGATGCGTGCCTGTGAGCATGCATCAGGAATGGATTCACTCTTAACGACGGCTTTGCAGGCAGATTTAGCTCATATACAAGTTCGACAAAATGAAGACGTCCGAAAGATTTCGGCTTGGGTCGCCTTGGCGGCTGGACCTACCATGATTGCTGGAATTTATGGCATGAACTTTAAGTTCATGCCCGAACTCAATTGGAAATTAGGATATCCAATCGTACTTACGGCAATTATCTCTCTCAGCGGATTATTATTGTATAAGTTTCGAAAAGCCGAATGGCTCTAAGTAACTTAACTCAACGTGGTAGTAAGTAAGCTAACCTGAGTTTCAATTTTGCTATCAGCGCCGTGGTGACCGACCATTAAACTCTCTTTATCAACTCGGTTCGGATCAATTAACACAGTCGCACCTTGTGCAATAGCAATGACTTCGCCCATGCGATCAAAAGAATCTGCTGAAACCACTGCACCAAAGAGTTGGCTTGTTATTGCTTGTTCTCGGGTATAAACATCGCATCGAGCGCCAAGATACTCTTGCCAAAGACTGGCTACTTCGCTTCTGGCTTTAGGGCTACTGTGACTAGGATTTAGATATAGGTGTCGCGCACGTGGCTCCCCTGCAATGACGGCAATGTTTTCAAGTAAAGGATTATCTTTGCCAATTACTATCTTCTCTTCAACGTTAATCATTCCATGATCGGATGTAAGCCAGATACGCGTGCCTTGTGGCACCTCTCGCATAAGATTTGCCAGCATTTGATCAATCATGACGAGTGCCGCTAACCATTTTTCACTACCAACACCATCACTGTGGCCGGCAACATCTAAATTATTCATGTAAAGGTATACAAATGATGGAGTTTTTCGAAGTGCATCCTTCGTCTGGGAGATTAATTCAGAGACGACGTTTGCACCTCGATATTGCGCGCCGCGAAAAACTGCCCGAGTAAAACCACTATTCTCATAACGCTTTGCGGCTACATGTGAGACTTGAATGCCTTGTTCTACTGCACGTTCAAATAGCGTGGGAACTGGTTGCCAAATATTCGGATCTACGCGTTCATCCCATTTAAGCGCATTAAGTATTCTTCCGCCACTTCGCGGAACTTGAATTGTGTAGCCCAACATCCCATGCACACCTGGCAAAGTTCCTGTAGTTAAAGTTGCAAGGCTCGTCGCTGTTGTCGAGGGAAATGCCGTAGTGACCGTTGCATGTCGGGTGAGTCGTGCAATGGTCGGCATGAAATTTTCATATGTCTCTAATGTGTCGGCACCCAAGCCATCGATGAGGAAAAGAATTTCTCGTCCCATTGGGCTTGCGCCAGCGTCAATATGATCTTCGGCAGTAATGAGTCCTAGGGATGAAAAAATTGAAGGAGTTATCTGCGATAAATGCACGTGCGTATCTTCTCATCTCATCCACTAAGGTTGTACTTATGAATGGGGCGATTAAATACTCAGCCGAAGTTTTAGCGGCCATTGATGCGGGCAACCCAATCGTCGCCCTCGAATCAACGATTATCAGTCATGGTCTACCGCGGCCTTCTAACTTGGAAGTGGCAATTGAGTGTGAAGAGATTATTCGCGCGCATGGTGTTACCCCTGCCACCATCGCATTGCTTGATGGAGTTGTACATATTGGTCTTGAAGCAGATCAACTTCAAGCAATTGCCAATCGTGATGATATTTCCAAGGCATCGATACGGGATTTGGCAATTATTCTCGCCACAGGCAAAAGCGCGGCCACAACGGTTGCGGCAACAGCGCATATTGCAGCAATCGCTGGCATCAAACTCTTTGCAACGGGTGGACTGGGTGGCGTACACCGCGGAGCACATGAGTCATTCGATGAATCTGCTGACTTAACTGCGCTCTCACAATTGGACATGACCGTTGTCTGTGCCGGAGTTAAATCCATTCTCGATGTCCATGCAACTCTTGAGCGACTAGAAACCCTTGCGATTGGCCTTGTTGGATATAAGACAAATCGCTTTCCAGGTTTTTACTTGACCGATTCAGGTTTTGATCTTGAACATCGAGTCGATAGCGCCGATGAGATTGCCGCAATCATCAAAGCTCGAAGTGCAATTGGAACACAATTCAAATCGCTCATAGTGGCTAATCCCGTCAAAAAAGAGATGGCTAAAGCGCGTCATGATCAAATTCTGGCCACGGGTCTTGCAAAGGCGGCCCATGATGGAATAGTTGGAAAAGCCGTTACGCCATACCTACTTGAGCACTTCCATACTGCATCTCACGGTGAGTCTCTTGCAATAAATACTGAGATTATTAAATCTAACTGCGCACTAGCTGCAGAAATCGCGGTTGCATTGAAATGAAGAAGATTCTCTGTATTGGTGACCTAGCGCTCGATGTTATCGCCCAGTTAAAAGAGAGCATTAACTACGGAAATGACACAGCGAGTCGAATATCTACCCACCCTGGTGGTCAAGCCGCCAATGTTTCAACGTGGATCACCCGTACCAATACCAAGGCACAGCTTGTGGCACGAGTGGGCAATGATCCAGTCGGCTTCGCCCTGATTTCTGATTTAGATAAGTACGGTGTCGAACATTTAAATTTAATGCGCTCAGGAAGGCCGACTGGTGTCGTTGTCATCTTGGTCGATGCTAACGGAGAGCGCACCATGTTTCCAGATAATGGTGCAAACGCCGATTTGGAAGTTAATGACCTGCCACCTTTAGTTGGAATTGATGGCGTCTACGTGAGCGGCTATGCATTACTTGATTTTCGCAGTCGCGACGCAGTTTTAGCCATGATTAAAAAAGTAAAGGCCGCGGGGATTCCACTATTTTTTGACCCCACAACAACAGGCGCGATGAAAATCGTCACGCGCGAGGAGGTTTTATCCTGGGTAGGGCTGATGGATGCCATATTATTGAATGCAGAAGAAGCGATCTACTTAGGTGATTCGACCGATTTAGATATCGCACAAAAAAACTTAAAAGAGTACACGCCACTGGTCGTTATCAAACTTGGTTCTCGTGGAGCGATGGCAGTCTTTGGCAATGACTCTGCCAGAGTCCCCGCCGTCACCACCAATGTCGTAGATACAACGGGTGCTGGAGATTCCTTCGCCGCCGGATTTATTCCCATGTGGCTAGAAACGCGTGATTTAGAAGCGGCGCTATCGGCCGGGACATCCCTTGCCGCAAAGTGTGTTGCAACAGTTGGGGCGCGCCCTCCACTGAATTAACCCATCTAGTTGGCACAATCTCCCCCATGGCAAAGACACCGACGAAGAGCAAGGCTAAGAAACCAGCTGGTCCCAAACCTGGAGAGTATCCGGGCAAGATCATTGATATCGATGTCTCTCAAGAAGTCTCTGAATCATTTCTAGAGTATGCCTACTCGGTAATTTATTCGCGTGCTTTACCTGATGCTCGAGATGGTTTAAAGCCCGTACACCGTCGCATTTTGCATCAGATGGCGGACATGGGACTTCGACCAGAACGCGGTCACGTAAAGAGCGCCCGCGTTGTTGGTGAAGTGATGGGTAAGTTGCATCCCCATGGTGATGGCGCAATATATGACGCGCTCGTTCGAATGGCCCAATCTTTTTCAATGCGCGTGCCACTCATCGATGGTCATGGAAACTTTGGTTCATTAGATGCCGGACCTGCGGCCATGCGATATACCGAAGCGCGATTGGCAACGGCGGCAATGACAATGGTCGCGGAAACGGATGAAAATACGGTCGATTTTGCTCCCAACTATGACGGCCAACTATCAGAGCCTCTAGTTCTACCTGCGGCTTATCCCAACCTTCTGGTTAATGGTGGCTCTGGAATCGCCGTTGGAATGGCAACAAATATGGCCCCGCATAACTTAGGTGAGGTGATTGCGGCAACTAAGTTTCTCATTGAAAATCCAACCGCGACTCTAAAACAGTTAATGAAATATATTCCTGGCCCTGATTTTCCAACAGGTGGGCAGTTAGTTGGTTTAGAAGGCGTACGCGAGGCATATGCAACCGGTAAAGGATCTTTTAAACTCCGCGCAAGTGTTGAAATCGAAAAGATCTCATCTCGAAAAATGGGGCTTGTTATTAAAGAGCTGCCATTTACAATCGGACCCGAAAAAGTTGTTGAGAGAATCGCTGCTTTAGTAAAGGCAAAAAAGATTGCGGGAATTAGCGACATTATTGATCTGACCGATGGCCAGACTGGTACCAATGTTGTTATCGAATTAAAGAATGGTTTTGAACCAGAAAAGGTGCTCGAGCAGTTATACGCATTGACTCCTATGGAGGATGCCTTTTCCATCAATGCAGTGGCCTTAGTTAAGGGTCGCCCTCAAACTCTTGGATTAAAAGAACTATTAAATGTATTTATTGATCACCGCATTGAGGTTGTACGACGTCGGAGTGAGTTCCGTAAAGCCAAAGCGCAATCGCGCCTAACTTTGGTCGATGGCCTGCTCAAAGCAATAATCGATATTGATAAGGTTATTAAAATCATCCGAGCAAGTGATGATGTGGCTACTGCTAAAGCAAATCTCATGAAAGATTTCGCATTAAATGACGAGCAGGTCACATATATCTTAGATATGCCGCTGCGCCGACTTACAAAGATGAGCAAACTAGAACTCGAAGGCGAGCAGAAAGAGTTGAAGAGCGTAATCGCAGAGTTAGCAAAACTGCTCAATAGCCAAGAAGCGATTAAAACTCAAGTATCTAATGAGTTAACTGCCGTATCTAAGTCATTTGCTACCGCTCGCAAGACGAGAATTGATGCTGCATAATCTCGGCTAGAATACGGTGTGATTTCAACCCAAGCTCTCGAACTTCGCGCAGGTGCTCGCCTGCTCGTTAAGGGTGTCACCATTCGTATCAACAGCGGAGATCGCATCGGTTTTGTTGGTCGAAACGGAGCGGGCAAATCAACATTAGCTAAGGTATTGGCCGGTGAAATAATGCCTGCAGGAGGTGCGGTAAATCGCACGGGCAAGATTGGCTATCTGCCGCAGGATCCGCGCACAGGCGATGAACCAGGCTCTGTTATTGAACGCATCTTGTCGGCTAGAAATCTAGATCAAATTTCACACCGAATGCGCCAAGTTGAAGAGGAAATGTCGACCACCGAAGGTGAAGCCCTTGAAAAGGCGATGGATCGATACACCCGTGTTGAACATGAGTTCAGCGCTGCAGGAGGATATGCCGCCACAGCTGAGGCCGAAGCGATCGCAACATCTTTAGGGGTTACTGAGGCCGTATTTGCACATGAGCTTTCGACACTATCTGGTGGCCAACGCCGGCGAATTGAACTAGCCCGTATTTTATTTAGTGGCGCCGAAACTTTGTTGCTTGATGAACCAACTAACCACTTAGATGCCGACTCTGTTATTTGGCTAAGGGAGTTTCTCTCTAAATATTCGGGTGGCCTCGTGATTATTTCTCACGATGTTCATTTAATTGAAACCGTCGTAAATAAAGTCTTTTACCTAGATGCCAACCGTAACGTCATCGATGTTTATAACTTAGGCTGGAAAGCATATTTATTGCAGCGCGAGCAAGATGAGCATCGCCGAAAGAAAGAGCGAGCTAACGCTGAAAAGCGTGCAGAGATTTTACAGAAGCAGGGTGAAAAGATGCGCGCCAAGGCATCCAAGGCCACGGCTGCACAAGGCATGTTACGTCGAGCTGAAAAACTTCGCTCAAGCCTTGAAGATGTACGCGTTAGTGACAAGGTTGCGCGCCTTCGTTTTCCAACTCCGGCCCCTTGCGGTAAAACACCGTTATCGGGCGAAGAGCTTTCAAAATCTTATGGCTCATTGGAAATCTTCACAGATGTTTCTTGTGTTATCGATAAAGGATCTCGTGTTGTCATCCTTGGACTTAACGGTGCGGGAAAAACGACGTTACTTCGCATTTTAGCTGGAGAGTTAGAGTCTGATACTGGCACAGTCGAACACGGCCATGGCTTAAAAATTGGTTACTACGCCCAAGAGCACGAGTCCCTTGATTTTGAGCGTACAGTTCTTGAAAATATGATGTCGGCAACGCCAGATCTGCGCGAACCCGAGGCACGCAACACACTAGGCTCATTTCTATTTATTGGTGATGATGTTCATAAACCTGTAAAGGTTTTATCAGGAGGTGAACGAACACGTCTTGCTCTAGCTGTCCTTGTTGTTTCGGCGGCAAATGTTTTACTCCTTGATGAGCCAACAAATAACTTAGATCCAGCATCAAGGGCCGAAATCCTTGGGGCATTAAGTGAGTATCAAGGAGCAGTCATTATGGTCAGCCACGATGAAGGCGCAGTCCAATCCTTAAAGCCAGAGCGCGTTATCTTGTTACCCGATGGCGATGAGGATCTCTGGAAAGAGGAATACTTCGACCTAGTCTCTATCGACTAAGGCTTTAAGCGTCGATGTGATCGCGATCAATTTCAGCGTTAGCAATGAACTCTTTGCGCGGGGCAACATCACTGCCCATTAATAGTTCAAACATAGCCTCGGCAGCACTGGCATCAGAGACGGTTATACGGCGCAAAGTACGGGCATCCGGATCCATAGTTGTCTCGCGCAGTTGATCTGCATCCATTTCGCCAAGACCTTTGTAGCGCTGTATAGGCTCTTTCCACTTCTTAGCGTGTTTGACTAAATTAGCCGTTATTTTCTTCATCTCATCATCGCTATAGGTGTAGATGTATTCACCTTTTTTGCCGCCTCCACCCATAACTTCGATTCGATGTAGTGGTGGCATTGCCGCAAATACGCGACCGGCATCAATGAGTGGGCGCATATAGCGATACATCAAAGTAAGTAATAGACAGCGAATGTGTGCGCCATCAACATCGGCATCGGACATCAGAATGACGCGTCCGTAACGTGCTGCATCGAGTTCGAAAGACTTTCCAGAGCCCGCTCCGATTACTTGAATAATTGATCCGCACTCTTTATCTTCTAGCATTTGTGACAGCGAAGCTTTTTGAACATTTAGTATTTTCCCACGAATCGGCAAAATTGCTTGGAACTCGCTATTGCGCGCAGCCTTTGTTGTTCCGAGGGCCGAATCGCCTTCTACGATAAATAGTTCTGTGCGTGTTACATCCTCTGAGCGACAATCTGAAAGTTTTGTTGGAAGGGATGAGGATTCAAGAGCGTTTTTGCGGCGTTGTAAATCTTTGTGGGCTCGCGCACTGATTCGGGTTCGAGATGCCGCAGCAATCTTTTCAAGAACTAAACGACCATTAGCTTTATCGATGCGCTTAGTGGTGTTGAAGTACTCTTTCATTTTATCGGCAACGACTGCGGCCACGATTCGAGTTGCCGCGGCGGTTCCTAGGACTTCTTTAGTCTGACCTTCAAACTGTGGCTCTGACATTCGCACAGTGACAACAGCGGTCATTCCTTCAAGAATGTCATCTTTAATGACATCGGCCTCTTTATTTGCAAGCGTCTTAGTTGATCGCAACGCTTCATTGATTACTTTTACAAGCGCGCGTTCAAAGCCCAAAAGGTGTGTTCCACCCTTTGGGGTAGCGATGATATTTACAAAGGAGCGCTGGGTCGTTTCAAAGCCATTACCCCATTTCATGGCGATATCGACCTCCATATCCCGTTCAACTTCGGTTGAAACCATATGGCCTTTATCATCTAATACAGGCACGGTCTCTTGATAGTGCCCAGTGCCATAAATACGGATTACATCACCAACGGCTTCATCGGGTTGTAAGAAATTACAGTACTCAGTTATTCCACTTTTATGGAAAAAAACTTCAGTAGTTTTACTCTTGCTTCGGTTGTCATTAACAATAAGCGTTAAACCAGGAACCAAATATGAGGTCTGTCTAGCTCGATCATATATTTCACTTAATTCAAGTTCGGCCTCTTTTAAAAAAATCTGCTTATCTGACCACCACTTAATGCGGGTGCCAGTGACTTTGCTAGAAATCTTTCCAATAACGCGCAAGCCCGACTTTGGCTCAAAGGGGGCTTTTGGTCCATCTCCATCGAAAATTCCCGCAGTTCCGCGTTGAAAGGACATCCAATAAATTTTGCCATCACGATCAACTTCGGCATCCAGACGTGATGCCAATGCATTAACAACCGATGCACCGACACCGTGTAAGCCACCAGATGCGGCATACGATCCGCCTCCGAATTTTCCGCCGGCATGTAATTTCGTTAAAACAACTTCAACACCAGTCAGTCCGGTCTTTGGCTCTTTGTCGACAGGGATTCCGCGACCATCATCGTGAACTTCAACGGAACCATCGGATTCAAGATTTATCTCAATTTTTTTGCAGTGTCCTGCAAGTGATTCATCAACTGAGTTATCGATAATCTCCCACAAACAATGCAAAAGTCCACGCGAATCCGTAGAACCTATGTACATACCGGGGCGCTTGCGCACGGCATCAAGGCCTTCAAGGACCGCTAAATCCTTTGCGGTATAACTATCCTGAACGATGTTGGAATTAGATACATCTTTTGCCATCACGGAGCGAAAGGTTAGTGCCAGTACTCCTAAATGCTCAACAAGCGCGCCGAAATCATCTCATATGTTGATAATCTCAAATATAACCGAGAATTCTCAGCAATTATTTTGAATATGAGCGTGCGGGGAATAACAAGACATGCTTGAATGTTCCCTATACATAAGTCACAACTCATGAACGGAGAGAGATATGTCAGATCAAGTGATGCTCGAGTCAGTGCCTCTTAACGCCCTTGACCGTTGCGATCGCTGTGGAGCTCAGGCCTATGTGCGAGCAGTACTACTCAACGGTGGTGAACTGATGTTCTGTGCCCATCATGGCAAGGAATACGCTGTAAAACTCAAGAGCGTAGCTGCCTCCATTGTTGATGAGAGTGCAAAACTCGTCGAAACGCCCGCTATTTAATGAGAAGCGTGCGCACTTTAATGAGTGCGTTGAGTAATCGCCTTATGACTGCCATCGCACCAAGGCTTATCTTTGCTGAGGGAACATCCACAAAACTTTACGTTCTCTAAAGTTTCAAGGATATTTCCGTCGGCGTCGATGAAATCAACGGCACCAAGAATTTTAATCGACCCGCTTACGGGATTGATGTAAATCGTTGGATTAGCCATTTTTAATCTAAATAATCGCGAAGAACTTGGCTACGCGATGGGTGGCGAAGTTTAGACATCGTCTTGGATTCAATCTGACGAATTCGCTCGCGAGTCACGCCATAGACCTTACCAATCTCATCAAGGGTCTTCGGTTGACCATCGGTTAAACCAAAGCGCATTGCCACTACCCCGGCTTCACGCTCTGACAAGGTGTCTAAAACTGAGTGAAGTTGCTCTTGAAGCAAAGTAAATGAGACTGCATCAGCTGGAACCACAGCTTCAGAGTCTTCGATGAGATCTCCAAACTCTGAATCTCCCTCTTCACCAAGTGGAGTATGAAGTGAGATTGGTTCGCGTCCGTACTTTTGAACTTCAACAACTTTTTCAGGTGTCATATCAAGCTCTTTGGCTAACTCTTCTGGTGTTGGTTCGCGACCTAAGTCCTGCAACATCTGACGTTGTACGCGTGCCAGTTTGTTAATAACTTCAACCATATGAACAGGGATGCGGATAGTGCGGGCTTGATCGGCCATGGCGCGTGTAATTGCCTGGCGAATCCACCATGTTGCATACGTTGAAAACTTATATCCCTTTGTGTAGTCAAACTTCTCAACTGCGCGAATCAAACCTAAGTTTCCTTCTTGAATTAAGTCTAAGAAAAGCATTCCTCGACCGGTATAACGTTTAGCAAGTGAGACCACCAGACGTAAGTTAGCCTCCAGCAAATGGTTCTTCGCGCGTTTTCCATCTTCGACAAGATGTTCTAATTCCCGCTTCAATTTTTTATCTAATTTCTTTTCACTCTTCAACTTTGACTCAGCAAATAAGCCAACTTCGACTCTGGTTGCCAACTCCACTTCAAGCTCGGCATTGAGCAAAGCTACGCGACCAATCTGCTTTAAATAATCCTTTACAGGATCGGCAGTCGCACCAGCGGTCATAACCGTCTGCTCAGGCGGTAGATACTTAATTTCTCGTTGAACTGTTTTCATTTTTTCGATAAAGTAATTTAGTAAATCATCTAAGTTCTTTAACGATCCTGTTGTAACCGCTTCGGCCGCGGTTTTGGCTGACCTTTCAGTGAATGTCTTCATCTCAAATTGCTGCTGAATCTGCTTGTACGTCAGAGCTTTGGACTCTGATTCTTGAATTCCATATCGAATGGGCGTGCTAACTCCATTAATCATCGCATTAATTGCATCAATAACAATATTTACATTTTTCAAATCTTTCTTTAGCTTTTCGCGCTCATTCTTATCTTCTTCTTCATCATCGACTTCGGAGTCGGCCAAAGTAAATGAACCCTTCGCCTTGCTCGTCTCATCTGAGAGCAGTACTACGCGAGTTTTATCCTCAGCTTCGGCATCAACGAGTTCAACTGCTTCGGCGATAAGGGTTTCAACATCTTCGAGTTCAACTTCTTCAAGCACAATTTCTTCGCCATCGATACTTACAATCGCAACCTTAGCTATTTTAGCGACTTCAACAACTGAATCTGTTTGAATCATCGCATATTCGATTTTCTTTAAGGTTCGCTTTGGCGAGCCCAACCCACTCAATCGAAGTTTTTCAATCATATCTGGAATTTGATGTGAAAGCTCTTTCGCCTCGGCAACCAGCTCTCTGTCAGGGCCTTTAGCGATGAGGTTAATGGATTTAATTCCACGTAAATCAAGTTCAATGTTAACTTCGCTTTGACGAATAATTGCATTCTTAACATCAACAATTGCTTGAACATCAGCTGGCGTTAAATTCTTTTTCAATTCAATTTTTTTAGGCTTTACCGCAATTGCTTTTTTGACGGGTGCGCTTTTTTTAGCAACTACTTTTTTCGCGAGCACCTTTTTTGGGACCGCTTTTTTGACTAACGCCTTCTTTACAGGTGCGCTCTTTTTAGCGACAGATTTCTTGACAACAGCACTTTTTTTGGCGGCGGGTTTTTTCTTCACATTGTTTTTAAGCGCACTAATTACAGCCACAATCGTCCTTTGGTTTTATCAGCGATGCGCGCTGAAGCGATGTTTATATTATAATTTATCCACAGGGGTAAATGCACATCGAAAACACTCATTTGGCAGGCTTAAGAGCGTGCGAGCGCAGATCTGATCACATCTCCGACGGATTCGACCTCAACTAAGAAGCCGTCATGGCCAAATGGTGATGAAATAACCATATGAGGCCAAGCTTGTGGGGCCATGTGCGCGATTTCTGCCTGAAGTCGTACTGGAAAGAGGCGGTCGGTGTCGATTGAGACGGCCATGACTGGAATTGTGATGCTTGCCAGCGCGCCAGCAACTCCCCCTCGTCCCCGGCCAATATCATGACTATTCATCGCCTCAGTCAGCACAATGTAAGTATTTGCATCAAAGCGATGGGCTAACTTCTCGGCCTGATGGTCTAAGTAGGATTCAACGGCAAAGCGTCCCGTCTCATCTCCTTGGAGTTCTCGCCCAAAGCGCACGTCCATCTCGGCTTCGGTGCGATATGTCAGGTGTGCGATGCGCCGGGCTATTCCCATACCCTCGGTCGGCCCGACAGATTTATCGTAGTAATCGCCTCCATGAAAATGTGAATCGGATTTAATCGCCCGGATTTGAATCGAAGCGCTACCAATCTGATCTCCCGTTGCCACCGCTGACGAGCCGATGGTGCAAATGGCACCAACACGCTCTGGATGCCCAACGGCCCACTCCAAGGCACGCATTCCGCCCAGAGAAGGACCGACTGCAAGTCGATACTTCTCAATACCGATGGCATTACTAAATGCAAGCTCAGCTGCAACCATGTCCCTAATTGTCACCGACGGAAAGCGCGAACCATAACGATGACCATCAGGTGCAATCGATGATGGGCCAGTCGATCCCTGACAACCACCGATGACGTTAGGACAGAGAATAAAATACTCATCCGTGTCAAAGGGAAGGCCTGAACCGACCATCGATGGCCACCAACTGGCTACATCCGACCACCCGGTCAAGGCGTGATTGACCAAAATTGCATTATCTCTCTTCGAATTAAGAACGCCCCAGCTCTGATAGGCGATGGTGATATTTTCTAGCGTCTGACCACTTTCTAAAGCGAGATCACCAATGTTTAGAAATTGGCGATCGCCGGGTGCATGGGTTTCAAGCCATGCCCCGGTGGTTAAAGCACCACTGTGAATCAAAGCGATGCAGCAAAACCATCGCTCAAGTCAGCTTTGATATCTTCGATATCTTCAAGACCGACTGACAATCGAATTAAGCCCGGATTTACACCGGCATCGAGCAACTCATCACTTGAGAGCTGTGAATGAGTTGTTGATGCTGGATGAATAACTAAGGATCGTACATCACCAATATTTGCAACATGGGAGTGCAGAGTTAGCGCCTCTACAAACTTTCTGCCGGCATCAATTCCACCTTTAATTTCAAAAGATAGTACCGAACCTGAGCCCTTTGGAGCATACTTCCTCGCAAGCGCGTTGTACGGCGACGTTGGTAGCCAGGAATAATTCACTTTCTCAACTTGTGGGTGCGCGGCAAGCCACGTTGCAACGGCCTTAGCATTTTCTAAATGTTGTTTCATGCGAAGAGTAAGAGTCTCAAGACCTTGAGCAAGCAACCAAGCGTTAAATGGACTAACAGCGGCACCAATATCGCGCAATAATGTTAGACGAATTTTAAAAATGTAGGCAAGGTTTGCACCAAATGCACTGCCAACTCCGAGTGCTTGGGCGTAGACCAGACCATGATAAGAAGGATCTGGTGTATTAAAGCTTGTAAATTTTTCCGGATAGCGCGCGTAATCAAAGTTACCCGAATCCACTATCGCTCCGACAACGGTATTACCGTGGCCCGATAAAAATTTAGTTGCCGAGTGCACAACTACATCAGCACCGAACTCAATGGGTTTGATTATGTAAGGCGTTGCAACGGTGTTATCAACGATGAGTGGAACATGGTTCTCGTGTGCAACTTTAGCGACCGCTTCAATATCTAAAATATCATTATTCGGATTTGAAATCGTCTCCCCAAAGAATGCTTTAGTATTTGGACGAACTGCTTTGCGCCACTCTTCTGGATCATTTGGGTTATTGACAAAGGTAACTTCGACTCCAAAAGTTGGAAGGGTATAGTGAAATAAGTTATACGTGCCACCATATAGATACTTTGATGAAACTATATGATCTCCCGCAGTTGCAACTGCTAAGACTGCAAAAGTAGTAGCTGCCGAACCAGAGGCAAGAAGCAAGGCTGCAACGCCACCTTCTAAAGATGCAATTCTTTTTTCAACGACATCTTGTGTTGGATTCATGATGCGGGTATAGATATTTCCGAGCTCTGCTAGCCCAAATAAATCTGCGGCATGCTTGGTGTCTCGAAATTGATATGCAGTGGTCTGATAAAGCGGTAGGGCGCGGGCACCGGTCGTAGGGTCTGCGACTTGGCCTGCGTGAATCTGACGGGTTTCAAAGGCTGCTTCTTCAAATGTAAATGATGACATTATTTTTTATTCCTCCCAGTTATGGGACCACTCTTGTACATATGCCGACGTTGGCACTATTAATGCGGTTCGAGTGATCCACGCTTATCGATGGCGTTGTTGCTACCGACCTGGTCTTCACCCGGAGCACCCCACCGTGGTGGAGGGTTGCCGTCTAGTAAGCCGGGGCTAAACACTAGAACTCGTGACCTAGCTGGACTCTAACAGATGCCATGGACTAATCAAAAATACCCGCGGTGACTTTAGGATGCAGTTCGGTGCGCATGGCGGCAAAGGCGGCGGCGGGCCAGCCCGAACCAAAGACTCGACGCAACAAAATCGTCAGTGAGTAGTTAGGTTGATCAAGGCTTGCACGGTCAAGGGCTTTATATGCAAGCAGTGTATCCCCGCGTTCATAGGCAAGGGTTGCAAAGAGACAGGCCACGGGTGCGACAAAGCCAACGGGTGCGATCTGAAGTAAATAGCGCCACATCTGCCAGTAGATCTGGAAACTGGTGGTGGTGTGCGAGCCTAAAGCAAAGTCACGGACTTGAATATCACTCAAGCGACCTAAAACTTTGGCGATATTTTCAGAGCTGCACGATTGGTCAAATTTTTCAAACTCAACTGCAAGATCGATAACGGCAGTTGCTCCATCTCGTTGGCACTCATTGATATCGGGTGAATCCTCAATCACCGCAAAACTCTTAACGAGGGAAATAAATGTCGAATCAACAGCTTGTTCTGTTGACGAGATAGAAAACGCCTCTTTTTCAGTTGTCATGGTCAGCTCATTTCGTAAAGCGGGTAGGGGCCGATACAACGGTGACGGTCGCCACCGAGGCGTTAACAATCTCTCCAGTTACTGCACGTACTGCTCCGTTATGCGTGAAACTGCCGTTCCATGTTGTTAAAAGCAGTACTGCATACGTGCCGGGCTGTGCATATGCATGCGTTATAGATTGGTTGGGAAAGGCAGAACCAGTATTTGTTGTGGCCCACATGGAGCCATCACCAAATGACCAGATAAATCCTGGGCGTAGTGCAACGTCGACGGTTTCACCAATTATTCTGACGCGACTTTGAAATAGCTTCGGTATATCCACCCAAAAAATAACCGGCACATTGGTGAGAGCTTCGAACTCGGGTTGAAAAGCTATCCCAGCAGTTGGAACCAATTTTGTTAGACGATCACTAAGATTGGCTGTGCGTGTAACTGTCCTAGGTTTAGCTGTAGGCGGTGTATAGGTGCGCTTTACATAGGGCTTAGGTGTAGGTGATGGCTTTGGAGGAAACCAGAGCGTGTGAGTTGGCGATGGTTTGGCTCGTACGGCTTTTTTGGTCGAAGAGGTGCTACTGCCCTTATGTGCCTCAATAATGATCTGGTTGTTCTTGGTATAAACATCAACACATGCCACTTCGTTGCACTCGGCAAAAGCGCTGGCGGGTATCGAAAAAAACAGCGTAAAAATGAAGATCAAAGGTGCTTTCATGGCGGTGACGATAAGTGCCGACGCCGACCTATACCCCACCTCACCCGACTAACTGTGGATAGTTGTGACACTCTTGCCCAATGACAGCTCGCGATGGGGATGGCTGGTTGCACTGCAACTGCGGCAACAAGCACTGGGGGTTAAACGGCGCGGCGGGAATATTGCTGGTTCGGGGACAAGAAATCCTTTTGCAACATCGCGCCCCATGGGTGCACAACGGCGACACATGGGGAATACCTGGCGGTGCGCGCGATAGCCATGAGAGCCCTACACAAGGCGCAATTCGTGAGGCGATAGAGGAAACGGGTATCGATCCAGCCTTTGTGGTTCCCATGCATATTTTTAGTGATGATCACGGTAATTGGCGCTATGACACGGTTATTGCGCGGGCCACGCAAGATTTAATTGCGCATGACGTTAATGATGAATCCAATGAAGTCCGCTGGGTAGATATCGATGAGGTGGCCCATTTAAATCTCCACACTAGTTTTGCTAACTCGTGGCCGGCTTTACGCAAAATTCTTAATGACTTTATCGGCCCACGTTAAATCCACCTCACTTGAATGCGCAACCACAACAATAGTTGTTCCGTTTTCGGCTAACTTCTTTAATACATCAATAATCCGTAGGCGACTATCTACATCTTGGGCTGCCAAGGGCTCGTCTAATAAAAGCACTGGTGCATTTTGTGCAATCGCTTGTGCGATTGCCACGCGGGCAGACTCTCCGCCAGACAAAGTTGTAACGTGACGATCGGCAATCTGGGTTAAATGGAGTTGCTCCATTACTTGAAAAGGCGCCCCCGCCATTTCAATAATTTGCCGGACTGTAAATCCCAAAGTGAAAAACTGGGTCTGCATCGCCATGGCGCGCACACCGGCCAATGTGCGAGCCGAAGTACGTGCTGGGTGAACTTCACCAATCGTGATTGTTCCCTTGCTGGGCACAATGTCACCGGCAATTGCCGCTAATAAAGTCGATTTGCCACAACCATTAGGACCGATGATTACCGTTATTGATCCAGCAGGGATTTTTTCGGAAAACTCCTCAATGATCTGGCGACCATCACGAACAATGGTGATCTCGTCAATAGTTATCATGGCGTTCTCCACGTGGTATTTCGTCGCACAACTAAGGCGATCAAAATTGGTGCGCCAAGCAATGAGGTAACAAGACCGATAGGAAGTTCGTTTGGCTGGGCAATTGTGCGTGCCGCGGTGTCGGCAAGCAGTAACAATGTTGATCCAATCAACGCACTTTGAATTATTAGAAATCGATGCGCAGGGCCATATACAAATCGCGCTATATGAGGTGCGGCTAAGCCAAGAAAGGCAATTGTTCCAACGCTACTTACTGCGCCTCCAGCTAAGATTGAAAGCGCGATAAGTGCCACGATGCGAGTTTTACGAACATCTACACCTAGATGGAAAGCCGTTGAATCCCCCAAGGAGAGTAGATCAAGGGCGGGTGCAACTCTCCAAGCGATTGCGCCACCGATAATTGTGATGGCACACAGTCCAATTAAATTCCCATTTGTTATTAAAGAAAGTGAGCCGAAATTCCAAAACGAAATGGAACGAGCGTCAGCGCGAGTTACCATCGTTGTTGCAATGCCTACGATTGCAGTTAGCGAAGCCGATACTGCTATGCCGACAATAATGAGTGCAAATGAAGAAAGGTTGCTGCGAAGTGACGCCAATTTAAAAGTTAACGCTGTTGCAAAGAGAGCGCCGATCGCCCCCAATGCAATCGCCCCCAGCGATCCGACTTGAACGACTCCGAAGAGCACGCCAATAACTGCAGCAAAAGATGCTCCTGCCGAAGTACCCAAAATTGCAGGTTCTGCCAGTGCGTTGTTACATGCGCCTTGCGCCATTAGACCGGCAATCCCAAGCGCTGCGCCGACTAGAACTGCCGCAAAAACTCGAGGAATGCGGATCTGCCATAAAATTTCATTAGAGCCTGGATGGATGAGCGCCGACCAAAAATGATCTATGTGAGTAGCACCGAGAGAGAGTGCCAACACAATCGAAATCACAAGTAAGACCGCATTCACTGTTGGTGCAAACTTCTTCATGCCATGGTTTTCTTGAGCATAGCCGATAGAGCAGTGAGTAAAGAAGGTGTTCGTGGACCAAAGGACAAAAGTAGAGAATCATCAACATCGATGACTCTTGCATTCTTGCCGGCATTAGTTTGAGCAACACCTGGTAGTTTTAATAATCCAACTATTCCACCCACTGATTCGAGCCCTTTCGTCATTACGAGAATTACATCAGGGTTTGAAACTGCAAGTGCCTCTGGAGTAAGTGTATTAAATGGGTGTTTGAGGGTAATTGCGCCGACATCAATTGCCCCTATTGATTGAATGAGAGAATCGGCACCTGAACCAGGACCACCCATGAGATAGATAGCGCTTGTACCTCGCAGATATAAAAAAGCAATCCGAGCAGATTTTGAAACGTGAGTTTTCCGAATGGCTTTCTGCATCTTCTCATTTAAAAGATTGGCTTGTTCTTGCGCCCCAATGGCCGCTCCCACAGCACGCACCTTGATTGCAATATCACGAAGAGTCCAACTTTCAGGTGTTTGAACAATCTTTATTCCAGCACTTCTAATCTGATCAAGGGCAGCCTTTGGACCAGTTGAAGCATCGATGATTACAAGATCTGGTTTAAGCGCAATTACTTTCTCAGATATTACTTGATGCCCAGAAGTTACAATCGGAATATTTTTCAGTGCATCTTCACTACTGGAAATATCACGACCAACGAGAATGGATGTGGCATTGAGTGAGTTCATGATTTCGGCCACACCATTTGCTAATACAACTACACGTGAGACCGAAAAAACCACAGGGTTAGTGAGCGAAACCGACACAACATCATTTTGCGAAATGCTGTAATTTTGAGTTGCGCCAGTAGAAGTACAGCCGGTCAGCAGAATGAGCACGACAACAAGTTTGGTAATCCATCTCATGGGAGCAGTCTGCCAAAGCTTTCTCCGACAGGTTAGAGTGTCCTGTCGGTTAACTCTCCTGATTGTGGTCAATAGAATTTGCACCATGAAACGCATTGGTTTAGCCCTACTGGCAACGTTGCTTTTTATATCATCGATGAGTCCGGCCGATGCCGTGGTAAAAACCGTGAAAGGTCCACAGGGTCAGAGTTTGAGTACATCTCAAACGCACGTTAAATCTGGGGATTTGGTCACTGTCTCTGGTAGACACTTCGATGAAACCGTAGGAATCTATCTTGGCTACTGCGTAGTGCCAAAAAAAGGCGCGACACCAACACCTTGTGGTGGTGGAGTAAACAAAGCCGGAACGGGCGAAGCATCTTTTTGGATTTCATCCAACCCGCCCCCATATGGCGTGGGCCTTGCCGAAGAGTTTTTACCTGGGGGACGTTTCACTAAGAAACTAAAAATTTCCACAATGATTGGAAAATTTAATTGCACCAAAGTCAGATGCGCAATAACGGTTCGTGCCGATCATTTGCGCAGTGAAGACAGAAGTTACGACCTTTTCATTCCCATTACCATAAAGAAATAAGGATCACTTATGAAAAAAATTATGATAAGCATCGCGCTAGTGGCATCGCTTGTATTTCCTACGAATGCTCAAGCCGCCGAAACTAAGTTCGCAGGTGGCCCACTTGTGAATCTGGAACCAAGCGGAGCTATCGTCCATATTGCACTTAGTAATTTTCCGAAACTGGGTGGTCTTTACCTTCAAGAGTGTGTTGAAGGCGCAGTAGGTGCAAGACCAACCCTTTGCAATGGCGCAGTTCAACTCTGGGTCTCTACTGCTATAGGTGCATCTTTTATACCGACTGCAGATATTATCTTTAAGCCAACAGCGACATTTTCAGCAGGATCAACTGCAATAGATTGCCGTATGTCAAAGTGTGGTGTTTTTCTGCGATACGACCATACAGTTCCGGGTAATCTCACTGAAGATCAATTCATAGCGCTCACATTCAAATCTGGATTAGATTCAATCGTCAAGCCAGTCGATGAAATTAGTGCGAAAATAAATGGTAGCGCGTTAAGTACAAGGGTTCCGATGAAGATTTCCTACAGACAAATCGCCACTCTTACCGCTACATCCAAAACAGGCGTGCCTCTAACATTTGCATCCCTTGCCCCAGCTTGCTCACTTAAAACAATGACAATTACTGCATTAAAGGGCGGTGGCTACTGCGATATTGCAATTACTTCACCTGGAAATCTTGAGTTCGCTGCAGTAACGGCGCACTTCCCCCTTGAATTAATACCTGGTGTACAGACCATTCCAAGTTTTTCTATCAGTTCGGCTAAGCGTAGCGTGCTACCTAAAAAGAGTAATTTTGGTGAATTCGTGACCTATAGTGCAAGTGGAAGTTGTACGGTTGTCAAAAATATTGTTAAAGCAGCGAAGGGCAGTTGCACCCTCGACATCTCGGCGCCCGGAATTACGGCTCTGTATCAGAGGCTCAATACTCAGATAGTTACCGAAGTTAAATAATCACAGTGAGGCAAGGCCACTGATGCAGAAAGAGGTTGCAGATTTAATTTCACTTTCTGCATTGTGGCCGGCTTCAATTCTCTTTGATGCAACATCCGTTGTAGCTTGAATATAGGCAAGAGCTTGAGCAATGTCCTTGACTCCCATGCCTTCCAAAGCTTCGTTCAACGGTGCAAGTAATGCACGGTGGGCAGCTCCAATGGCGGCGGCGCGCTCTTGTGGAAGTGATGTTGCATTGAGCGCTTTTGCCAATAAATGTTGGCCATCTGCGATGTAGTGCAAAGCTGCGGCAACCCATGATTCAATACATTCATAGGGCAGATCGCAACCGCGAATAGATTCCTTCAAGATTGCCGTAAAGTTTTTCAACTCATCAATCACCAGATCAGCAACGATATCTGAACTGCTACTGAAGTATTCATAGACTGAAGTTCGTGCCAGACCTGCGCGCTCTGCAACGGCAGATACGGTTATGGCGCCTCCGCCAGATTCAAGAGCAATAGCGGTTGCCGCCTCTATGAGCTGGCCACGTCGCCAATCGCGGTGCTGCGCTAAAGTTGCAGTTTCGATATGCGGCATTTCTCTATTCTTTCACGCTTTGGCTAAGTCTGCGCAATGACTCTTGAACAATAACCTTATCTGAGGTTCTCCATAATGGTGGCATGGAGTTTAGAAGCACGCTGCCATAGCGTTTAGTAATGATTCTAGAATCTAGAATCGCGACTACTCCGCGATCATCGAGCGATCTAATTAAGCGACCAGTGCCTTGAGCTAAAAGCAGAGCCGCTCGGGGAAGTGAAACCTGCATGAAACCACTGCCCCCAGCGGCATCAGCGGCGGCGGCGCGTGCTGACATGATGGGCTCATCAGGACGGGGAAATGGAATTCGATCTATAGCCACGAGAATGCAGCTATTTCCGGGAACATCAACGCCTTGCCACAGCGACATTGTTCCGAGCAAGATGGATGTCTCATCTTTAGCAAATCGCTCGACGAGCGGGCCTACGGAATCTCCACGCTTTTGAGTAAAAATCTTTATGGGAAGTTCGGCTAAGACTTTTCGCAAATGCGAATCGGCGGCCTCTACCCCACGCCATGATGAAAACAGCGCCAAAGTTCGCCCACCTGCAGCATCGATTAATTCACCAAGCTCGGTCAGCGCCTGAATACTTGGGCCATCTCTGCCAGGTTCGGGCAAATGTTTTGGCATATATAAAACCCCTTGATTAGCAAAGTCAAAAGGAGAGCCAACATCGAGCATCTGCAGATTCGCCGGATCTACATCTCCACTTTTGAAATCACTTTCTACATCGTCTCCAACTAAAAAGCCAATACTTTTTGCTAGTGCGTTGAAAGAGTTTCCAACTGTAAGCGTCGCCGATGTCGCAATTACTGGCGTTTGCGTCAAAAGGTTTTCACGCAAAACTTCAGAGACCGACAGTGGAGCTAAATACAAAGTAGAAAACGTAGGTTCATACCACAACACAAAACCATCACCGAGTTTTAGTAGCGTTGCGGCAGTCGTTGAAATCTCATTTACTGCGCCTTTGACTCGAGCGCGTTCGGCCATAATGTCGGTATCGATAATCTCATCATCTTTGGATAGAAATTGCGTGATTGCTTGCGCACTTTCACGCACTTTTCGTATCGGTGATTCGAGGGATTGTGGGATTTCCTTTAAGCGGGCCTGAGAAGTCACATCGCCCCGAATGCTTTCGCCGTAATCGACCATGGCTTCGTGAAAATCATTGGCGGCTTTATGAAAAGAATCGGCGAGCTTGCCTGGCATAAATTTGCGCGCCATCGCCGAGGCACGCAGAACACGTGCCGATGTCAACTCTTCAGTAACCGCTTGAGTGGCACGATCCATAAACTCGTGAGCCTCATCTAAAACGACGACGTCGCGCTCGGGCAAAATTGGATGCGAATCCACAATTTCAATTGCAAGCAAGGTGTGGTTAGTAACGACGACGTCGGCGCTCTGCGCTTTGCCTTTAGCGTTGGCCGCAAAGCAGGAAGTGCCATATGCACACTTATCGGCACCGACACACTCACGACCTGAAACTGAGTTGGCCGCCCACACTCGTCTGTCAACATCGGGGGCATCATCGCGATCACCCGAAATTCCTGGCTTGCGCGCCCATTCATGCAAGCGCTTAGCATCTTTTTCTAACGATGAGACTCCCAACATCATTTCGCTATCTGCATCGGGCTCTTCACTATTCATCTTCTGCAAGCAGACATAGTTACCGACGCCCTTATAGATTGCATAAGTAATTTCGCGACCTAATACTTTTTCAAGGGCGGGAACAACGGCGGGTAAATCGCGCTCTACCAACTGGCGTTGTAGCGCGAGCGTTGCCGTTGCAACTAAAACTTTGTGGCCATGTACTAAAGGTGGAATTAAATAAGCGAGCGACTTACCGGTACCTGTGCCAGCCTGGACCATTAAATGGTGGCGATCGGTTAAGGCATTGGCAACCGCTTCTGCCATTTGTATCTGGCCCTCGCGCGGCGCACCGCCGATTGCCGTGACCGCGGTATCAAGTGCTTGGCGCACCTTGTCCGACATATCGCTCATGAGTGCAACCCTATCGCCACGCTGGCGCTACATTGTGACGGCGGCACGACCTGACTCTAGACGCGCAATTGGAACTCGAAATGGAGAACATGAAACGTAATCAAGGCCCAGTGAATTAAAGAAGTGAATACTACGAGGATCTCCCCCGTGTTCACCGCACACTCCGAGTTTGAAATCACTGCGAAGACCCCGCGCGAGATCAACAGCGGTGCGTAACAAAATTCCAACACCAGCTTCGTCCAATGATTCAAATGGGTTAAAAGGTAAAAGTTCTAAATCTAAATAACGTGGCAGGAAAGTTGATTCGACATCATCTCGACTAAATGCCCACGTTAACTGCGTTAAATCATTTGTGCCGAAAGAGAAGAAATCGGCATACACACCTAATCGATCTGCCGTAATAGCAGCGCGTGGAGTTTCGATCATTGTGCCAATGGGGATTTTAACGCTCAAGCCTGAGCCTTTAAAAGTCTTTGCAATCTCGGCCTCAAGGGTTTCGCGTAAGTACAAAAGTTCGCGCTGGGTTGCAACAAGTGGAATCATTACCTCAGGACGCGGGTCATGACCTAACTTTCGAACTTCAAGAAATGCATGCACCAGTGCTCTAACCTGCATTTTATAGAGTTCAGGAATCAAAATTCCAAGGCGAACTCCGCGAAGGCCGAGCATTGGATTGGATTCATGTAGTCGATTTACCGCAGCGAATATAGCTCTATCACGAGGTGAGACTTCTTCTTTAAGTGCTTCGGCGCGAGCCATTTCAGCACTCAGGACTGCGAGAGAAGGCAAAAACTCATGCAGCGGTGGGTCGAGCAAGCGAATTGTCACTGGTAGCCCAGACATCGCCATCATGATGCCTACAAAGTCAGCGCGCTGTAGCGGCTCCATTTCAGAGATTACTGAGCGCTGTACATCATCATTTTCTGCCAAAACTAATCGCTCAACATAGGAGCGGCGTGGACCTAAAAACATATGTTCGGTGCGGCATAAACCAACACCCTCAGCACCCAAAATTCGTGCGCGGATTGCATCCTCAGGTGTATCGGCGTTGGTGTGGACCTTCAATTTACGATGAGCATCGGCGTGCATCAAAATGCGATCCACGGCCTTTACCACCGGAGCCGCCTCTTCCGAATGTGCCGATAAACGTCCCTCCAGATAAGAAGTAACCGACGATGCAACAACTGGAACATCGCCTAAATAGACCGCACCTGTTGTTCCATCAATTGAAATTACATCGCCTTCATAAACAGTGATCGCCCCAGCAGTAAATAAGTTCGCTCTCTCATCAACGGAAATTGAATCCGTTCCACAAACGGCCGTCTTGCCCATTCCTCTAGCCACAACGGCGGCATGTGAAGTCTTACCGCCGCGACTTGTCAGAATTCCTTGAGATGCAACCATTCCAACTAAATCATCGGGGCTAGTTTCTCGGCGCACTAAAATAACTTTCTTGCCCGATTTTGAGAGATCAAAAGCCCGTTTAGAATCAAAGACAACTTCGCCAACGGCGGCCCCTGGTGATGCTGGAATTCCCCGTGCGATTTCCATTAACTGCCCAGAGGTATCAAACTGCGGAAACATGAGCATCGCTAATTGATCACCTGAAGTGCGTATGAGCGCCTCATCCATCGTTATTTTACCTTCATCAACAAACTGCAGCGAAATACGAAAAGCCGCTTCAGCGGTGCGCTTACCCACGCGGGTCTGCAGAATCCAGAGTTTTCCGCGCTCAACCGTGAATTCAATATCACAAAGATCCTTGTAGTGATCTTCTAATAACTGCATTACAGAATCAAGTTCGGCGGCGACAACTGGAGTTAATTGGCCAAACTCGTCCAATGACATAGGGGTGCGAATACCTGCCACAACATCTTCACCCTGCGCTCTTTGAAGATAGTCACCGTAACGCCCCGTTTCACCAGTAGATGGGTTGCGAGTGAATGCAACGCCAGTTCCAGAATCATCGCTGAGATTTCCAAAGACCATTGATTGAATATTTACCGCGGTGCCGATATCTGATGGAATTCGCTCACGTCGGCGGTACAACTGCGCCCGCTCGGAGTTCCATGATTTAAAGACAGCTTCGACTGATCTAATAAGATGCTCGCGCGGATCCGCTAGAAAATTCTCACCGGTTGCTAATTGAATTACTTTAACAAAGCCATCACACAAAAGTTTCAGCCCATCAACATCAAGTGATTGGATATTTTCCACACCAGCAGAAGCAACAATACGATCTTGGACTTTGTGAAACTCATCAGGTGCGATGTTGCAGACGATTTTGCCAAACATCTCTATAAAGCGACGATATGAATCCCAAGCAAAGCGCGGATTTCCTGAAGAGGCTGCAAGTGACTCGGTAACCTCTGGTGTCATTCCAACATTGAGAACTGTTTCCATCATTCCTGGCATGGAGAACTTCGCACCAGATCTCACCGAAACTAAAAGCGGATTATCGATGCCACCGAATTTTTTACCTGTCACATTTTCTAAATCTTTGAGCGCTTCTTCAATCTCAGAATGTAAAGTAGGCGGCATGTCACCTGAGTGAAGAAACTGCCTGCATGCATGCGTCGTAATTGTGAAGCCTGGAGGAACCGGTAGTCCAATGCGCACCATCTCGGCCAAGTTTGCACCTTTGCCACCTAAGAGATCTTTTTGGGACATGTCCCCGAAAGTAAATGGGTGGATAAGTCGTTCGGTCATCATTGACCTTTCTCTCTGAAGCCCAATCTAGCGATAGCCATAGTATCTCTGAGTTATTTCGGCCCGTGTGTGGTCTTGTGAGAAGAAATCGTATAGGATTTCACCCATAAGGGGGTGGAATTGGGAAATGACGGAAAATTTTAAACGGCAGTTTCCTAGGTGGCGCGATCTTTCTCCGCTGCTTAAATTCTCAATTCCCAGGCTCCCAAGCCGAGAAAAACGCTTAGCTAAAGCCCTCACGATCTGGGATTTGAGGGCAATTGCTAAAAAACGTACTCCTCGTGGCCCCTTCGACTATACCGATGGCGCAGCTGAGAGCGAAGTGACTCTAGAGCGCGCACGCCGTGCATATATGGATCTGGAGTTTCGCCCCAATATTTTGCACAATGTTGAAAACCTCTCCCTTGAAACGAACGTATTAGGAGAGAGTTTTGCCATGCCCGTAGGAATTGCTCCAACAGGCTTTACTCGCATGATGCACTCAGAGGGCGAAAAAGCAGTAGCAAAAGCTGCGCACAAATTTGGTATTCCATTCTCGCTCTCTACCTTAGGGACAACGACGATTGAGGACGTTGTGGCGACAGTTCCCAAAGGTGTCAATTGGTTTCAGCTTTATATGTGGAAAGATCGCGATGCCAGTATGGAGTTGGTTCAGCGCGCGCAAACTTGCGGAGTCAAAAATCTGATTCTCACGGTCGATGTTCCAGTCTCTGGGGCTCGATTGCGTGATACAAGAAACGGCTTAACTGTTCCTCCATCATTAAATATTAAAACAATCGTAAATGCCATACCGAAACCTGAATGGTGGTTTAATTTTTTAACTACCCCAGCAATCTCATTTGCGACAATGAAAAATTGGAACGGTACCGTTGCCGAGCTTTTAGATTTCATGTTCGATCCAACAATGACATTCGAAGATTTGGCATGGATTCGCAAACAGTGGGATGGCACTTTAACAATTAAGGGTATCCAAACCGTAGAGGATGCAAAGAAAGCAGCTAACGCTGGAGCCGATGCAATAATTTTATCAAATCACGGAGGACGACAATTAGATAGGGCACCAATTCCTCTACATTTACTCGTTGATATTAAAAAAGAGTTAAAGAAAGAGCTTGAAATACATATCGACACTGGAATTTTGCATGGTGGAGATATTTTGGCCGCAATTGCATTAGGGGCAGATTTCACCTACATCGGTCGCGCATACCTGTACGGACTTATGGCAGGTGGTCAAGAAGGTGTGGAACGGGCGCTGACAATTCTACAAACGGAGATGATTCGTGGCATGAAACTTCTAGGTGTGAACTCAATTCAAGAGCTCGAACCAAAGCATGTTCGATTACTACCAACTAATACTGGCCTCGGAACTCTGCCAGGGGTGAAGTAGATGAGAATCGCGCGCATAGGTGAGCTTGGAGCCGAGCGACCCGTTGTAATTGAGGCTCTTGAGGCAATTTTTGTCGACTCTCTCATTTCAGATTGGTCACGTGATGATTTGGAAAATGGGGCGTTCGAACGAATTCGCGGCGCCAATCTGACTACATTACCGCGCACATCTATTAATGGGGTTCGTTTCGGCTCTCCCATTAAGAGAGCGACAAAAGTTATCTGTGTTGGGTTGAACTACTTAGGACACATCGCCGAGACTGGAGCTGAAACACCGAAAGAGCCAGTTATATTCATGAAGGCTCCCGATTCTGTTGTTGGTCCCAATGACGACATCGTCATTCCTCCTTCAAGCACGGCAACTGATTATGAAGTTGAGCTTGCCATTGTGATTGGAAAACGTGCGCTCTATCTCCAATCCCCTGATGACTCTCCAAGCCATATTTTGGGATACACCATCAGCCAAGATATTAGCGAGCGTCATTGGCAGATCGAGCGCTCTGGGCAGTGGGTGAAGGGAAAGTCATTTCCAACTTTTAATCCCCTTGGTCCATCGATTGTTACGGGTGATTCAATAGATCCACATAACTTACGTTTATGGTGCGAGGTCGACGGTGTTATGAAGCAAGATTCAAATACCAATGACCTCCTCTTTGGTATTAACCACGTTGTCTGGTACATCAGCCAGTTCATGGAGCTTTTCCCAGGTGATGTCATCAATACCGGTACGCCGTTTGGGGTCGGACTTGGATTTAAACCTCCTGTGTATTTACACGCAGGTCAAGTTGTCCGCACAGGAATTGACGGAATTGGTGTGATTAAATCTCAAGTTATAGATTTTATGCCGTAGTTTAATCTTTAGGTAAATCAAAGAGTGCTAACGTACTCGTAAACCCTCCATCTATTTGAATACTAGTTCCAGTGACAAAATCCGATGCAGTTGATGCAAAGAAGTTAGCAATGCCCTCAAAATCACCGGGTGACCCCCAGCGCCCTGCAGGAGTTCGCGAAAGAATGTGCTCGGGTAGACCCGGAATTGCGCGAGTAACCGAAGTCATCTCGGTAGTAATCCAACCGGGCAAGATTGTATTTACTTGAATATTGTCAGCACCCCAGGCCGCTGCCAATGACTTCCCTAACTGGACTACCGCCCCTTTTGTAGCCGAATAAATCGGAGCAACTCCAAATCCTTGAACACTTGTGAGTGAGCCAATCAGGATTATTTTGCCTCCACCACGCTTTTTTAACTCTGGATAGAGCAATTGCGAACATGTAAAGACTGCCTTGAGATTGACGTCAATTATTTGATCAACAATCTCCTCACTATATTCTTCGGGTCGCATTCGAATATTTAGACCGGCGTTAGCGATTAAAATATCAACTCCACCAAAATCTGAAACTGTTGCTGCAATTGCATTTTCAATATCTTGTCTCGAAGTGACATCGACTAGATAAGAGCATGCACTAACGCCTAACGCTTGTAGCTCTTTGGTTGCAGCGGCGTTTTTATCGTTATCGCGCGCCCAGATTGCGATATTGGCACCGGATTTTGCAAGTCCCCGTGCGCATCCCAAACCTATTCCGCCATTGCCGCCAGTGATTACCGCCGTCTTACCGGTCAGATCAAATAATGAATTAGAGGTCAATAGATTTGCCTGAGTCCATAGAACGATACAGTGCATGAACGAGTTTGAGAGTGTTTACGTTATCGCGAACCGATGACCGTACTTGGCTACCTATTGCTATTGCCGACATTACCGATCCCATTGTTCCGATAAATGCATCTGGAAACCAACGAGTGGTAACTGGATATGGCATCCAACCATCGGTGGGCACTACTTGTGAATTAACTTCGAGAGTATCTACACGGCCACTCGGATAGTCATATAACAAACCTAGAGTTCCCCTGATAGATCCCTTGTCTCCATCTATTCGATACTCGGCATAGTTATCACCACCACGATTGACATGATTGGCATGTACGAGCGCACTTACTCCTTGCGCATATTTGTAGGTACTTATCGTTCGGGTCTCTCCTTTTGGATATTGACCCTTAGTACGACCATCGACACAAAAAACAGTTTTAGGATCTCCAAGAAACCAACGGATGAGATCGTGATAATGAATGGAGTGAAGCATTATTTCCAGACGTTCGAGATCTTTTGCCCAAGGCCAGAGCTCCCAAGGGGTAATTAAGTTGACTGTTATCGAGAAGTTACTAACTTCACCAATCCAACCTAACTCAACCATTTTGTGTGCAGCAGCTACGCCTTCTTCAAAACGAAGTTGTTGATTTACTCCTGCAATTATTTTGTACTGATCCACTAGATCGGCCATTGCGGTACCGGCTTCAACGGTAGTAGCCAAAGGTTTTTGTGCCAAAATATTTTTACCTACTTTTGCAATCTTTTCAAATAATGCTGGCTGGGTATCGGCAGGAACTGCAATATCGAAAATTACAGCCTGTGATTGTTCCAACATTTGATCAAGGTTGTCGTAAACTTTTTCAATCCCATGACGCTTGGCAACATCATGGGCTTTTTCAGCATCGACATCAGTTATACCGACAACCTTGACGCCAGCTTTTCTATATGCGGGAAGGTGGGCACCATCAACGATTCCGCCTGCTCCCACAATTGCAACCGGCACTCGGTGATTCTTAGGAATTTCAAGACGGACTGCGTCAGCAACTTCTTTGAACTGGTCTATCACGGCTTACTCCTTTACCTGGACTGCAATGTTTCCGGCTTGAGTTGTCCGATAGAGAACAGTTTGGAGATGCTCGGTATAGAGAACTAACTCTTCATTATCGGCACGGAAAATCTCATAGCTAACTCGAATGAGACCCATGGTTTCGTACTTTGGGCTCTTCTCAAGCAAAGTCCGCATTCCATAAATGGTGTCACCTATAAATGTCGGCTTTATGAAACGTAGTTTGTCGTAGCCATAGCTAAATGTATTAACGTTGTTATGAGCAAAAAGTCCTAAGCCATAACTAAAGACCATCGCCCCTGGCACTAACCGTCTTTTGAACAATCCATGCTCGCGAGCCCAAATATCATCCCCCACGTATGGATGCATATCTAAAACAAGGGAGTTAAAGAGCATAACTTCGCCTTCGGAGATAGTTCGCCGTAGTGAACGATCAACTTCACCCACCTCATAATCCTCATACAGTTGTACGTCTTGATTCCAAACTGGAATTTCGTAACGTGACACGGGATCTGGATTTGGATTCTTCATTTTCTATAAGCCTCTCTATATCCCAAACTCTTGGCGGATCTTTTCAGTGTCTTCCCCAACGTGAGGAGCACCTTTTGAACTTTTGATGGGATGTCCATCGATTCGAATCGGTGAACGTGTTGTCTTAATTTCAATCTTTTTTGAGCCATCGATTGACGTACGAGTAACAGTCTGTGTCATGTCTAGTTCCTTGAAACCATCATGTGCGATCAATTCAGGCAAAGTGAGTACCGGCGCGCACCAAATATCTGCCGCATCTAGAATCTCCAACCAGTGTTTGGTCTCTTGAGTTAAAATCCATTTTGAAAGGATATTTGTAATCTCTTCTTGCTCACTCCACCAACTCTTTGGATCCTCATACCGATTTAAATCAATTCCAAGTAGTGTCCCAAGAGGCGGAATGGGCGTCATTGCAATTGCCATGTATCCATTTGAGGTCTTATAAATGCCATATGGTGCTGGCAAGAATGCATGCGCGCCACTACCGCGTTTGACTATCACATTCGGATCAAAGAGATTGGCAGTAATTAACTCAAATTGCAGATCTAACATAGATTCAAGCAGACTTGATTCCACGAGGCCACCCTTGCCTGTTCTCTCACGTCGAAGCAACAGTGCCGTAATCCCGTGAGCCAAATGTGTTGAAGTAAAGATATCGGCCACCGCTAACCCGACCGGGACTGGAGGATCGCCGGCTTTACCGTTGAGCCAAGGCAGACCCGATATCGATTGCGCTAGCAAATCCTGACCTGGCCGATCTTTAAAAGGTCCAGTTGA
>JANYCW010000061.1 GCA_025360085.1 Actinomycetes bacterium
GACATTTATGGCCTTATAGGTAGGAATTTAAGGGAAGATTGCCAAGTGAGCCAGGAGACAAAAGCCCCCATTAGGGTCATGCGAATTATCGCCCGTATGAATGTGGGCGGTCCGGCTGTGCAGGTTTCTGGATTGATCCGAGGAATTAATTCGCACGATTTTGATCACCGCTTATATACCGGTTTTTGTGCCACCGATGAGGCCGACTATTTAGATACCGTTGCAACCGATGTAAACGCTTCTCGAATTGAAGGTTTCGGGCGACGAATAAGTTTGGGCGGGGATATCAGAGCGTTTATTTCACTTATCAAAGAGATTAGAGGTTTTAAACCACACGTTATTCATACACACACAGCCAAAGCTGGATTCTTAGGTCGAATTGCGTCAATTGTTTCCTTGCAACCATCTATCCGTGTGCATACCTTTCATGGACATCTACTCAAAGGATACTTTGGACCATTCAAACGGTTGTTGGTTGTTATTGCTGAAAAGATATTAGCGATTTTTACCGACCAACTATTGGCTGTTGGAGAAAAAGTACGAGAGGATTTATTAGCAGCCGGGATTGGAAATTTTAAAAAGTTTGGAATAATGCCACCAGGGTTAAAGATTGGGCGATTGCCTAGTAAAAGAGAATCGATAGAATCTTTTGGCCTAAATACAATGGCATTGCAATGCGCATTTATTGGCCGTGTGACAAAAATTAAGCGTCCCGATAGATTTCTAGATGTTGTAAGCGAAATAAGGAAACGCGGGATTAATCTTGAATTCTTTATTGCGGGAGATGGCGAACTATTGGATCAATGTCGTGAAAGGATTGCACGTGAGAATTTACCTGTAAAAGTTTTAGGATGGCAAAGTGATATTGAAAAGGTTTTAGTTGTTGCCGATATGGTTGTGCTGACCAGTGATAATGAGGGAACACCATTAAGCTTGATACAGGCAGGGATGGCCGGCTTGCCGGTTGTTACTACGCGAGTTGGATCAGTACCTGAAGTAGTATTAGATAGTTTCACCGGAATTATAACTAGTTTAGAAGTTGCAGAGATATCTGATGCCCTTGAAAAGTTAGTAAATAACAGCGAATTACGGACCAGGATGGGCGTGGCTGCCCAAGAATTCACACTTGCCAGTTTTGGGGTTAAGCGGTTAGTGAACGATCATGAAGCACTATACAAAAAGCTCTTTGCTAGTCGAGCCAAGTCCTAGCCCACAGTTCTAACATCAACATTGGCCAAATGAGGTTGTCTTTGCCCTCACCGTTCATGTGGATATCAATCACCTTCTTAACTTCAATGGCATTAAACCAACCTCGTTGAGTTGCTGTTGTGTCGGTAAGAGTGTCAATCACCATTTCTCTCATTCCGGTGCGGAGCCATTCTTCACGTGGGATTCCAAAACCCATTTTCGGGCGATCAATTAAATTGGCTGGGACTAAAGAACGTGCCACATCTTTAAGGATGTGTTTAGTTTCAAATCCTTTAATTTTATATTTGCGCGGCAGAGATAAACCCCACTCAACAACATTGACATCAAGCATCGGAGACCTGAGTTCCAGACTATTTGCCATTGTTGCAATGTCCGCTTTTACTAATAAATCTCCTGGAAGATAAGACGAGAGGTCAGAGCGAATCATTCTTTCAAATACGGAGATATCCCCTTTATTAAATGCATTCACGAAAATCGTTGTAGCTGCGCTGGAATCGATGCCTGGCATTAGGAGAATTGCTAAGTCTTCTGGTTGCGCTAGGGAATGAATTGAACTGAAACGATGCGCTAATGACTCTTTCTGATTTAGTTGAGAGCTTGCGCGATTAATTTTTCGACCCTTACCAAGAACTTTTTTATCAACTAGCCCAAGTCCAAATTTCGCAAGCCCTAGGATTGGGTTTAATCCTTGAAGAATCGGGGTAGCTAAGTACCGGTCATAACCACCAAAGACTTCATCGCCACCGTCGCCACCAAGGGCGACAATAAGGTTTTCGCGGGCGAATTTTGCAAGTAAATACGTTGGAACGATTGAGGAATCGGCGAGGGGTTGATCTAAAATGTGAGCGATTTTTTCAACAACAACTGCTGGGTCCGGGCTAAGAATCTCTTCGTGGTGGTTAGTACCGAGGTAATTGGCTACTTGTTTGGCGTGGTGGGCTTCGTTGAATTGCGCGTTATGAAAACCGATTGAATAGGTTTGAACCTTCTCGCTCATTAACTTGGCCATGTATGCCGTAACAATTGTTGAGTCGTAACCTCCACTTAGAAATGAACCTAAAGGTCGCTCGGATACTAAGCGGCGAGATACGGATTCTTCTATTAACTTCTTAGTGACCTCTAGTGCATCTTCGTATGGGATTTGAACTTTAGTATCAAAATCTGGCTCCCAATATTTACTCGTGGAAGTTTTGCCTTCGTGCCAAGTTAAAACTGACGCTGGTGGAAGTTGGGTTATTTCATTAAATGCAGAGTATGGGGCGTTGATGTAGCCGTACTGCATGACTTCGGCAACCATGTCTGTACGTAAAGTGCGATCAGGACGAGCCAACATTAAGGCACGAACTTCAGATGCAAAGAACAAAGTTCCGTCGTTTAATTGCGAGATCCATAGCGGTTTCTTGCCAATGCGGTCTCGGATTAAATGCAGAGAATTATCACGTGCGTCGTGGATGGCGATTGCAAACATTCCATTGAGTTTGTCAATGAAATTTAAACCAAACTTTAGATAAAGATTAATAATAACTTCGGATTCACTCGAAGTCCGGCAGTGGATTCCGCTCTGTTCTAACTCATGACGCAGTTCGCGGTAATTATAGATTTCGCCATTAAAAACCATATTTATCCGCTCGGTGGTATCGGATGCAGGTTGTTTACCGGCAGCGATTTCTACGATTGCCAAACGTCCCATTCCTAAGCCAATTCCGCCATTTACATATGTACCGCTGTCATCAGGTCCGCGGTGCTCTAAGGATTTAAGTTGTGCATCAAGAAGTTGCTTACTTGGCGCGCTAGGTCC
>JANYCW010000007.1 GCA_025360085.1 Actinomycetes bacterium
CTGAGCCTGTTTTCGAGCATTAAATACGCTCATTTTGACCCTTCGCGCATCCACAGGTACCCTTACTCCTCTGCGCTCCTTGGGGGTGCTTATAGATGTAAACCCGAAATAGAAGGTAGGCAATAGCGTGCGTACATATAGTCCAAAGGCAGGTGACGCAGTCCGAGAGTGGCACGTCATCGATGCACAAGATGTGGTCTTGGGCCGTCTTGCATCCCATGCCGCCGTTCTTCTTCGCGGAAAGCACAAGCCAACATTTGCACCACACATGGATATGGGCGATTTTGTCATCATCATCAACGCCGAAAAAATCGCATTGTCAGGTAACAAGGTAAAGCAGAAGTGGGCGCATCATCACTCTGGTTTTCCAGGTGGCTTAACATCAACGGTTTATGGTGAGCTTATTGAAAAGTTCCCAACTCGCGCCGTTGAAAAAGCGATCAAGGGAATGATTCCTAAGAATCGCCTAGGCCGCGATATAACATCAAAGCTCAAAGTTTATGCAGGACCTAACCATCCTCATGCAGCGCAAGCACCAAAGCCATATGTATTCAGTCAAGTTTCACAAATCGTGAAGTAGGGGATGGACATGTCAGAGAACACAACACTTACAGATCTTGATGAGAATGAAGTTCCTACGTCATATACATCATCGACTCCAGCGGCTGCAACTAACCGTCCTGCAATCAAAGCTCCAGGCGGGGGCACGGGTCGTCGTAAAGAGGCCGTTGCTCGCGTGCGTTTAACTCCAGGTACAGGCAAGTGGGTTGTTAACGGTAAAACTCTTGAGAATTACTTTCCAAATAAAGTTCACCAACAATCAGTCTCTGAACCATTTCGCACAGTAGGTGCTGAAAACCAGTACGACGTTTTCGCGCGTATCAATGGTGGCGGAGTATCCGGTCAAGCCGGAGCGTTACGCCTTGGTGTTGCACGTTCACTCAATCAAATTGATGAAGAAGCAAACCGTCCAGCGTTAAAGAAAGCCGGATTCTTATCACGTGATGCACGTGTTATCGAGCGCAAGAAGTACGGCCTTAAAAAAGCACGTAAGCGTTCTCAATACAGCAAGCGCTAATCCACATTCAGTAGAGGAGTTCCAATGGCACTCTTTGGTACCGATGGAATCCGTGGCTTAGCCAATTTTGACCTAACAGCAGAGCTCGCACTTGACGTCTCTGTTGCCGCCGCTCACGTTTTAGTTGAGAGTTCTTCAAATAGAGATCATCGACCGACGGCCATAGTTGGTCAAGACTCTCGAGCATCAGGAGAGTTCTTAGAAGCAGCCGTTGTTGCTGGCTTAACGAGTGCTGGAATCAACGTTTTCCGTGTTGGAGTTTTACCAACTCCTGCGATCGCACATTTAGTTGCAGAATCTCACGCAGATCTTGGTGTCATGATTAGCGCATCCCATAACCCAATGCCAGATAATGGAATCAAGTTATTTGCACGCGGTGGTGGAAAGTTAGATGATGCAATTGAAGCGCGCATCCAAGCGCGCATGGGTGAAGAGTGGAAGCGTCCAACTGGTCGTGGAGTTGGTCGGGCAATTATCGATGACACGGCCACCGAGCGTTATCTCACGCATTTATTAGCATCAGTTGAAACTCCACTCAAAGATTTAAAAATTGTCGTTGACTGCGCAAATGGCGCGGCGTCAAATACGGCCCCTGAGGCTTATCGCCGCGCGGGCGCAGAGGTTATTGCAATTTTTAATCAGCCCGATGGTTGGAACATTAATGAAGATTGTGGTTCAACGCATCTGCAACAACTACGTGCCGCCGTATTAAAAGAAGGTGCCGACATCGGAATCGCCCATGATGGCGATGCCGACAGGTGTCTGGCAATAGATGCCACCGGTAATGAAATTGATGGTGACCACATATTAACGATTCTGGCCCGTGGCTTTAAGGCTCGCGGAAAATTAAAGGGCAACACTGTCGTTGCAACAGTCATGAGCAACTTAGGTTTCATGCATGCAATGAGAGATGCTGGCATTGATGTAGTGACGGTTCCGGTCGGTGATCGATATGTATTAGAAAATATGATTGCAAATGGATACTCACTTGGCGGAGAGCAATCAGGCCATGTGATTATGCGAGATCTTGCTAATACTGGAGACGGCATTTTAACGGCGTTACAACTTCTCCAAGAAGTTGTTCGTACTGGTAAAACTCTTCAAGAGCTGGCCGCAACAATGGTGCGCTTTCCTCAAGTTCTCATCAATATTAAAGATGTGAAGAAGGAAAACCTCCATCAATCAACGGTGATTTCAGCGGCAGTACAAAAAGCTAACGAAACCCTTGGAGATAGCGGTCGCGTGCTATTGCGTGCATCAGGAACTGAATCACTTGTTAGAGTCATGGTGGAAGCGGCCAGTGATAGCCTTGCCCAAGAAATTGCCAGATCTCTTGCAGATGTTGTAAAAACTGAATTGGGGTAAGTAACTATGTGCGGAATTGTGGGATACACAGGGCCACAATCTGCTTCAATTCCATTGATTGAAGGTCTGCGACGCTTAGAATATCGCGGCTATGACTCAGCGGGCATCGCTCTTGGTACATCGGACAAACTTTATATTGTAAAAAAAGCCGGAAAACTATCTAATTTAGAAAGCTCACTTGATGCCTCACTTCCAGTTGTTCATTCAGGAATCGGGCACACGCGATGGGCAACTCACGGTGGTCCAACTGATAGTAACGCCCACCCGCACGTCGATAATGAGGGCAAGTTAGCCGTTATTCACAATGGAATTATTGAAAATTACTCAGAGCTTCGCAAAGACCTCGAACTGCGTGGACACATTTTTTCATCGGAAACCGATACCGAATCAGTTGCTCATTTACTCAGTGATCTTCGCAAAAAACACAATGGCGATTTAACTGCCGCGATGCGCGATGCCGTAAAATCACTCCGCGGTTCATTTACTTTAGTTGCAATTCACGCCGATGCACCCGACGTCGTCGTTGGAGTTCGCCGTAACTCGCCACTTGTTGTTGGCTTAGGTATCGGCGAAAATTTCTTGGCCTCTGATGTTGCCGCGTTTATTGATTACACCAAAAGAGCCATTGAGCTCGGTCAAGATGAAGTCGTAACAATTACTCCAACCTCAGTGAGCATTACCGATTGTGAAGGCGTAGATATTGAGCCTAAAGAGTATGAAATCTCTTGGGACGCTGCGGCTGCGCAAAAAGGTGGCTTCACACACTTCATGCTTAAAGAGATTTTCGAACAGCCAAAGGCGGTTGCCGATACTTTGATTGGTCGGCTAAGTGATAATAAACAAATTGTCTTAGATGAATTACGAATGAACACCGATGAAATTCGCGCTTTGAAGAAGATAACTGTTATTGCATGTGGAACCGCCTATCACGCCGGAATGATTGCTAAATATGCCATTGAAAAATGGGCCAAAATTCCGGTTGAGGTCGAAATTGCAAGTGAGTATCGCTATCGAGATCCGATTATTGACCGTAATACTTTGGTAATTGCAATATCCCAATCTGGGGAAACCATGGATACCCTGATGGCTGTGCGCCACGCAAAGGCGGCAGGCGCGCGAGTATTAACTATTTGTAATACCAACGCTTCGACGATTCCGCGCGAATCCGATGCTGTGTTGTATACCCATGCCGGCCCAGAAATTGCCGTTGCATCCACGAAAGCGCTGTTGACTCAGATGATCGCCGTTTATTTAATCGGCCTGCACTTGGCTCAAGTAAATGGCGAACTCAGCGATAATCAAGTCGAAGTTTTATTCAACGAACTCTTAGAACTACCCGGAAAGATTGAACAAATTCTTGAAACTGTGGAGCCATTACGAAAACTGACACGGAGTTTTGCCGAAAACAATATTGTTTTATTTCTTGGCAGAAACATCGGTTATCCAGTTGCCCTTGAAGGCGCGTTAAAATTGAAGGAGTTGGCATATATCCATGCCGAAGGTTTTGCAGGTGGAGAGCTAAAGCACGGTCCAATCGCTTTAATCGACGAAGGAACTCCAGTTATCGCGATTTTGCCCGCAGGTCACGAACATGCACTCGATGAGAAGATGCTTAGCAACATTCAAGAGGTCAAGGCGCGTGGCGCACGTGTCATCGTAATTGCCGAAGAAGGCGCTCAGGTCGAAGGAGCCGAACATATTATTCGAATTCCTATTGTTCCATCCCTATTGCAACCAGTTCTTGCTACGGTTCCGTTGCAGATCTTTGCCTATGAAATGGCGGTAGCGCGCGGCAATGACGTTGATCAGCCACGGAATCTGGCTAAGTCCGTCACGGTTGAATAAATGCGCAAAGCTCAAATGTTTCGGGCTCTTCGTTGGTCTTTGCTTCTATTTTTTGGATTTCTTGTTGTTACACAGCAGGTACTAAGTAATGGCCCTCTTGTAAACTTTGATAATGACGTCAATCGCACGCACCGGCCTAGATTCGATGGTTTATCAGGTTTCATTTTAAGGCGATTAGATGATTTAGGTGCGCGATGGCTAACTGCAACCGTCCTAATTATCGCGGCTTTATATATCGCATATAAATTTAAAACGTGGCGACCACTTAATTTGGCGGTCCTATCTTTATTGGCACTTAACTTTGTTGTAGGTATTTTCAAAATCTTTTTGGGACGAACTAAACCACGCGATGGTTTTGATTTGTTACACGCTGGTGGAATGTCCTACCCAAGTGGCCATGCCTCAAACACCGTTTTATCGTGGGGAGTTTTGGCCTATTTAATTTATCGATACGCACGTGTGGATAGATATCAGGGTCGGCTTGCAACGCTCGGTGTTGTAACAATCTCACTTACTGTCTGCTTAGTTTCACTTATTCGTCATACACATTGGTTTACTGATTTGCTTGGTGGTCTTTTTGTTGGTAGCGCATTATTAGTCGCAGTCATTGCGGTAGATCGCTACGTTCCCTCTAAGAGCCAACTCCACTAGGGTTAGTGACATGATTGATGGAATTGGCATCGATGTCGTTGATATCGAGCGCTTTAAAACCTCTCTCGAGCGCACACCTGGCTTACGTGAGAAACTTTTCACCCCTGGTGAGCGCATTAAACCCGTTGCATCTCTGGCAGCGCGCTTTGCCGCTAAAGAGGCGCTGGCAAAAGCACTAAGTACTGGAAAAGCACTGGCATGGCACGAAGTTGAAGTTCTAAATTTAGAGAATGGCAAACCTGTTTTTCTATTTCGCGGCGCTATTGCCGATTTGATTGATGGGGCAGATGTACATCTCTCACTTTCACACGATGCTGGAATCGCATCGGCGATGGTCATTGTGGAGCGTAGTTAATGGAGCACCGCGCGGAGGCTCGAATCGATACTGGCGCAATTGCAGCAAATATTTCCTTGATAAAGGCAGTATGCGAAACTCGATTAATGGCCGTGGTTAAGGCCGATGCATACGGTCATGGATTAATTCAGATTGGTCTTATAGCAGAAAAAAGCGGTGCTGATTGGTTGGGAGTTGCGCTTCTTGAAGAAGGGATTGCACTGCGCACTCATGGTGTTCGAATTCCGATTTTGGCGTGGTTGCTTCCCCCAGGATCGGATTTTAAGGCAGCACACACTCATGATATCGATGTTTCTGTTTCGTCAATTGCGGCATTTCATGAAATTTCAGAACTTAAGGTGAATGCGCGCATTCACATCGAACTTGATACCGGCATGACGAGGGGTGGATTTTTAGATGAATGGGGTGAGTTTTTATTGCAGGATTTTTCACACGTAGAAGTCATTGGCGTTTTCTCTCACTTTGCTCGTGCTGATGAACCTGGTGAAAGACAAAATACCAATCAACTCAATCGTTTTAATTCTATGGTCGAAGATTTAGCCGCAATTGGAATTATGCCTGCGATTAAACACATCTCAAATTCAGCAGCTACGATGAAAAATCACAATGCAGCTTTAGATTTAGTACGGGTTGGAATTGCAATGTATGGGTTATCACCAGATGTGAATACTTTAGGGGATAGTAAAAGTTTAGGTTTAAAGCCGGCAATGCAACTGCGAGCAAAACTTCACCTTGTAAAGAAAGTTTCGGCAGGATCTTTTGTAGGTTATGGCGGCACGGCAAAAACTGAAATCGATACAACTCTAGGAATTGTCGCGATGGGATATGCCGACGGAATCCCTCGAATTTCACAGGGTGCAGGTGTTTTTATAGATGGTAAACGTGCACCAATTATTGGGCGGGTCTCGATGGATCAATTCGTCGTTGATTTAGGGCCAGATTCCACGTGCTCAACCGGGGATTGGGTGGTTATTTTTGGTGATGGCTCGCAAGGTGAGTATACGGCCGATGATTGGGGCCAAGCCTCGTCGACAATTAACTACGAAATGGTCACACGAATTGGCCCGCGAGTGCCTAGAATCTACGCACCTCATGTCTATTAATAACACTGCGCTACGAGTCGAGGGAGTAACTATCTCCTTAGACGGTCTTCGCGCCCTCAATGATGTCTATCTCGAAGTCGCAAAAAATGAAGTAGTTGGTCTGATTGGTCCAAATGGAGCTGGTAAGACGACTTTATTTAACGCACTCTGCGGTCTGGTCACTCCAGATTCTGGAAATTTTTATCTCTATGGCAAAAAGTGCGCTTTTCCCCGCCCAGATAATTTAGTCGAACTTGGCATTGCTCGTACTCTGCAAGGCGTTGGATTATTCGGTGATTTATCGGTTCTTGAAAATGTGATGATTGGCGCCCAACATTTAGCTCAAACTGGATTGATATCGGCCGCATTGGCCCGTAACAGTAAGGATGAAAGGCGAATACGTGAGCGAGCACGTATTGCTTTAGAGCGTGTTTACGCTGGAGGCCTCGCAGATCGTCGGGCCGAGACGCTTTCCTATCCGGATTCTAAACGTGTTGCGATCGCGCGAGCGTTAGTGAGTGAACCAAAAATATTGATGTTGGATGAGCCAGCAGGCGGCTTAGGAGTCCAAGATATTGAGTGGATGAATGTGTTGATTCAAAATTTAAGTACCGAGATGTCAGTCCTATTAGTCGAACATCACATGGATGTCGTGATGAGTGTATGCAGCAAGTTATATGTACTTAACTTCGGTGAGATCATTGCAAGCGGGGACGCTGAGAGTGTACGCAGGGATCCAGCTGTCATTGCCGCATATTTAGGAGTTGGGGGCTCATGACATTAACAGTTTCTCAATTAACCGTTCATCACGGGGCGATTCGAGCCCTGAATGAAGTTTCATTCACCCTTGCTAAGGGAGAACTTGGGGCAATCATCGGTGCCAATGGGGCTGGAAAAACTACGCTTTTGCGCACCTTATCGGGTCTTGTCAAACCAACCCATGGAAGTGCAACTTGGAATGCTCACAATTTGTTGAAGGGTAAACCAGAACATTTAGTTAGAAATGGAATTTCGCACGTGTCTGAAGGTAAGGCCGTAATTCCAGAGTTAACTGTGGCCGAAAATTTAGAGCTTGGTGCAATCTGGCGACGTAACAAAAAAGAAAGTTCTGTTAGTCAGAGTGAAATTATTGAAATCTTTCCCCGTTTAGGTGAGCGTCTGTCCCAACGCGCCGACACTCTATCGGGTGGCGAGCGACAAATGTTAGCAATTGGCCGCGCACTAATGTCAAAGCCAGAGTTACTGTTATTAGATGAGCCCTCACTTGGATTAGCACCTCTAGTAGTTGAACAGATTTTTCAGACGATTAGAAATTTAACAACATCCATGGGGCTGACCGTGATTTTAGTTGAACAAAACGCGATGGGAGCCCTCAAGATTGCTAATACTGGTGTGGTACTTAATTTAGGCAACGTTGCAATATCAGGTAGTGCGCCATCATTGATCGCCGATCCGTTGGTCCGTGCGGCCTATTTGGGGTATTGATGATGTTTCAACTAATAAATACCTTTCTTATCGGCATTACTGCTGGGTCCATCTATGCGTTGATGGCCATGGCGATAGTCTTGGTGTGGCGCAGTACCAGAGTCATTAACTTTGCCCAAGCAGGCATGGCACTTCTTTCAACCTACTTTGGTTATGAAGCCATGGTGCACATGAATTCTTTTTGGATTGCACTTCCAGTTGCCATGCTGGGTGGAGCCTTATTTGCCGCAATTATTGAGTTAGTTTTTATGCGTTTACTTGTTAAGCGGAGCAGTTCAGGACACATCGCATCCGTTGCACCCATCATTGCGACCTTAGGCTTACTCGGGGTGATTCGCGCCGTTACTGCCATAATTTGGGGTGGTCAGGATGTTCGAATTATTGGTCCAGTTTCAAATTTTGGTTATACCCTCGGAAGCGAAGTTCTGGTCTTTTCACCATTAAAACTTCTTATTTTACTAACTGTCGTAGTGCTTGTGTTGCTACTTACCATTCTCTTCCAAAAAACTAATATCGGCTTGGCTCTACGCGCGTCGGCTTTTTCACCTGAAATTGCCAGACTCTCTGGAGTTAAAGTAGACCTTGTGCGTACTTTGGGCTGGGCGTTAGCAGGATCGGCCGGCGCCGTTGCAGGAATGTTTCAAACAGTAAATGGCAATGGAACTTTTTCGCCGGATTCAATTGAGTTTTCACTTCTTCTCGTTTCGGGTTTTATTGCCGCAGTCATTGGTGGTTTAGAGAGTTTAGTTGGTGCCGCCATTGGAGGCTTGCTTCTTGGTCTAGTAATCTCTTTTGTCTTGATGTATGTAAGTAGTTCGTTATTTTTCATTGCACCTTTCATAGTTTTATTAATTGTTCTTTTCATACGTCCACAAGGAATCATCGGAGTAAAGGCAGATCGCCGTGCATAAATTAAAAAACTCAAATAACATGGGTTTGTTCATATTTTTCGGTTTTATATTATTTTTAATCAGTAATCGTGTAGATGAACTACGTGTATATCAAGGTGCATCGATTGCCGTTTTTGTAATAGCAATCGCCTCAATTATTTTATTGACCGGGTATTCAGGTCAGGTTTCACTCGGCCATGGCGCGCTTATGGCGATTGGTGCTTACAGCGCGACTCTTGCGCGCAACGAACTTCATCTCCCGATTGTGCTGAGTTTTTTTATCGCAGTACTTGCCGCAGCAATTGGAGGGGCGTTATTAGGGGCCGCGGCGGCACGCTTGTCAGGCCCGTACCTTGCGGGCACTACTTTGGCTTTGGCTGTAGGACTACCGTCTCTTGCCAACCAATTTTCAATCCTAGGCGGTGAACAAGGCCTTACATTTGACGTAGGTTTTCCGCCCATGAGTCTGGGTGAGAGCTTCACGCAATATAAATGGTATTTCTGGATCTCAGGGCTGGCCGCGCTGATATCCATGTGGTTACTGAGCAACATTCTGCGCTCACGGTATGGCCGCAATTGGCGCGCGGGGCGCAGCAATGAGGTCGCCGCACAGTTATCGGGCATTCATACCGGACGTAGCAAGATTCTGGCATTCACTATTAGTGCCGGCATCGCCGGACTTGCTGGAGCCCTGCTTTCTATGACGATTGGCACGGTTTCCCCCAGCGCCTTCCCCCTAGCCCTATCATTTTCATTGCTTACGGGAGCGGTTCTCTCTGGCGTAACTACCCTTTCAGGCGTCATGATTGGGGCAGTGACGCTGGTGGCAATTCCAGAGATCGCTGATGTGGTGACCAATCACATCGGTAGCTCTGAAAATATCACCACAAACTTGCCGGGCTTCATGGTAAGCACGCTGCTCATTATCGCTGTTTTATTTGTACCTAATGGACCAGTGGAAGCGCATCGTGTACGTTCGATGAAGAAATTGGCGAAGAAAAAAGTTAATGCACTAACCAAACCCTCGATGGAAGGAAACACATGAAAGCAATCAATCTTCGGAAACTGTTATCAGTTTCTGCGGTGCTTGCCGTAGCGAGCTTGGCTGCAACTGCAGTACCGGCTCATGCGGGTGAAGTTGGCGTAAACTCATCTGAGATTAAACTGGGAATGACTTTGCCAATGACAGGAACAGCATCTCTTGGTTATAACAAAATCCCAGGCGCGGCTAAGGCCTACTTTGATTATCTGAACGCAAATGGTGGCGTCAATGGACGCAAAATCACTCTGATCGTAAAAGATGATCGTTATGTTCCAACTGAAGCCGTTGCAAAGACGAATGAACTCATTCTTAAGAATAGAGTGATGGCATTGCTAGCACCACTTGGAACCGCGAACGTGAAAGCTGTTGCATCCTCGGTTAACCCCGGAAGACGCGGTGTTCCAGTCCTATTTGTAAATACAGGATTTAGTGGATTTGCCGATGTGAAGAAGTATCCAACCACCTATGCAATTCTTCCTTCATACATTATGGAAGCAAAGATTATGGGTCAATACATTGCAGAAAACTTTGCGGGTAAAAAAATAGGACTTCTCTATCAAGACGATGACTTTGGAAGTGATGCGCTTGCAGGATTTAAAGCTGCCGGCGTTAACTTTGCAGTCAAAGTTGCTTATGCGTCGGGCTCGCAAGGAGCCGCTGCAGCTGCCGGCTGGATTACAAAGTTTAAGGCCGCTGAAGCCGATGTCGTGATTCTTTTTGGCGTATCAAGTGCAACCTCTGCAATGCTTGGAACTGCTGCAGTGTTGAAATATGCGCCACAATGGATGCTTGGTTCAGTTGGTGGCGATGCCACAACTATTAAGCTCACCGGAGTACCAGCAGGCGTTCTCTATAACGCAATTGGTTTTTCACCAGTTCCTGCGACCACTGACCTAAATGATGAGTATATCAAACTCTTCTCTGATATTTATGCCGAGGCAGTGCCAGGCTCGACTTTCGATCTCAATGTTTTACTTGGAATGAACACCGCATTTATGACTGCGCAAGCTCTCAAAGCCGCAGGTGATAATCCAACACGTAAATCTTTGATGGCCGTTCTCAACACCAAGGGCGCCACACTGGCTAACTCGGCATTAACTCCACTTGGCTACTCAGGCACAAGTCACGTAGGACTAACCGGCTACTGGGTCGGTAAGTACTCACCAACAGGTGACTTGCTTCCAATCGGTGGCACCTACACCACGTATACAACTGATTCGGGAACTGGCGCAGTTGTTAAATCAAACTACAAGCGACCAGCAATGCCAGCGAAGGGATTACCAAAATAATGAGAAGACAACGTTTAGTTGCATTTTTTAGTGCAACCGCACTTGTAACCGGAATCATTGTTTCGATTCCAGTAGCAGCAAATGCAGCACCTGCATGCGATGGCAACTCCCCTATTGAATCATGCGTGGGTGTGACATCTGATGGTGCTCCGTACTCCATGATGGTCCCAGCTAACTTCAATGGAACTGTTGCGCTGTACTCACATGGTTACCGCTATAACATCGATATTCCAGTTGGAATCCCGTTGATTGGTGGAAGGAAAGTCACCAATACTCCAGAGCCTGTACCAGATGGAAATGCCGCAGTTGCTCAGTACCTCTTTAGCCAAGGCATTGCAGTTGTTGGCTCCGGCTTTGCCCGTCAAGGGTGGAACGCGGATTCAGCAATCAAAACAAACGTTGAATTAATCGGTGTATTCAAAGCACAGTTCCCAAAGACAAAGAAAGTTGTTGCTTGGGGATCTTCCCTCGGCGGCTTTATCACCCAAGGCCTAGCAGAGAAATATCCAAACCTTATCTCGGCCGCAGCACCTATGTGTATGGCCGATAATGTGGCGGCCGAACTTACAATGGCTGGAGATTTCTTGTGGGGCTTAAAAACTCTCTTTGATCCATCGATTAAAGGTGGAAACTACTCCGCAGGTGCGGCAGGAAATGGTGAGGCCATTACCGATATTGTGAAGATCTTCACGGTCATGGGTAAGTTACAGGCCTCTCTTTCCACAAATGCTTGGCCAGATACGTCATCGGCAACGGGTAAAGCACTCGCCGCAGGTGGAATTCCACCACGTAGTGCGCTGTTGTTACTTGGATTAATGTCGGGAATTCCGACGCAATCGGCACACTTCGACTCAGTAAGTGGGCCACCCGGGGCGCTGAAACTTAGCTTCCCATTAGCGTTGAGTCCAGCGCTAGCAATTCTTGAGAACGGCACAAGTGCGGCAATTCTTGCAGTCCTTGCAACGCAGGATGTTGAACTTCAAACTGGCGGCGTCACCTTTGATAATTCAAAGACAGATTACGCCACACGTATTGAAAATGAACAAGTTATCTTTAACGCTGCCCTTTCGGGTAACACTGCAATTGGCGCTCTATTAGGGGCACTATCGGCGGCAAATCCTGGTTCACCTCGCATCGTTGGAAATAGCGCCGCAACGACAAAGTTGATGGCCCTTCACAGTAATACCGGAAAGATTAATGTTCCAACAATCTTGATGACCGGCGTTGCAGATCCAATTACACCAGCGGGTGCATCACAACGCATCGTTGATGCATATGCCGAACAGTTTGCTAATGACAAACTCGCGGCTTTCGCAGCGTATAAGACCACAAAAAGATATGTTCCACCAGTTAACAAATTACTGATGCTTTGGAATATGACACCTAGTAAGGGATATACAACCTTTACGGATGCAGGTTCACCGATTACAACAATACCTGCAGCTAGCGGCACAAATCACTGTAACTTCACATCGGCACAACTAATCCTTGTTGCGAAATCTATGATAAGTGCTAGCCAGACTGGCAAGTTGCCATCAGGCGGAGGAATCGTGACTGCGGGTCGGCGAGCCGGCAATCTCGTAGTCGATGCGCTCTTTCGTGCACCACTACTTAAGTACTACGACCATTAATAACTAAATCGAGGGAAAAAACGGGGCTCTGGCTTTCAGCTAGAGCCCCGTTTCCTTTACTCTTAACTCCTTATGATTACGGTAAGCAGTGCAGATGAGATGTTTAATCTCGGTCAAAAACTATCGACACATTTAAAGCGTGGAGATTTACTTTTGGTTAACGGCCCACTTGGTGCAGGCAAAACTGTTCTTGCCCAAGGTATTGCAAGCGCTCTGGGAATAAACGATGTAACGTCGCCGACATTTGTCATCTCTCGAGTGCATAAAGGGGCTTTACAATTTATCCATGTCGATGCATACCGCTTGCTGGATACCCAAAATTCAAGCCTTTATGTGGCTGATTTAGATTTAGATATCGAAAACTCGATCACCGTCATTGAATGGGGCGGGGCCGAATTCGCACAATTAAGTGAGAATCATTTAGAGATTACGATAGATAGAAGTGATGAAATTCGAAAAGTAGAGATCACCGCCATCGGTGAACGCTGGGTGGGGTTTTCTCTGTGAGCATGATTCTTGCGATTGATACATCTACCTCACGGACAAGTGTCGGCGTTATCGATGAAGGTGTTTTGGTATGGAGCGGTTATCGCGATGGTGCAACCGCCCATGGCCGGGCACTGCCAGCCCTAATTCAAGAGGCGATAATTGGGCGCCCGATAGCTGAGGTAATAGTTGGGATGGGGCCAGGCCCATTCACGGGCCTGCGGATCGGAATCGCTTGTGCTCGGGCTTTTGCATTAGCCCGCGAAATTCCATTACGAGGAGTGTGCTCCCTTGATGCCATCGCGCCTCACGTTAGTTCCAAGGATTTTATTATCACAGTCGATGCCCGCCGCAAAGAGGTCTATTGGGCGCGCTACAAAAATGGTGTTCGAGTAGGAACACCAGCGGTTAATTTTCTATCCGCAATTGATTCTGAAGGCTCTGAGATCTTCAGTGATTTGTATCCAGATCTATTGGCGATGGTCGCCCTGACCGACATTGTCACCGAGCCAATCTATCTGCGTCATCCCGATGCGGTAGCAACGGTGAACCGGTAAATGATTTCCTATCGCGATGCAACGTACTTGGATCTACCAGAGTTGGTTTCAATGGAAAAGATATTATTTGCAGATTCGCCATGGTCAATGGGTCAGTTCAAAGAGGAGTTCAAAGGCATACCACGAACCCACTTCTTCACCGTTGCAGTAGATAGCAACAATGAGATTGCCGGTTATGCCGGCGTTATGGTCGTGGCTCCAGGAGTTGAAGCCGATGTATTAACTATCGGAGTTCTGCCGGAGTTTCGGAAAACTGGCATTGGCAGGGCATTTATGGAGCAGCTTGAAAACTGGGCAAGTGATCGAGAGTCTAATGCAATGATGCTTGAAGTCGGCGTAGAGAATGCGGGTGCAATATCTCTCTATGAAACTCTGGGGTACTCAAAAATCTCTATACGCAAGAGCTATTACGGCGCAGGCCTAGATGCCCTTGTTATGCGCAAAGAGTTATCATGAATCAACCAATCGTCTTAGGCATCGAAACTTCGTGTGATGAAACGGCGGTCGGCATTGTTCGTGGTCGAACCTTGTTGGCAAATGTGATTGCATCCAGTGTTGAAGAGCATGCGCGCTTCGGAGGAGTTGTTCCAGAGATTGCAAGTCGCGCACACTTAGAGGCAATGCAACCAACGATTATGCAAGCGCTAAAAATCGCCAATATTTCATTGCGCGATGTCGATGCTATTGCAGTTACTGCCGGTCCTGGTTTAGTTGGCGCACTTTTAGTGGGAGTTGGAGCGGCAACAGGGTTAGCGCTTGGATTAGATAAACCAATGTATGCGCTCAATCATTTAGCCGCGCACATAAGTGTTGATTTCCTAACGCATGCCGCGCCAATCGAGCCAACAATCGCACTGCTAGTCAGTGGCGGGCATTCATCGTTGCTTCAAGTCAATGAGATTACTGATTCGATTGTAAAACTCGGTGCAACGATGGATGATGCCGCGGGAGAGGCCTTTGATAAAATTGCACGTGTTATGAAACTCGGCTTTCCGGGTGGACCTGCAATTGATGCGTTAGCGCACAAAGGAGATGAAACGGCAATTGATTTTCCACGCGGGTTAACAACGGCCAATGATTGGCGGACCCGCCCATTTGATTTTTCCTTCTCTGGTTTAAAGACGGCCGTCGCACGTTATATTGAGGCAACACCTGATTATGCAAAGGCCAATGTCGCAGCATCTTTTCAAGAGGCAATTGTTGATGTTTTACTTCTTAAATCTTTGGCCGCATGCAAAGCCACTGGTATCGATTCACTCATCATCGCCGGGGGAGTTGCGGCTAATTCAAGGCTTCGAACGCTGGCCCAAGCGCGCTGTGAAAAAGCGGGAGTTCGATTGCGGATTCCGGCTCCTGCTCTATGTACCGATAACGGGGCAATGGTCGCCGCCCTTGGATCCTTGATGGTCGCCGCTGGACGAACGCCTAGTCCCATCGCCTTTGACGCAGATTCCAGCCTGCCTGTTACAACGATCAATATTTAAACCCCGTTATCGAGTTCTTTTTTAACTTGTTCCCATGGAATAGATGGAGATGAGTCTTTAAGAGAGGCTTCGATTAAGGCTAGATCCTCAAGATCTTCTAACGCGGATAAGAGCTCTTCATAGCGAGAGGGGCTCACAAGTACAACGGCTGGGGTGCCATGACGTGAAATGGCGATTGGTTGAAGCTGAATCTGGTTAATGAGGCTAGAGAGGTTGCGGCGAGCCTCATTTAATGGGATTGATTCCATACGGCAAGCCTAGAGCGAAAATAAAATTATGTACATAATCAGTACATACTCGCCGATTTGCTGGCGGCATTAGCCTCGCCTAGAGTTGGCGTTAGCACTCACGGGCCCACACTGCTAACGGGTTCGCACGAGGAAAACAACGCACAAGAGGAGCTACGTATATGGCAATTAAGCCACTAGAAGATCGCATCGTTATCAAGACAAACGAGGCTGAGACAACAACGGCATCAGGTCTTGTAATCCCAGATACTGCAAAAGAGAAGCCACAAGAGGGCGTAGTCCTAGCTGTTGGACCAGGTCGCTTTGATGATGGTGTTCGCGTACCAATGGATGTCAAAGTTGGCGACGTAGTTTTGTACAGCAAGTACGGCGGAACTGAAATCAAGCATGGCGGAGACGACCTCTTGGTGCTTTCAGCTCGCGACATTCTCGCTGTAATCGAGAAGTAAATGGGAAAGTCTCTTCAATTCGATGATAACGCACGCCGTGCGATGGAGCGTGGCGTCAATATTCTTGCCGATACCGTCAAAGTAACTTTAGGACCAAAGGGTCGTAACGTTGTTATTGCAAAATCATTTGGCGCACCCATTATTACAAATGATGGTGTAACAATTGCAAAAGAGATTGAACTCTCTGATCCCGTTGAAAACATGGGTGCACAGTTAGTTAAAGAAGTTGCAACAAAGACTAACGATGTAGCCGGTGACGGTACAACAACTGCAACGGTCCTTGCGCAAGCAATGGTTAAAGAGGGAATCCGCAACTTAGCCGCTGGTGCACAGCCAATGGATATTAAAGCTGGAATTGAAGCTGCGGTTGCTGCAGTTTCAGAAAAACTCAAGTTAGCGGCAACACCAGTAAATGGAAAGGCACAGATTGCAGATGTTGCAACAATCTCGGCGCAAGATCGAGCAATTGGTGAATTGATAGCTGAGGCATTTGAGCGAGTCGGTAAAGATGGTGTCATTACCGTTGAAGAGGCTTCAACTACGGGCTTGGATCTTGAGTTCACTGAGGGAATGCAGTTCGATAAGGGCTATATCTCTCCATATTTTGTTACCGATCAAGATCGTATGGAGGCAATTCTTGAAGATGCTTACGTGCTTATCTCGGCAGGAAAGATTTCAGCGTTAGCTGACTTACTTCCAATTCTTGAAAAGGTTTCGGCATCATCGAAGCCACTACTAATTATCGCCGAAGACATTGAGGGAGAAGCCCTTTCTACTTTGGTTGTTAACCGTATGCGTGGAGTCTTTGCATCGGCTGCCGTAAAGGCGCCAGGCTTTGGTGATCGCCGCAAGGCAATGTTGCAAGATATTGCAACATTGACGGGTGGTCAGGTTATTTCAGCAGAGGTTGGAATGAAGCTTGACGCAGTTACTTTGGAAGATCTCGGACGCGCTCGCCGCATCGTGGTTTCAAAGGATGCAACGACAATCATCGAAGGTGCTGGAGACAAGGCCGCAGTTGCTGGCCGTGTTAACGAACTTCGCAAAGAGATTGAAAACTCGGACTCCTCATGGGACAAAGAGAAGTTGCAAGAGCGTGTAGCAAAGCTTGCTGGTGGAGTTTGCGTTATCAAAGTTGGTGCACACACTGAGGTCGAACTCAATGAAAAGAAGCACCGTCTTGAAGATGCAATCTCTGCAACGCGCGCAGCTGTTGAAGAGGGCATCGTTGTTGGCGGAGGCGCAGCACTTGTGCATGCAGCCGATGTCCTAGAAGGCGATCTCGGATTCACTGGCGATAAGGCAGTTGGAGTTCGCTTAGTTCGCAAAGCATGCGATGAGCCACTTCGTTGGATTGCAGAAAATGCTGGACTTGAGGGCTACGTAGTTGTTGCTAAAGTCCGCGCGATGAAAGATAACGAAGGCTTTAACGCTGCAACTGATGTCTATGGTGATCTTGCAAAAGATGGCGTCATCGATCCAGTTAAAGTGACACGATCAGCACTTGCTAACGCGGCATCAATTGCGGCAATGTTTATTACAACGGAAGCAGTTGTATATGAGCGCCCAGCAGATGCACCTGCCGATGCAGGTGGAAGTGGCCACTCACATGGTCCAGGCGGACACAGCCACTAAGTAATTAAAAAAAAGAACCCCCGCAGATTTTTCTGCGGGGGTTCTTTGTATTTCTTAACTCAGGAGGAGAGTTAAAATCTTACGATGCATGCGAGATTTTTGGCTCTACATCTTTGCCAATAATTGCCAGGCGATCGTCCTCTGAAAGTCCGCCCCAAATTCCATATGGCTCATGCACTGCAAGTGCATGCGTGCGACATGCACCTTGGTACTGCCACTCCCATTCATCTGCGATGGGGCGGGGTAAACGAGATAATTCGGCCATGCCAAGTCACGAAACTCTCCTGACTGTGGCCGCCGTAGCCCGCCAACTTGGGGTGGCGCCTGCAACGCTTCGAACGTGGGATCGCCGATATGGCCTAGGACCTACGAGCCATGAGGCCGGCGCGCATCGGCGCTACGGTCGGGTCGATCTAGCCCGATTAATGATTATGCGTCGCTTAATTTCAACAGGGGTCTCACCGCGTGATGCCGCCGAAGAAGCCAAAGCCCATAAGGGAAAGGCTGCTCCGGAGATAGTTATTCCAGAGTTTGAAGCCCGTGAGGATTTAGTTCTTGCTGTGTATAAGGCAGCTTATAAAACTGATGTCGTATTTATTGAAACCGCGCTGAAAAAAGATCTAGCTGAGTTTGGAGTTGACTCTTCTTGGTCTCAAGTAATGGTGCCCGTACTTTTACTTCTTGGCCAAGATTGGGAGAGTGAAGGTAAAGGTGTAGAGATCGAGCATATGTTGACCGAGATCATTAAACGCACTTTTCGTTCCTCGATCGAGATAATCGATGTACCTCTGAACGCTCGTCCTGTACTTCTGGCAGCCGTTGGTGAAGAGCAACACAATCTGGCAATTCATGCTTTAGTCGCGGCTCTAGCAGAGCGAAAAATTCAAACCCTCTTCTTAGGTGCACGCACTCCCATTGAAGCTTTGAGTGCAGTGGTCTCGCTATCAGCGCCTCCTGCGATTTTCTTATGGGCGCAGTTAACGGAAAATGCCAATCCTGAATTTTTTCGTAAACTTCCCGTGGTGCGTCCAGCCCCCCGCATTATTCTTGGTGGGCCAGGTTGGGATCGAGATGCGTGCAGGGGAGCTACAGTTGTTGAGGATTTAGCTCAAGCCTGCCTTGAGATTGAGCGTGCAGTAGGTCTTTAAAAGCCCCGATAGACTTCTCACCTTCACATTGAATGGTTAAGGGGGCCATATGAGCGAGAATGAAAAAATCGCAATGCTTGGCCTTACCTATGACGACGTCCTTCTTTTGCCCGATGCCTCAGATGTCGTGCCTTCAGAAGTTGATACAAGAACTCAGCTAACCCGAACAATTTCAATGGCCATACCGTTGATCGCATCGGCCATGGATACGGTCACCGAATCAGCTATGGCAATCGCCATGGCTAAAGCCGGCGGAATCGGAATAATCCACCGTAACTTACCCATTGCCGACCAAGTGACCCATGTTAAATTAGTCAAGAATGTTGGACTTTCCGGTGCCGCCGTGGGCGTTGGCGATGATGGTTTTGCCCGTGCACAGGCCTTAATCGAGGCAGGTGTGGATGTAGTAGTTGTCGATACTGCGCACGGCCACCATCGGGCCGTCCTTGAAGCGATTGCCCGGATAAAAAAATTCTCATCTTCCATACAAATTATTGGTGGCAATATTGCAACGCGTGCAGGGGCACAAGCCCTCATTAACGCTGGCGCCGATGCGGTAAAAGTTGGTGTCGGCCCTGGATCCATATGTACTACTCGTGTTGTTGCAGGCGTTGGTGTTCCACAGATTACGGCAATCATAGAGGCCGCAAAAGCGTGCAATAAAGCAGGCATTCCACTCATTGCCGATGGTGGGCTCCAATATTCAGGAGACATTGTTAAAGCCATTGTCGCTGGTGCTAACTCAGTAATGCTTGGCTCGTTACTTGCAGGTTGCCAAGAGGCTCCAGGGGAGTTAATTGAGATTCATGGTGTTAAGTACAAGACCTATCGCGGCATGGGTTCTTTAGGTGCCATGCAATCTCGGGGTGAACAAAAATCATATTCAAAAGATCGTTACATGCAAGATGATGTTTTATCAGAAGACAAACTCGTGCCCGAAGGCATTGAAGGTAAAGTTATTTTTCGCGGAAACGTAGAAGATGTTGTCCATCAATTAGTTGGTGGGTTGCGTTCTGGAATGGGTTATGCAGGTGCACCCGATATTCAAACTCTGCGCAGAGAAGGCCGTTTGATTCAGATTACTTCGGCGGGCTTACAAGAGAGCCATCCACATGATGTGGCACATGTAACCGATGCACCTAACTATCCAACGAAGGGCCGCTCATGAGCGAGATTGAAATTGCACCTGGAAAGCGTGCCCGAACTGCCTTTTCATTTGATGACATTGCCATTGTCCCAAGCCGTCGAACACGCGACCCTGAGGAAGTTTCAACCGCGTGGCAGATCGATGCCTATAAATTTGATCTACCTATGTTGGCAGCTCCTATGGATTCAGTTGTTTCGCCCGAAACGGCGATTGAAATTGGTCGCCTCGGTGGTGTGGGAGTTTTAAATCTAGAAGGTCTTTGGACGCGTTATGAAGATCCCCGCATTCCATTAGGTGAAATTGCCTCTATGCCGGATAAACATGCAACAAAGCGAATGCAAGAGATTTATGCCGAGCCGATTAAGCCTGAACTTATTAAGGCGCGAATTGCGCAGATTCGCGATGCAGGGGTCACGGTTGCCGCCTCACTCTCACCTGCGCGTACTGCTCAACTTCACAAAGCTGTCATCGATGCCGGCGTAGACATCTTTGTTATCCGCGGAACAACAGTTAGTGCCGAGCATGTCGCTGCCGAAAGCGAGGCGTTGAATTTAAAGAAGTTTATTTATGAACTCGATGTACCAGTCATTGTTGGCGGTGTTGCGACCGCGACTGCGGCGTTGCACTTAATGCGGGCTGGGGCTGCCGGTGTTTTAGTTGGCTTTGGCGGCGGTGCCACACACACAACGCGTAAAGTTTTAGGAATCGAAGTACCAATGGCATCGGCCGTTGCTGAAGTTGCATCAGCGCGCCGCGAATATCTCGATGAATCGGGTGGGCGTTATGTTCATGTCATTGCAGATGGCGCAGTTGGCCGCAGCGGTGATATCGCAAAAGCCATTGCATGCGGAGCCGATGCCGTCATGATGGGTTCGCCTCTTGCAAAGGCTACTCAAGCACCTGGCCTTGGTTGGCACTGGGGTTCAGAGGCACATCACCAAGTATTACCGCGAGGTGAGCGCGTTGCAGTCGGCACGGTTGGCACGCTTGAGGAGATTCTTCTTGGACCATCGCACACATCGGATGGCTCAATGAATCTATTTGGCGCACTACGCCGCGCAATGGCGACCTGCGGATACTCCGATGTTAAAGAGTTCCAGCGTGTAGAGGTACTTATTCACCGTGCCTGATGATCGCGGCGTTCTTGTAGTCGATTTTGGGGCGCAGTATGCCCAGTTGATTGCGCGCAGGGTGCGAGAGGCCAATGTTTTCAGCGAAATAGTCGCATCAACAATTACAGCGGCAGAGATTCGGTTGAAGAATCCCTCAGCAATTATTCTCTCGGGTGGTCCTTCAAGTGTGTACTCTGAAAATGCACCCAGTTTTGATGCGGAGATTTTTACCCTTGGGATCCCAACATTTGGAATCTGTTATGGATTTCAAGTGATGGCAACGGCGCTTGGTGGAACGGTAACCCAGACCGGTAAATCCGAATTCGGTCGCACTGAATTTCATGTTGTACCATCAACGAAAATCTTTTTAGATCTTGAATTGCAACAAAGAGTTTGGATGTCTCACGGGGACAGTGTCACAACCGTGCCTCCTGGGTTCACTGTCTGCGGTTCAACCGAAGATACACCAATCGCGGCATTTGAAAATGAAACGGGACAATTAGCCGGAGTCCAATTTCATCCAGAGGTTTTGCACACCGAACACGGCCAAGTAATTTTACATAATTGGTTAACAACCATCGCAGGGTGCCAACCAACATGGACGGCTTCAAATATCGCGCAGACCGAAATTGCTAAAGCTAAAGCGATCATCGGTGACAAGAGGGTTATTTGTGGTTTATCAGGTGGAGTTGATTCTGCTGTTGCCGCCGCAATTATTCAACGCGCAGTAGGAAGTCAATTAACCTGCGTTTTTGTAGATCACGGCCTATTGCGCATGGGAGAGGCCGAACAAGTCGAACGCGACTTTGTTGACTCCACTGGCATCACATTAGTTGTTGTAGATGCAAAAGAGGTTTTTCTCTCGGCGCTCCAAGGTGTCATAGATCCAGAGGAGAAGCGCAAGATTATTGGACGCGAATTTATCCGTGCATTTGAAAAGGCCGCCCGCGATATAGCCTCAGGGGGAGATGTTGAATTCTTAGTACAAGGAACCCTTTATCCAGATGTTGTTGAATCCGGCGGAGGAAGCGGTACCGCGAATATTAAATCTCATCACAACGTTGGTGGCCTGCCAGATGATTTGAAGTTCTCACTCATCGAACCGCTACGCACTCTCTTTAAAGATGAGGTGCGGGCAGTTGGAAATGAACTCGGTTTGCCTCAAGAGATAATCTGGCGTCAACCATTTCCAGGTCCTGGCCTTGGAATTCGAATTATTGGCGAAGTCACCCAAGATCGCTTAGAGATACTGCGCCAGGCCGATTCCATCGCCCGCTTTGAACTAAAGGCCGCAGAGCTCGACCGCGATATCTGGCAGTGTCCCGTAGTTCTTTTAGCCGATGTCCGTTCAGTTGGCGTGCAAGGTGATGGCCGCACGTATGGGCATCCAATAGTTTTACGCCCGGTCTCTAGCCAAGATGCGATGACTGCAGATTGGTCGAGAGTTCCCTATGAAGTTCTTGAGAAGATTTCGACGCGCATCACTAATGAGGTGCGCGAAGTCAACCGAGTCGTGTTAGATATAACTAGTAAACCACCAGGAACTATCGAATGGGAATGATGATGAAGAGATTTCTTTTATGTCTTAGCTTGGTAAGCCTATTGTTAACGGCGCCACTTAATGTCGCCTCGGCTGCCCTGAAAGCATCTGCAGTAAAGTGCACTGCAACTAAAGCCGTTGGACATACTGCAAAGACTGTTGTACCTATGCAGAAACCTTTAAAAAAACTTCCTAAAACTTTTTCGCTCAGAACGAACTGCGGCACTATCGTAATTACCACCGTTGGCAATCAGGCGCCGTGGACGTTAACCCACATGTCAACATTGGCCAAAGTGGGCTACTTCGATGGCTCTTTATGCCATCGCTTAACGACTTCAGGAATATTTGTTTTACAGTGCGGTGATCCAACTGCAACCGGTACGGGGGGACCTGGATTTTCCTACTCCGATGAAAATCTTCCAGTCAATGGTGTTAACAACTATCCAGCCGGTAGCGTTGCAATGGCAAATGCAGGTCCAGGCACAAACGGAAGTCAGTTCTTTTTAGTTTATGCCGATACCACTCTCGGGCCTGATTACACACTGTGGGGAAAAATCACCAAAGGTTTAGAGATTGTTCAAGCCATTGCCAAAAGCGGAGTTAAAGGTGGCGGTCCCGATGGGCCACCAGCTACTGCTATCGCACTTATTAAAGTACGAGCCTATTAATTAGTATTTACAATCTTAAAGGCTTCAGCGATTCGACCTTCAGGAAGACCGCCAATGCCGGCGTTGCGTTGACCCCACTCACGTACCATCACTTCTAAATTCTCATTGTGTGCAGTTTGAGATGCATGGGCAAACAAAGCTTTCATCTTTAAATCAAATGTATCTGTGATGTCAACGAAGTGATCGGGCTCGGGAAATGCGCTTACCCATACCTCTTTAACGCGCCAAGGTTGTAATCCTTCAACTTCAAGCAGATCGGAAAATGCAAATGGGTTGCGAGCATCTGGATACACCGCTTGAATGGAGGCTTCACCGGCAGCTAAATGATCCGGATGACTTGCACCGATGCGATCCCAGTTGCGTTCTGGACTTTGGCAGACCATGCGATCAGGCTTTGAGATTCGAATCTGTCGAACTAAATCTTTTCGAAGTTCTATCGTTGCCTCTAAATGACCATCCACATAGTTTAAGAAAGTTATATCAGTGACGCCTATTGCCGCACCTGCTGCACGTTGTTCACTTTGGCGAATTGCCGGCATCTCTTCTTTAGTAAATCCAGACTCTTCACCACCTTGGTCACCATTTGTGCAAAAGACGTATGCGACTTCTATGCCTTTGGCAACCCACTGGGCGATGGTTCCGGATGCACCGAAATCTGAATCATCTGGGTGGGCACTGACGACTAAAACTCGTTTGATCTCGCTATCGGCAATCGGTTCCATCGCCTTAGCCTAATAGACTGGCACGCATGTTGAGTGCTGAAAAATTACTTTTCGAACTCAACCCCGCACAAGCAACGGCGGTCAGTCACGCGGGGGGACCCTTGTTGGTCGTCGCTGGTGCAGGCTCTGGGAAAACCCGTGTTTTAACACGGCGAATTGCTTATCTCATGTCAGAACGCAACGTCGCCCCATATCAAATCTTGGCGATTACATTTACTAATAAGGCCGCGGGCGAAATGAAGGCGCGCGTAGCCGAACTGGTTGGTCCGGTAGCAAAATCTATGTGGGTCTCCACTTTTCACTCAGCTTGCGTCCGCATTTTGCGCAAAGAGGCGGTTTTATTGGGTTACAGCAATACATTTTCAATTTATGATTCGGCAGATTCTTTGCGATTAATCACAATTGTCACCAAAGAACTCAACTTAGATTCTAAACGTTATCCAGCTAAAGCTTTTCAATCCATGATTTCACATGCTAAGAATGAACTTATGGGACCGCAAGATTATCTCAATGCTGCAAGTAACCAATTTGAAGAAGTTGTGGCCGATGTATACAGCGTGTATCAACTTCGATTACAACGCGCCAATGCAATGGATTTTGATGATTTAATTTTAAAGACGGTGAATGTCCTCCAGCGCTTTCCAGAGGCCAAGGCCCGACTTAGATCACGCTTTCGCCACGTTCTAGTCGATGAGTATCAAGATACAAACCACGCACAATATATGCTGGTAAGAGAGTTAGTCGGAAGCCAAGACGAAGGTATCCCACCGGCTGAATTGTGTGTTGTCGGTGATGCCGATCAATCTATCTACGGTTTTCGCGGTGCGACAATCCGCAATATCTTGCAGTTTGAACTAGATTACCCCAAGGCAACAATTGTTCTCCTTGAGCAAAATTACAGATCCACGCAAAATATTCTTAGCGCAGCAAATGCAGTTATAACGAAGAATGCCGGTCGAAAAGAGAAGAATTTATGGACCGATTCAGGCTCCGGGGCGCTGTTGACGGGTTATGTCGCAGAGAACGAACACGATGAGGCGAGATTTATCGCCGATGAGATTCGCCAACTTCAACGTGATGACAAATCACGACCCGGAGATACTGCGATTTTTTACCGTACAAACGCCCAATCCCGTGTGTTTGAAGAAGTATTTATGCGCAATGCGTTGCCTTACAAAGTCGTTGGTGGTTTGCGATTTTATGAACGTCGCGAAGTTAAAGACTTACTTGCTTATTTACGTGTCCTTGCAAACCTAGAGGATGAAATTTCAGTGCGTAGAATTATCAATGTTCCTAAACGGGGTATTGGGGATACTTCATTAGATTACATTGCTCACTTTGCTAAAGCGCAAGAGGTCACTTTTTGGCAGGCTTTACTTCGAGCATCAGAGGCACCTGGACTGGCCAATCGGGCAATGCAATCAATACAAGAGTTCACCTCGATGATTATTGCTTTACATATATTAGTTGAAGCCAAGACACGGCCCTCCGTCATAGTTGAAGCTGCTCTCGAACAATCCGGTTTATTAACTGAGTTAGCGAATAGCACTGATCCACAAGATGAGGTACGAGTTGAGAATTTGAAAGAGCTTGTTGCCGTTTCCATAGAGTATGAAGAGCGCGATAGTGATGAGTTGATTGAAGACGAAGTTATCTCACTTGCTGGTTTTTTGGAGAAAGTTTCATTAGTCGCGGATGCCGATGAGATTCCTGATGGCGAAGACCACGGGGGAGTCGTGACAATGATGACATTGCATACGGCCAAAGGTCTAGAGTTTCCGACTGTTTTTTTAACTGGAATGGAGGATGGGATTTTTCCACACTCGCGAACCCTAGGTGATAACAATGAGCTTGAAGAGGAGCGCAGACTGGCCTACGTTGGATTAACCCGTGCTCGTCATCGCCTTTATATTTCTAGAGCTGAGTATCGTTCAACATGGGGCGCACCAAATTATAATCCGCCATCGAGATTCTTAGATGAGATTCCAGAAGAGGTAATTCAATGGCGAAATGAATTATCAACATCGCTTTCGCCTTCCTTAATTAAACGCTCGCGAGTGGCCCCACCACCTCGTGCCACAGGTAAGAAGATTTCTACCATCCAACTGCTTATTGGAGATCGTGTGTCACATGACACTTTTGGTTTGGGAAGCGTTGTTTCTATAGCAGGGGAAGGTGATAAGGCCGAGGCCACAATCCTCTTTGGAACATATGGCGAGAAGCGATTGTTATTGCGCTATGCACCCGTTGAGAAGCTCTAGGATTACCCCCTAATCAAGATGTGGAGCGCCCGTGGATCTCTTTGAATATCAAGCCCGTGACTTATTTGAAAAACATGGTGTTCCAGTATTAGCCGCTGCAATTGCAACAACACCTGATGAGGCGCAGGCGGCTGCGACTGCTATTGGTGGAAGAGTCGTTGTCAAAGCTCAAGTTAAAACCGGTGGACGAGGGAAAGCCGGTGGTGTAAAGCTTGCCGAGAATCCAGCCGATGCACGCGCCTGCGCAAACTCGATTCTCGGAATGGATATCAAGGGTCACACCGTTGGAACCGTGATGATTGCCGCCGCCGCTCCTATTGAAGCTGAGTACTACTTAGCGATTCTTCTCGATCGATCTAATCGGAGTTTTTTAGTCATGGCATCGGTCTCAGGTGGAATGGATATAGAGGAGGTTGCACACACCGCTCCTGAAAAATTGGCCAAGATTGCCGTCTCTGCAGTAGATGGTATTAGCCCAGCAAAAGCTAAAGAAATAGTTGAGGCTGCAAAGTTCCCAATTGACGTCGCTGATCAAGTGGCAGATGTTTTGCTCAAACTCTGGGATGTTTTCCAATCAGAAGATGCAACATTGGTTGAAGTAAACCCATTGGTTAAGACTAAGGATGGAAGAGTAATTGCCCTTGATGGAAAGATAACTCTTGATGATAATGCAGAATTTCGCCAGCCAGATCATGGCGCACTTGTTGATCACGCCGCTACAAATGTTTTGGAGGCCGCAGCGAAAGAGAAGAATTTGAACTACGTTAAATTAGATGGCGAAGTTGGAATTATCGGTAACGGTGCAGGTTTAGTAATGAGCACTCTCGATGTCGTTGCATATGCTGGTGCCAAGTACGGCGGTGTAAGGCCTGCTAACTTTTTGGATATCGGTGGTGGTGCTTCGGCTCAGATTATGGCCGATGGTCTTTCCATCATTCTTGGTGACCCCGATGTTAAGAGTGTGTTTGTAAATGTATTCGGTGGTATCACTTCATGTGACGCAGTTGCCACAGGAATCGTGCAGGCACTTGAACTCCTTGGCCCAAAAGCCACAAAGCCGATTGTGGTGCGCTTAGATGGAAATAATGTCGCAGAGGGTCGAGCAATTTTGGCAAAAGCGGCACACCCGCTTATTGAATCGGCCGAAACAATGGATGGAGCAGCAGATCGTGCTGCAGAATTGGCGGCAAAGTAAATGGCAATCTTTTTAGACGAGACATCAGTCGTCATTGTTCAAGGCATGACTGGCTCAGAAGGCACAAAGCACACTCGCCGAATGTTGGCCGCAGGAACAAAAATCGTTGGCGGAGTAACCCCAGGAAAGGGAGGTCAGATTGTCGAGATTGATGCTCACCTTCTCCCAGTTTTTAATACCGTTGCCGAAGCGATGAGTGCAACGGGAGCCAATACATCGGTGGTCTTTGTTCCACCAAAATTTGCAAAAGCTGCCGTAATAGATGCCATTGATGCTGCGATGCCATTAATTGTCGTTATTACCGAAGGAATTCCAGTCCATGACGCCGTAAGTTTTTACGCTTACAGTCTGACAAAAGGTACCACTCGCATTATTGGTCCCAACTGCCCAGGCCTTATAAGCCCCGGAAAATCAAATGTTGGAATTATTCCGGCGGACATAACGGGAAGCGGTCCAATCGGCTTAGTGTCAAAATCTGGAACGCTTACATATCAAATGATGTATGAGCTGCGTGACATTGGTTTTAGTACCGCAGTTGGAATCGGTGGAGATCCCGTTATCGGAACAACGCACATTGATTGTCTACGCGCATTCCAAGATGATCCAGATACAACGGCGATTGTCATAATTGGAGAAATTGGCGGAGATGCTGAAGAGCGCGCGGCAACATTTATTGCCGAGTATGTGACTAAACCAGTCGTTGGCTATGTTGCCGGGTTTAGCGCACCTGAAGGAAAGACGATGGGTCATGCCGGTGCGATTGTCTCTGGTTCATCAGGTACGGCCCAAGGAAAGAAAGATGCCTTAGAAGCCGTCGGCGTGAAGGTCGGACAAACTCCGAGTGAAACTGCGCAGTTGCTGCGCGATATTTTAGGGCGATAAATCCGATGTTTGCTCGCGTACTTGGGTCCACGCTAACTCAAGTGCTGCGAAGTGTTGGACTTGTTTTGCTTCCAACCTCGTTTATATCTTTGCTTGCGTGGGCGACGGCTGGAAGCTCAAGTGGAAACACCGGAGATCCCTTGAGGGCATCGCTGTGGTTCTGGTTAGGTGCTCATCAAATCCCATTTAATCTCGTGTTACCGCCAGCTAATTCAGCGGGATATCTCTCGTATCTACCGCTTGGTGGCTTAATCATCCCAGTAATAGCGATTCGCAGTGGCCTAGCGCGTGTAATTAATCGTCTGGATGGCGATACATCGCTAGTGCCTTTGGCACGTATTCTCTTTGCCTTTTTCTACACCGCACTCGGAACTCTCTTTGCCTACTTTAGTTCAACGACATCGGTGAAACCCAATTGGTACATAGCACCGATTTTCTTATTCGCTATAACTTTAATGTGCGTGGCCACGGTGGGAAGGCGTCTTGTGTTTGGCGCACCAATTCTCTACGGAACACGAATTATTGCACTGTTGCTCGGTATTGCAGCAATAGCTCTTGGTATCTCAATCTTTATTAATCTCGCTACGGTTCAAAATTTAAATCTGGTGCTAGAGCCCGGGATTATTGGTGGGTTACTACTCTTATTACTAAATATCCTGTACTTACCAAATGCAATTATCGCGACATTAGGATATTTTTCTGGCACTGGATTTGCTATTGGTGCCGGTTCAATGGTGGCTCCATGGAGTTTTCATTTATATTCAATTCCTGCATTCCCATTATTAGGTGCACTTCCACACGGCGTTTTCTACTGGGCTTTAATTGGAATCACAGTCGTAATTCTCAGCGGGGCGCTATTAGTAAGTTGGACCGTTGCCTTAAATATTCGCGTTCTGATTCAATCCATTGTGGTTTCAGTTCTGCTCTTAGCGGCAATTGCATATGTAGGCAGTGGTGCATTGATTACTGATGCAATGTCGGCGATGGGAGTTTCTCCTTGGAAATTCACGCTCAGCATTAGTGCGGAGTTAATACTCGGGGCGATTCTTGCGTTGTATGTTCCTCGCATCGGAAGGCGTTAATGTCTCATCGCATCATTATTTTGGCATCTGGAACTGGAACGCTTGCGCAAGCCATTATTGACGCACAAGATTTAGATATCGAAATTGTTTTGGTAGTGAGCGATCAAGTGAAGGCTCAAGTTTTAATGCGCGCCGTTGAAGCAGGAATCGCAAGTGAGGTTATTCCAATGACCAACCCTCGTCATTTATGGAACACACGTATTATTGAAAAAGTTGCCGAGTACAAACCTGATTTAGTAGTGAGCACGGGCTTTATGCGTATTTTACCGCCAGATTTTGTTCATCGGTTTCCAACAATCAATATTCATCCAGCCCTCCTCCCCGATTTTCCAGGCGCTCATGCCGTGCGCGATGCACTTTTAGCAGGTGTGAATGTCACCGGAACAACGGTCCATTGGGTAGATGCCGGTGTTGATACGGGTCCAATTATTACGCAAATGCAGATCCCAATCTCGAAGGGTGATGACGAGGCAAGCCTTCATGAGAGAATTAAGAAAGTAGAACGCGGTCTCATTGTTTCGAGTATCGCCCTGATTCTTCCAACTTTGGAGCGCAATGTCTGAACTTAAAGCTATTCGTCGAGCATTAGTGAGCGTCTATGACAAAGTGCGTCTACTTGAAATTGGGAAAGCGTTAAGCGAGGCTGGAGTTGAGATTCTCTCAACAGGTTCAACGGCAGCTCATCTTATCGACGCCGGAATTTTAGTAACAGAAGTAAGTACTTACACGGGTTTCCCCGAGATTATGGGTGGTCGCGTCAAGACGTTACATCCACGTGTGCACTCTGGAATTCTGGCCGATCAGAATAATCCTGATCACATGTCGGCAATCGCCGCTCTAGATATCGCTCCTTTTGATGTGGTCATAATTAGTCTCTATCCATTTGCCGCCACGATTGCATCCGGCGCAAATTTTAACGAGAGCATTGAACAGATTGACATTGGTGGACCCTCACTGCTGAGAGGTGCGGCAAAAAATCACAGTTCAGTTGCAGTTATAAGTCAGATTTCACAGTACGACCTTTTGTTAGAGGCAATAAGAGTTGGGGGCTTTTCTCTAGCCCAGCGAAAACAACTGGCGCTCGAAAGCTTTAGGACAACGGCGCAATACGATCTCGCTATTGCAACGTGGCTTGGTAAGAGCGATGGCCTGCCCGATTGGTTTGGACAAATTTGGCAACGAGAAAGTTCACTTCGATATGGTGAAAATCCACATCAGCAAGCCGCGATTTATTCAGGAGGAGCGGCTGGAATAGTCAACGCAGTGCAGTCACATGGAAAAGAGATGTCATTTAATAATTACACAGATGCCGATGCAGCATGGCGCGCAGTGTTAGATCACGCCGATCCTTGTGTTGCAATTGTCAAACACGCCAATCCTTGCGGAATTGCAATCGCAAGCGATATTGCTACTGCTCATAAAAAAGCCCTCGAGTGTGATCCTCTATCGGCCTTTGGTGGTGTCGTTGCGGCCAATCGCCAAGTAAGTATTGCGATGGCAACTCAGCTCTCTGAAATCTTTACCGAAGTGGTTATTGCTCCTAGCTATGAGGCAGGAGCAGTTGAGATTCTCTCTAAAAAACCATCGATTCGAATTTTGCACTCGGTCACAACCAATATTGCACGCACAGAGTTGCGCCCTGTATCAGGGGGAGTATTACTTCAAGATATGGATTTAATCGATGCACCTGGAGATTCACCATCGAACTGGAAGCAAGTGAGTGGCCAGCGCGCCGATGCAAAGACAATGAAGGAGCTCGAGTTTGCTTGGCGATCAGTCCGCGCGGTAAAAAGTAATGCGATTTTGCTGAGCAGTGATGGTGCATCCGTTGGCATTGGAATGGGACAAGTCAATCGAGTGGACTCTGCACGTTTAGCCGTGGCTCGTGCGGGTGATCGCGTTAGTGGTTCGGTGGCGGCGAGTGATGCGTTTTTCCCATTTTCCGATGGGCTTCAAATTTTGATTGATGCAGGAGTGAGGGCGATTGTGCAACCTGGCGGAAGTATGCGCGATGACGAAGTAATTGCTGCGGCACAAGTGGCTGGTGTCATAATGTTTTTCACAGGCACGCGTCATTTCTCTCATGCCTAGGGCTGCAATAGGATTGAACGTATGAGCGCTCAGATATTAGATGGCAAGGCATTAGCTGCATTGATTAAGGCCAAACTCGCAGTTCGTGTAAGTGCGCTAAAGTTCAATGGAATCACTCCAGGACTTGGTACGGTATTAGTTGGCGAAGATCCTGGTTCACACTCATATGTTGGCGGAAAGCATCGGGACTGTCATGAAGTAGGTATTAATTCAATCCGTGTAGATCTACCTTCCGATGCTACGCAGGCCGATGTTATGGCGGCAATAAAAGATCTCAATCAAGCACCTGAATGCACTGGCTATATCGTGCAACTGCCTTTGCCAAAGGGGATAGATACGCAGAGAGTATTAGAGGCAATTGATCCAGCCAAAGATGCCGATGGTCTGCACCCCATGAATTTGGGTCGTTTAGTTTCGGGCTATAACGCACCTTTGCCATGCACTCCACATGGAATTGTCGAACTTTTAAGTCACTATGGAATTAGTACACAAGGCGCAGAAGTTACGGTCATTGGCCGAGGCTTAACTGTTGGCCGGCCTCTTGGTTTACTCCTCACCCGCAAGCAGGAAAATGCGACAGTGACATTGACGCATACCGGAACTCGAGATCTCTTAACACATACAAAAACCGCGGATATTATTGTTGCCGCAATTGGCAAAGCACATTTCCTGAAAGCCGAAATGATTAAACCCGGGGCCGTTGTTATCGATGTTGGCATATCACGTACCGATGCTGGATTACTTGGCGATGTTGATCCTGGTGTCATGAATGTTGCATCATGGGTAGCGCCAATGCCGGGTGGGGTCGGACCTATGACAAGGGCGATGCTTATAAAAAACGTAGTGGATGCATGCAGTTGACCGATCGCTTTTTAGGCATCATGAGCAATATCGCAGTACTCGTTGGCATCGCACTTGGAATAGGTGGATTAGTGCGTGTGGGATCGATTTTTATTGCGGTTGGCACTGCTGGTATTGCCTTGAAGGCCCGTCATTCACGTAAATTTGACTTTTATTTTCCGCTCGTAATCGCAGTCGCGCTTTTCGCTCTGGCCATTGCCCTACCTCACGGACGGTAGGGTTGGTGTAGTGCCTGAAGAAGGAAAAAAGGAGTACGTCATGGGCGGAAAAGTCACAGTGGTCGGTGCAGGTTTTTATGGCTCAACAACCGCGCTTCGATTAGCCGAATACGATATTTTTGACACCGTAGTTCTTACCGACATTGTTGAAGGCAAACCCGAAGGCCTAGCCCTTGATATGAATCAGTCGCGATCGATTGAGGGTTTTGAGACAAAGATTATCGGGTCAACCACCACGGCCGAAGGCGCGGGTTATGAAGCAACGGCTAACTCAGATGTCGTAGTAATTACTGCAGGTCTTCCTCGAAAGCCCGGCATGAGTCGGATGGATTTAATTGGAGTTAATGCCGGCATTGTCCGAGGGGTAGCAGAAAATATTGCTAAGCACTCACCTAATGCCGTCGTTATTGTGGTTTCAAATCCACTCGATGAGATGACATTTCTTGCTCAGATTGCAACTGGTTTTCCCAAGAACCGTGTGATGGGTCAGGCTGGAATGCTAGATACCGCCCGATTCACTAACTTTGTCGCCGAAAAATTGGCCGTGAAAGTCGGGGTAGTTAAAACGCTTACTCTCGGTTCACACGGTGAGACCATGGTGCCGATTCCGAGTCGCTGCACAGTTAATGGAAAAGCCTTGAGCGAATTTCTATCGCAAACCGAAATAGATGAACTCGTTGATCGCACTCGCAATGGTGGCGCCGAAGTCGTGGCTTTACTTAAAACGGGCTCGGCTTATTACGCGCCATCGGCTGCAGCTGCTCGCATGGCAAAAGCGGTTATAGAGGATTCAGGTGTGGTGATGCCGGTATGTGCATGGGTAGATGGAGAGTATGGAATCTCTGGTGTCTACCTTGGCGTTGAAGCGCAGATTGGTCGCAGTGGAGTAGTGAAAGTAGTTGAAAGCGCGTTAACGCAATCGGAGTTAGTGGCCCTAAAAGCTGCAGCACAAGCCGTACGTGCAAAACAAGCAGATGTCCAAACACTCTAAATAGGGAGCTTATCGCATGGCCAAGATCAAAGTAGAAGGAACAGTAGTCGAGTTAGATGGCGACGAGATGACTCGCATAATCTGGCAGTTCATTAAGGAGTCATTGATTCTTCCTTATCTAGATATAAACCTTGAATACTTCGACTTAGGCATGGAAAACCGTGATGCAACCGATGATCAAGTAACGATTGATTCAGCCCATGCAATTCAAAAGCATGGAGTTGGCATAAAGTGCGCAACTATTACGCCAGATGAGGTTCGGGTAGAAGAGTTTGGTTTGAAAAAGATGTGGAAGTCGCCTAATGGAACCATTAGAAATATCTTAGGTGGTGTAATTTTTCGTGAACCGATTATTATTAGTAATGTTCCGCGACTGGTTCCGCACTGGACAAAACCAATTGTTATCGGCCGACATGCATTTGGAGATCAGTACAAAGCAACAGACTTCTTGGTACCCGCGGCCGGTAAGTTAACGATGACATTTGTTCCAGCTGATGGCTCTAAGCCAATCGAATACAACGTCTTTGACTTTCCATCATCAGGTATTGCTATGGGTATGTACAACATGGATGAATCGATCCGTGACTTTGCACGTGCATCTTTGAACTATGGACTCAATCGTAATTTCCCGGTCTACCTTTCAACCAAGAACACAATTTTAAAGGCCTATGATGGCCGCTTTAAAGATATCTTCGAAGAGATTTTCCAAGCTGAGTTTAAAACCGCCTTTGATACGGCCGGTATTTGGTATGAGCACCGCTTAATCGATGACATGGTCGCTATGTCACTTCGCATGGAGGGCGGATATGTTTGGGCATGCAAGAACTATGACGGCGATGTTCAATCCGACACCGTAGCCCAAGGTTATGGCTCATTAGGTCTGATGACATCGGTATTAATGACTCCCGATGGAAAGATTGTTGAATCCGAAGCCGCCCACGGCACAGTAACTCGCCATTATCGAGAGCATCAAAAAGGTAGAACTACATCGACTAATCCAATTGCATCAATCTTTGCCTGGACTCGGGGATTGGCCCATCGTGCAAAGTTGGATAGCAATGCCGAACTCGCCGCTTTCTGTACAACGCTGGAGCGTGTGTGTATTGAGACCGTTGAAGAGGGCAAGATGACTAAGGATTTATCACTTTTAATTTCTAAGGACGCCCCTTGGCAAACGACGCAGGAGTTCTTGGCATCGATTGATGAAAATTTAAAGGCAGTCATGGCTTAACCGCCTAATTATTATTCATTCAAGCGGTAGCACTCACTTACCCTTTCTCATTCCATCACCACAGGCGTAATTTTAACGTTGTTAAGTTGCGCTCAGTTACCTGATAATTAGTATCGAAGGTGCTGGACGTGGCTGAACCGCAGGTTGGCGTGGCTACAGTCTGAAATTATTGGATCAAATTCCCAAAGCGCCTTAGATGCTGTCTACAAATACTTGGAGGATTATCAACCAGTGAAAATCTTGAGTAATATCTCTGAGGTAGATCCAGTCTTAGAATCAAGTGTGCCCCATTTATGCCCAAAATCACTCGATTCTTTGACCGTCCCCCTAGTACAGGAACGAGTTTACTTGAGGAAAATTGGTTCCAGCGTTTTCTATTTGGGAGTGATTCCCCCAGGGGCAACAAAAGCGTTCATGATTGGCGTCGACCATGCTTCTAAAATTTCCACTTACACGGGTAATAATCCAACAATTGCCGAAGGAGTTAAGAATAATCCCTATACAACAAGCAATATCATTGTTGCGTTTTATCCAGATCAAGGCTGGATCGGTGTTTATGACGATCGAGGTGCGTATGGGGGTTTTCACTATTAATCGATTAGTTGGAAGCGTTTTTATGTGGGGCGAATTCAATTTCACGGGTAATTGAGGGGTTGCCCTCAGATATCTACTCCTAATTGGTAGTTGTTTCTCAGTAGATAAGTAGAATTGCCATATGGAAAATATTTCAATTACAAAAGAGCCTAATAATATTGAATCGCATTCTTGCCGTTGTGGCGAAGAGGAATCATCGACCTTTCCTGAGCTCAATGCATCACTCATTCCTCATGAGATTCGCCATCCAGCAATTATTGGTGCCCTTGAATCACTAAAACCGGGTCAAGGGATGATTCTAGTCGCACCTCATAAACCAATACCTTTGCTCGCCCAGATTGAAAAGAAACATCCAACTATTTTTTCTGTGACATTTCTTGATGAGGGCCCAGATAAATGGCATGTTCAATTCATTCGCAGTTAAGTTGGGTTTTGGATGAATACAAGGGTTTTTGTCGTTGATGATCACGAACTAGTCCGAAAGGGCCTGACAGATCTTATAAATGCAGAGGATGATTTATCTGTTGTTGCAAGCGCAGCAAATTGTGCAGAGGCTATGATTACATTCACAAGATCATGTGCCGATGTGGCAGTTCTTGATGTTCGCCTTCCCGATGGTAGCGGAATCGAACTATGCCGAGAGTTAATCTCTTTAAATCCTGATGTGAAGGTCTTAATGCTGACCTCCTCCCAAGATGACGAAGCGCTACTTGGCGCAGTTCTTGGAGGTGCTCATGGCTATTTGATTAAGGATATTAAGAACCTTGAACTTCTTGATTCAATCCGCCGTGTGGCAGCGGGTGAGGTTTTCTTGGACGCGGGACTTATCTCCTCGGTCACCAATCGACTACGGGGAAATAAAAATCCTGCAAGTGAAATCTACGAACTAACCGAACAGGAGGCGAGGGTTCTTGAGTACATTGGCGCAGGAATGACTAACCGCCAAATTGCTCAGAATATGTTCTTGGCCGAAAAAACTGTAAAGAATTATGTCTCATCTCTTTTAAGAAAATTAGGGTTAGAACGACGCACTCAGGCAGCAGCTCTTGCCGTCCGACTAAATGTCGGGAGAAGTTAAAGACTTCCGCGCCACATAGTTCGAGTCCCAGCTATAGAGTCTTTTATTATTTCGAATTCTCCACCACGGGCAAGGGCTCGTTTCTCTAAATTGAGTAACCCACTCTTTCTCACTCCCTGAACATACCCCTTACCGTTATCGACCACCCGCACTTCGCAGTACGTTTGATTGGCCAGCAGAACAAGGTCAATTGTTGTGGCATCTGCGTGGCGTATTGCATTAGTAACGAGCTCTCGGATTACAGGTATTACTTGGCTGACTAATTCACTCCCGATAACTGTATCCACTGGTCCTTGAAACGAGTAAGTTATTTTGAATCCCGCGATTGAATTAAGTGAGGCTATTTCGCTTAACACTTGGGTGCGGATATCTTGGATTGGGAGTTTTTCCTGTAGGGCAAAAATAGTTGTGCGAATCTGTTGCACCGTTGCATCAAGATTGTCGATACTATTTTGAATCATTGCGAGCGACTCTTGAGATATTGACGAGTCCCCTCCTACACTCTGTAAGGAGAGACCCGTAGCAAAAAGCCTTTGAATGACGAGATCATGTAAATCACGCGCGATACGTTCGCGCTCTGCAAGAATACCTACTTGGGTCTGTGCAATGTGTCCGCGGTAGTTATCAATGGCAACTCCGGCCGCAGAAGCTAAAACCACAACCAACCGTTCATCCTCTTCCGTAAAATCTTTACCGTTACGCTTTTGAGTTAAATAAATACTTCCATATACCTCCTCGCGTATTCGAATGGGCACCCCTAGAAATCCCGTCATTGAGGGATGGCCTTTTGGAAACCCGCTTGAGGAGGGATGGTCTTTAATTACCGAAACACGAAGTGGCTCTGGAACTTTAAGCAAGTGTCCCAGTAGACCTTTACCCTCCGGAAAGGTATCGATCTCATCGGCCGTTTCATCACTCATACCAATGTAGGTGAAATCTTCAAGGCTTCCATCGGCAGCAATCGAACCAATGGCACCGTATGTGCAATCGGTGATAATCACGGCATTTTCAATGAGTCGTTTGAGCGAGCTCCTTAAATCCTCACCCCTAGCAACATCCATGACAGCATCAGAGAGCGCACTAAGCCTGGTGATATCCATGGCCGAAGTCTGCTCAATCATGGCGTCAATGGCGAATTAGCAGGGCTTTTCGGCTCCGCGGCGGGCATAGTGGAACCAGGCCATTGCCGCGGCATTTAAGGCGAAAATTCCGATTCCCCAGAAGAGAATTGTGGGCGCCATGATTGCTAGAAGTACACCGAAGAAGAATGGACCAAATGCAGCAATCGCACTGACCCACCCAATGACTCCGCCGGCTTGACGAGGTTCAAAGATCATGGGCATCTGCTTGAAGGTACTTGCATTGCCGACTCCTGCAAAGAAGAAGATCGCGAGCATTCCCCAGAAGAAGAGATCAAAGTCAGCACTACTCGTGGGTGAAACATGCATGGCGGTAAAGATCGCAGATACGCCGATTCCAATACCCGAAAGAACCGTCAGTTTGCCACCACCAACACGATCCGAAACTGGACCGCTGAGTACTCGAGCAGCCGATCCAATGAGTGGACCAAAGAATGCGTACTTGACGGGATCGGGAGCATCTGCAAAGGCGCCGAAGAGCGAATTGATGAGCAGACCAAACTGAGCAGCAAGACCAGAGAAAGTTCCAAATGTCAGCATGTAAAGGCTGGTCATGAGCCAGGTGTGCTTGTTGCTAAATATATCTAGTTGATCTTTTACTCCACGCGCCTTGACTGGGACACTCTTCAACATTGTCCACGCCAAGATTACTGCAATGAAGACAAATGGAATCCAGAGAAGTCCTGCATTTTGATACCAGGTCGACTTATCAATCCCCTTTGCTTCGTCAACGAAATGCTGAGGGGCACCAAGAGTCGATCCTAACATCGCCGAACTGACAATTATTGGCGTCACAAACTGAACAAGACTTACTCCGAAGTTTCCAATACCCGCTTGTACCCCCAGAGCCATTCCCTGTTTCGATCTGGGGAAGAAATATGAAGTGCTCGGCATGAATCCGGAGAATATGCCACCGCCCAAGCCTGCCAAAAATGCCAGCGCCAACAACCCAACATAAGGTGTTGTAGGGGTGCGCACGGCCATGGACCAACCAACTAACGGCAGAACAAGTAGCGCCGTCGAATAGGTGACAAGCCGGCGCGTACCAAATATTGGCGGTAAGAACATCCAAATTAATCTAAGGCCACCACCTGCCAGACCTGGCATCGCAGCCAACCAGTAAAGCTCTTTCTTAGATAAATCAAAGCCTAAGTTATTGAGCTTTGGCGCGAGAGCTGAAACCAGAAACCAACTCATAAATCCAAGGGTGAGTGCATAAGTGGTGATCCATAAAGTTCTCCACGCGATCTTGGAATCCCACGTGGCTTCGTTATTTGGATCCCAGTTCTCTAGCCATTCGCCTCCGCTCTTTGCCTGTGATGCGTTAGTGGCCATGTCAGATTCCAACTTTCTCTAGATTCACTGTATCAATTTTGTTTTTGAGTGTGGGACTTGCTTGGTGAAGCATCTTTACAATTACGACATGCATCCACAGCGCTGCCACGAGTGTAAGTAAAAAGAGAACGATAAAAGTCGATTGAGGTAAACCAGTCCAGCCTCTAACCGAAACAAAGAGTGGCGGCAATATGAATCCACCTAATGCGCCGAGTGTGCCTACTAGACCACCTACAGCCCCAACATCATTAGGGAAGTACTCAGGGATGTGCTTAAAGACTGCCGCTTTGCCGATGCCCATAGAACATCCGACAATAAAAAGTAATGCAGTAAATGGCATTACCCCTAGGCTATACGGCAAAACCTCTCTTGGGCCATCTGGAGTATTTAGAACAATGTAACCAAATGGGGCTGCTAAGAAAAGTAGAGCAATCAACATTGATACAAAAGTTCCATACATTAAACGGCGCGCCCCGATTTTGTCCGATAAATATCCACCCAAGGGCCGAAGCAGCGAGGCAGGAAAAATGAATAGCGCAGTTAATAACGCAGCATTTTGTAGTTCTAATTCATAAACCGAAACGTAATACTTTGGCATCCATGATGCCAGGGCGACATAGGCTCCAAAAACAATAACGTAGTAAAAACTAAATCGCCATACCTGCAAATACTTTAAAGGTGCAAACATTTGTCGCAGTGGCCGTGCTTTCTGTAAATGCTCAGAGTCGGTTGGAGTGAGAAATTGGATTGCTATCGCAGTTAAAACGAGAAGGATCGCATACAGTGCAGGTACAAACCGCCATCCACCAGGGATAATGCCACCCAAATAAGAACCACCAACCGTACCTGCGATAACTGCTGGACCAATGAACTTTGTAGCCGATGCGCCAACATTTCCAGCACCAAAGACACCAAGTGCAAATCCCTGACGACTACGATCGAACCAGTGTGAATTCCAGGCGATTCCAACACTGAAGAGATTGCCCGCAAAACCGACAAAGAAGGCCAGTATGAGTAACCATGTATAAGTGAGTTCGAGATGTGCTAACAAGTATGCTGGAATTGAAGTTACCAACAACATGGCTACGGTTACTTTTTTGCCGCCGATTCGATCAGCCAAGATTCCTAGCAACAATCGCCAGATTGATCCGTTCAAAATTGCGACGGCCGAGAGCCAAGCTAGCTGTGAGTCCGTAATTCCGAACTCCTTTTGAATTGGGATTCCAAGGACTCCGAACATCAACCAGACTGCAAACATCAGGGTAAATGCACATGTGGAGAGCGTTAAAACGCGCCCCGATCCAACTCTACTTTTCATATGGCCCCTAGCCTCGTATTCAAATCCTAGGGAAAGTCTGTACTAGAGAGCCCAGGGTAAATAGGGTCTAAAGACCTATTCTTTTGCAAGGCTCAGCGGGCGACAATGGGTACATGAAAAACGACAATAACTCCGGGGTAGCTATTGAGGAGTCACTCGTAAAATTTGGAAGATTTTTTTCTAAAGGAGTTGTTTCTAGTGATCTTCGTTCTATCACAAAAAGCGGAGGCCGCGAGGGCGACGATTTCTATCGTGACCGTTGGAGTCACGACAAAGTAGTCCGTTCAACGCATGGCGTTAACTGCACTGGCTCTTGTTCGTGGAAGGTTTATGTTAAAGATGGAATTATTACTTGGGAAACACAGCAGACAGACTATCCATCCGTGGGTCCAGATTCACCTGAGTATGAACCGCGTGGATGTCCACGCGGTGCAGCTTTTTCTTGGTACACATATTCACCGACTCGCATTAGATTTCCATATATCCGTGGTCTTTTATTAGAGATGTATCGTGAAGCTAAATCGCGTCTTGGTGATCCGGTATTAGCGTGGGCTGACATCATGGATGATCCGATACGGAGAAAAAAGTATCAAAGTGCCCGCGGAAAAGGGGGCTTAATCCGCGCGCAGTGGGGGGAGATTTCTGAAATTATCGCCGCTGCGCACGTGCATACAATTAAAAAGTATGGACCTGATCGAGTCTTTGGTTTTTCTCCAATCCCGGCGATGTCAATGGCATCGCATGCAGCAGGCGCGCGATTTATTTCACTTATGGGCGGTTCAATGCTCTCGTTTTATGACTGGTATGCAGATTTGCCAGTTGCATCACCTCAGGTCTTTGGAGATCAGACCGATGTTCCAGAATCTGCAGATTGGTTTAACGCCTCCTATCTAATTATGTGGGGCTCGAATGTTCCAGTAACACGCACACCAGATGCTCACTTTATGACTGAGGCTAGATATCGGGGACAAAAAGTAATTGCGATTAGCCCGGACTATGCTGACAATACAAAATTTGCCGACGAATGGGTTGCACCGCATCCAGGTACCGATGGTGCATTGGGTATGGCCATGGGACATGTAATCTTGAAGGAGTTCTTTGTTGATAAGCAGACACCACGATTTACTGAGTATGTAAAGAAATACACCGATCTTCCATATTTAGTATCTCTACGCGAAAAAGATGGTGCATGGGTCCCCGATAAATTTATAGTTGCCGCTGATTTAGGTGATACATCGCAAGGTTCAAAATTCAAAACCGTAGTTATTGATTCAGCAAATGGGCAGACCTATATTCCAAATGGCTCCCTTGGGCACCGATTCAATGATGAGTCGATGGGTAAATGGAATTTGGATTTAGAGGGCGTAGATCCACTTTTAACGCTGTATGGACGGGCCGATGCCTTAGCTGCCCCTACTTTACTTCCACGTTTTGACATGGGACAAAAGGAATCAGAGGCAGGGGGTGTACTTCACCGAGGCGTTCCAACGATTCAAATCGGGGATAAAAAAGTTACCACCGTTTTTGATTTAATGCTGGCACAGTATGGAGTTGCCCGCGATGGCCTGGCAGGTGATTGGCCCACGGATTACACCGATACAACGCCGTATACGCCAGCATGGCAGGAAGAGATTACAAATGTTCCAGCGGCGCAGGCGATCCGTATAGCAAGAGAGTTTGCGCATAATGCTGACGAGTCAAAGGGCCGTTCAATGATCTTGCTCGGCGCTGGAACAAATCACTGGTTCCACTCTGACACCATGTATCGAACATTTTTAGCCCTTGTTACTTTAACCGGCTGCCAAGGTGTAAATGGTGGAGGTTGGGCACATTATGTTGGACAGGAAAAATGTCGCCCCGTAACAGGCTGGGCGCAGTTAGCCTTTGGCGCAGACTGGGCACGGCCACCCCGCCAGATGATTGGTACCGCTTTTTGGTATGTTTCAACGGATCAATGGAGATATGACGGACTTAAATCAGAGTTACTTGCAACCCCCCTTGGCGAAAAACGCTTTGAAGATATGACGGCCATTGATGTTATGGCTAAGTCGGCGCGCATGGGTTGGATGCCTTCATATCCATCGTTGAATCGCAACTCGTTAGATCTAGCCGATGAGGCACGGGCCCTTGGGGTTGAACCATCAGTCCATGTTGTTAATGAGTTAAAGAATGGCAATCTGACCTTTGCCATTGAAGATCCAGATGCGCCAGAAAACTGGCCACGGGTATTAACTGTTTGGCGTGCAAATATTCTAGGTTCATCAAGTAAGGGAAATGAATACTTTTTAAAGCACTTACTGGGTACAGATAACTCAGTACGGGCCGAAGAAAATGGCCCAGATGCCCGCCCACGTGATGTGCAGTGGCGGGAGGAGGCACCAGAAGGAAAGTTAGATCTCCTTGTCTCTATCGATTTTCGAATGACAAGCACTGGTTTATTTGGCGACATTTTATTGCCAGCTGCAACGTGGTATGAAAAACATGATTTATCGAGCACGGATATGCATCCATTTATTCATGCTTTTACACCGGCAATTAATCCACCGTGGGAGACTAAGACTGACTATGACATCTTCCAAATGTTAGGGCGACAGGTGGCTGAACAATCTAAAATTCATTTAGGTGAGCGTGAAGATATCGTTGTAGTGCCTTTACTGCATGACACCCCTGATGCAATGGCCAATCCAAGTGGCATTGTTGAAGATTGGCGAGATGGAAATGTCGAACCTATTCCAGGTGTAACTATGCCAAAGCTCGTTGTGGTTAAACGCAACTACGGGCAACTGGGAGAAAAGATGGCAGCACTTGGCCCCCTCCTTGATCAACTGGGTACAAATACAAAGGGTGTTCCAGTAAGCGTGCTTCCTGAGATTGAATTATTGCGCCGAACAAATGGCGTTATCTCGCATGGTGTAGCCCAAGGTCGCCCTTCACTTGCGCGCGATATCGATGCCTGCGAAACAATCCTCGCGCTTTCAGGTACGACAAATGGGCGTATAGCAGTTGCCGGCTTTAGAGCCCTTGAAAAACGAACAGGCCAGCAGTTGACTGATCTTGCCCTTGATAATGAGGGAAAGAGAATTACTTTTGCCGATACGCAGGCCAGACCAGTGCCCGTTATTACTAGCCCTGAATGGTCTGGCTCTGAACATGGTGGCCGGCGATATACCGCATTTGCGATCAATATTGATCGGTTAAAACCGTGGCATACATTGACTGGACGACAGCACTTCTTTATCGATCACGATTGGATGAGTGAACTCGGAGAGCAGTTACCGATTTTTCGCCCGCCGTTAAATATGCACCGCATCTTTGGGGTACAGGGTGAGGGTATAGAAAAGGAAGTGACGGTTCGCTATTTAACTCCGCACTCTAAATGGTCTATCCACTCTGAATACCAGGACAATCTCTTTATGCTCTCGCTTTCCCGTGGAGGTCAGGAAATCTGGATGAGTGTTGAAGATGCTAAAACTATTGGTGTAAAAGACAATGAATGGATTGAGGCTTATAACCGAAACGGTGTTGTTGTAGCCCGTGCATGTGTATCTCATCGCATGCCAGTTGGCACCGTCTTTATGTATCACGCTAAAGATCGTGTTGTAGATGTGCCACTTGCCGAAACATCTGGTAAGCGCGGAGGAATTCACAACTCATTGACCCGCTTGATGATTAAACCAACTCACCTTATTGGCGGTTATGCCCAACTCACTTTTGCCTTCAATTATTTGGGACCAACAGGTAATCAGCGCGATGAAATAACTGTTATCCGGCGACGTTCACAAGAGGTGGAGTACTAATGAAACCCATGGCCCAAATGGGCATGGTGATGAATCTCGATAAGTGCATCGGGTGTCACACATGTTCAGTAACGTGCAAGCAGGCGTGGACAAATCGCACCGGAATGGAATATGCGTGGTTCAACAACGTCGAAACCCGCCCCGGCCAGGGATATCCACGTGGTTATGAAGATCAAGCCAAAGCAAAGGGCGGTTGGATCCGTACCTCACGCGGTCGGCTTCGTTTAAAGGCGGGAGGGCGTGCACGTCGTTTGCTCTCAATCTTTTCAAACCCCCGCATGCTTAACATCAAGGATTATTATGAGCCTTGGACATATGAGTACGATAATTTAATTACCGCACCTCTCGGACAACAGACTCCAGTTGCCCGACCTAAATCACTTATAACTGGAAAGCCGATGAAGATCGAATGGTCGGCTAACTGGGATGATGATTTAGGTGGCGGACCTGAGAATATTGAAAAAGATCCAATCCTAAAAAAGCTAGCTGAAGATGTTACTACGAAAATAAAACTGGCATTCGAACAGACATTTATGTTCTATCTACCCCGTATCTGTGAGCACTGTTTAAATCCTGCATGTGTTGCCGCTTGTCCATCGGGGGCAATCTATAAACGCGCAGAAGATGGGATTGTTCTCGTTGATCAGCAACAGTGTCGTGGCTGGCGGATGTGCGTTTCTGCCTGCCCATATAAGAAGATCTACTTCAATCATAAGACTGGAAAGGCAGAAAAGTGCACGCTCTGTTATCCACGGTTAGAAATTGGTTTACCAACGGTCTGTTCAGAGACATGCGTTGGTCGCCTGCGCTACCTTGGCCTATTTCTCTATGACGCCGATCGCGTAACAGAGGCAGCGGCTACTGAAAATGAAAAGGATTTATACCAGGCGCAGCTCGATTTGATTTTGGATCCGCATGATCCGACCGTCCTTGCCGCCGCCCGCGCCGAGGGAATTCCGGAGGATTGGTTAGTGGCGGCACAAAACTCGCCGGTCTATAAACTTGCAAAGGTTTATAAGATCGCTCTTCCCTTGCATCCTGAATATCGCACTCTGCCGATGGTTTGGTATGTACCTCCACTGTCTCCAATTGTGGATGTATTAAGTGAAACCGGTCATGATGGCGAAGATGCAGGCAATCTATTTGGTGCTATTAATGCACTTCGAATTCCACTCGCATATTTGGCCGAGCTCTTTTCTGCCGGCGATATCGAAGTTGTTGAGTCAACACTTCGTAAACTCTCAGCAATGCGCTCGTATATGCGCGATATCAACTTAGGACGCGAACCTCGCCCAGAGATTCCCGCCGCAGTCGGCATGGATCAAGAATCGATCTACGAGATGTACCGTCTTTTAGCGATTGCAAAGTATGAAGATCGATACGTGATACCGGCAGCCCACACTGAACAGGCGAAGGATCTTGAAAATATGGGACAGAGTTCGGGTTGCTCACTCGATGGCGTGGATCTTGGTCCAGATTCAGGACCTTTTGGTCAAGCATCAGGTAGGCCCGTCCCAGTCACCATTGAAAACTTTCATATCATGAAAGATAGACAGACCAAATGAGTAAAGAAAACGCACGGGCAATCGCGGCACAGTGCCTTGTCTATCCCGAGCAGGCATTCATAGATAAGAATGCCGAACTTGTAGGGTTAGCTCAAACACTAGAAACTAAACTTCGCGAACCGCTACTTAGATTTCTCCAAAGCGCACGCGAGATTCCACTGAACAGATTACAAGAACACTATGTTGAAATCTTCGATATGAGACGTAAATGCTCACTATTTTTAACCTCTTGGACGCATGGGGATACCCGAAACCGAGGAATGGCCCTTGTCTATTTCATCGAAATATATAGGCGCTGCGGTCTGGTGTTGAGCCCAGAAGAGCTCCCAGATCATTTAGCAGTTGTTCTAGAGTTCGCTGCCTTTGGAAATCCTCACGAAGGGGATTTACTTTTAGGCGAACACCAAGCACCGATACTTCTCATTAAGGATGCCTTACATAAGACGAAATCAATGTATGCAGAGGTCTTAGACACAATCGTTGAATCGCTACCAGAGATGACACCGGAAATTATCGCGCGAGCAAAGGCGCTTGCAATAGCTGGCCCACCAAAAGAGTTTGTCGGTTTAAGTGGAGCGGTAGCCATTGCCCTTGAACCTTTCTCGGCACGGGGAAATTCACAATTAGAAGGAGTTTCTAGATGAGTTCAACAAACATTCTTTTATGGTCGGTTCTTCCATATATCGCAATCTCTTCTTTTGTGATCGGTTTAATGTGGCGTTTTAAATACGACAAGTTCAACTGGACAACGCGCTCATCTCAAATATATGAAGGTAAGTTGCTCAGTATTGCGGGACCGTTATTTCACTTAGGGCTCTTCGCAGTAATTGGAGGCCATATCGTTGGCCTTCTTGTTCCTCAAAGCTTCACGGATTCTTGGGGTTTAAGTCATCAGGCCTATCACATTGGCGCAGTAACAATGGGTGGCGCCGCCGGTATTGCTACCCTTGTTGGAATCTCACTCCTTATTTATCGCCGTAGAACTACCGCAATGGTTTTTGCGCAAACGACGAAGAACGATAAAACGATGTATGTATTTCTCGTTGCCACTCTTTTAGCAGGAAGTGCGGCAACTCTTTCAAGTGCTGGAGTGATTGGACAAGAACATAACTATCGCGAGAGCGTTGCGCCGTGGGTTCGTTCAATTCTGACTCTGCGGCCCAATGGCGAGCTTATGATGGCAAGCCCTATTGCCTTTAGAGTTCACGCCGTTATCGGAATGTCATTATTTATTATTTGGCCATTTACTAGATTGGTGCACGCATTGAGCGCACCGGTTGGTTATTTGTTCAGACCCTCAATTATCTATCGCACTCGTGACGGCCGAGGCATTGCAGGCAATCGCAAGGCACGTTCAGGTTGGGAACGTATTAAGTATTAATTGGCATAAAAAAACCGCAAACCTTAAAGGTTTGCGGTTTTTTTATTTACTAATTAAATACGCTCACCAGTTTTTGAATTGAACAAATGCACAGATGATGGGCTAGCCGTTACTGAAATTGTCTCACCAGGCTTAGGTGGATTCTTAGGATCCCAACGCACAATAATCTGTGCGCCTTCGTCTCCTGCATGAGCAAACTTAACATTTGTATCCGCAGGCTTTCCGTAAACAAAGGCATCCGAGCCAAGCTCTTCAACAACTTCCACGAGTACATGGAAGCCATCGCTAGCTGGCGTGAAGCCCTCAGGGCGAACTCCAACTGTAACTTCGTTACCAGCAGATGCTGGAACTGCAATACCAAGATGGCCAAGCATTGCTTGTCCATTTACGATTGGTGCGTTGAGCAAGTTCATTGCAGGGGAGCCAATAAATCCTGCAACAAAAGCATTTGCCGGATTGTCATAGAGATTGCGCGGGGTATCCACCTGCTGAAGCAGACCATCTTTAAGAACTGCTACACGATCTCCCATAGTCATCGCTTCAACTTGGTCGTGAGTTACATAAACAGTAGTGATTCCAAGACGACGCTGGAGTGCTGCGATTTGTGTGCGAGTTGCTACGCGCAACTTCGCATCAAGATTTGAGAGAGGTTCATCCATAAGAAAGACCTGTGGCTCGCGAACAATTGCGCGACCCATTGCAACGCGCTGGCGTTGTCCGCCCGAAAGAGCTTTTGGTTTGCGCTCTAAGTATGGTTCGAGATCGAGAAGTTTTGCAGCTTCACGGACGCGACGTTCACGCTCCTCTTTCGGCTTGCCAGCGATCTTTAATGCAAAGCCCATATTTTCTGCCACCGTCATGTGTGGATAAAGGGCATAGGACTGGAAGACCATTGCGATATCGCGATCTTTTGGTGCAACATGCGTTACATCGCGATCACCAATCAAGATTCGACCAGCGTCTATTTCTTCAAGCCCTGCCAACATTCGAAGAGATGTTGATTTGCCACAACCAGATGGGCCAACTAAAACCAAAAACTCACCGTCATTGACAGTGAGATTTAATTTATCAACGGCAGGCGTGGTTGTTCCTGGATAGATACGTGATGCGGCTTCGAAAACTACTGATGCCATGAGATTTCTCTCCTTCTCCGGGCAGGTACGTGCCCGACGGTCCGAGGATGAAGGTGATGGCCGATTGGCCAACGCTATGTAGATTACGCGCAAAGGCGAGTAAAAGAAAGGCGGCAAGGTCAACTGACCTATACTTTCCCACATAATGGAATCTCACTCACTGAGTGCTTTAGTAGGCGATATTGCAATCGTCGCAGGACTTATTCTTACCGCATCCCTCTTTGTAGCCGCTGAGATCGCTCTGATTTCACTTCGAGATAGTCAAATCCGCCAACTAGCAGTTCGAGGAAAACGCGGTGCTCGCGTTGCAAAATTGACGCAAAACCCGACCCGCTTTTTAGCCGCCGCCCAAATAGGCGTCACCGTCTGCGGCTTTTTATCGGCAGCCCTTGGCGCAGAAAAGCTGGGTAGCTACGTAATCCCATGGCTTGAAGGCCAAGGTCTATCCCATGGACTCAGCACTACGATCTCAATTATTGGAGTAACGCTGGTCATCGCTTATTTTTCACTTGTCTTCGGCGAGCTGGTGCCAAAGCGCTTAGCTCTCTTTCGCTCTGAGGAAATCTCGTTGGTATCGGCCGGCATCATCGATGTCATCGCCAAGATTTTTCGTCCAATAATTTGGTTACTATCACGCTCTACTGATTTTGTAGTACGTGCATTTGGTATTGATCCAAAAGAGGCGCGAAGTGCCATGAGTGAAGAAGAGCTCCTTGATTTAGTCGCAGGTCATGCAGCCCTTACAGCTGAAGAGCGCGATATTGTCGAAGAAGTATTTAACGCATCAGAGAGAAAGGTTCATGAAGTCATGGTGCCGCGTACCGAAGTTGATTTTATGGATGCCTCATTGTCGGTCGGAAAAGCCATTGAATTGGCCGTTGATAAAGCCCATTCGCGCTACCCAGTTGTCCGAGGGTCCTCCGATGAAGTCGTTGGTTTTATTCATGTCCGTGATTTATTGGATACTTCACTTGCCAGCAAATCAACTAAAATCATTGAGCTCTCACGCGAGATAATGTTCTTACCCGGCACCAAAGGTGTTTTACCCGCATTGACTGAGATGCGTCTGCAAGGCCAACACGTGGCAATCGTTTTAGATGAGTATGGTGGAACCGATGGCATTGTCACGCTTGAAGACTTAGTTGAATGTCTCATTGGTGATATCCGTGATGAATATGACGTCCCTGAGATTGATGTAAATCAAGAAACACGTACCGGAGATTTTGAGGTCGATGGTTTGATCTCGATCGAGGATTTAATTGAGCAGACAAAGGTAGAGATTCCCGATGGCCCATTCGAAACCGCTAGTGGCTTCGTGATGCATTATTTAGGACGAATCCCACGCGAAAATGATGTAGTAAAAGTAAATGGCTTTAGAATTACGGTTCTTTCGATGGAGGGCAAACGCGCTGGCCAGTTATTAATCTCTCGAACCGCATGAAGTGTGAAAGAATTACGGCATGGCAAAAATGCGTGTCTTATCAGGGATTCAGCCCACTAGTGACTCTTTTCATTTAGGAAACTATTTAGGCGCCTTAAAGCAGTGGGTCGAGCTACAAGAAGATCATGATGCTTTTTACTGCATAGTTGATTTACATGCCCTAACGATTGAGACCGAACCTGCGTTGATTCGAAAGCGAACATTGGCTTCGGCGGCGCAGTTAATGGCGCTTGGAATTTCATCAAAAAAATCAACGCTCTTTGTGCAGTCACAAGTTCCACAGCACAATCAACTGGGTTGGTTAATGGAGTGTATGGCAGGCTTTGGTGAGGCAAGTCGTATGACCCAGTTCAAAGATAAATCATTAAAATTTGGCACTGACAGCGCTCGCGTTGGTTTATTTACTTATCCGATGTTACAAGCCGCCGACATTTTGTTGTATCAAGCAGATTGTGTTCCGGTTGGGGAAGATCAACGCCAACACATCGAGCTCACACGGGATTTGGCAGGTCGTTTCAATTCACGATACGGCCAAACGTTTACAATTCCGGATGGTTATATTTTAAAAACTGCCGCGAAAATAAATGACTTACAGGAGCCAAGCGCCAAAATGAGTAAGTCATCGGGCTCAGAATCTGGTGTCATAGAAATTATGGATACTCCAGAAGTAAATGCTAAAAAGATTAAGAGTGCCATAACCGATGCTGGTAATGAGGTCCGCTTTGATGAAAAGGAAAAGCCAGGAATAAGTAACTTACTTACGATTCATAGCGCAATTTCAGGTAACTCAATCTCCTCACTGGAATCAGAGTTCGGCGATAAGGGATATGGCGTATTTAAATCGGCGGTCGCCGACGTTGTCGTGGAGTATCTGCGCCCTATTCGACAACGAGCCTTAGATCTTTTAGAGGATGAAAAATTTTTAGTCGATCTCTTGCACGAAGGCGCCGCCAAAGCACGGATCGTTGCCGCGCACACTCTCGAAAAGGCCTATAAAAACCTCGGAACGGTGGCTTAAAGCGTGTAATCACTGTCAATATTGGGTTGAGGGTTTGAAACGTTACCTCTCCGATATCAAAACTAGGCCGAGGTGTGTTGAGTTTTCCTATACCTAACTACTAGGCTCGCTCGTACACATCAACCTTCTGAGTCGCCCTCTTCGGGGCCACGTAGAAGACCCCTTGGAGGAAAATTGAAGAAGATATTTCGTCTTGTAGCCGTTGTGGCTGCAGCGGTTCTTACAGTTACTGCATTTATTGCACCACCTGCAACTGCCGCATCAATGGTAAAAGTAGGCATTGCATATGACATCGGCGGACGTGGCGATAAGTCATTCAACGATTCAGCAGCAGCTGGACTAGATGCCGCAAAGAAGAAGTTTGGTATTACCGCTAAAGAAATAACCGTCACCACTGGTTCAGATTCAGAGCGCGAAGACAAGCTCCGCTTGCTTGCTAAAGCTGGATACAACCCAATCATTGCAATTGGTTTCTTATACGCTGGTCCAATCAAAGCCGTTGCAGCAGATTACCCAGAAGTTTCATTTGGAATTGTCGATGATGCATCCGTTGATCTTCTCAATGTGGCAAGCCTTGTATTTGCTGAAGAGCAAGGTTCATACCTTGCTGGAGTAGCAGCCGCGCTTGCCTCAAAGTCAGGAAAAATTGGCTACATCGGTGGTGTTCGCATTCCATTGCTTCAGAAGTTTGAAGCCGGCTTTGTTGCCGGAGTTATGGCAACTAAAAAGAGCGCAAAAGTTGACGTTAAATACGTAACTGAGTTCCCAGATTTCTCTGGCTTTAATGATCCTGCTAAAGCAAAGGTCATTGCTAAAGGAATGATTGATAAGGGCACCGATGTTATTTATTCAGCCGCAGGTGGTTCAGGTGCTGGAAACTTCGCCGCTGCAACTGAGGCCTCAAGTGCTGGAAAGAAAGTATGGACAATTGGAGTCGACTCCGATCAGTATCTTTCCGCATCGGCTGCTCAAAAGAAGAACATGCTTACATCAATGATTAAGCGTGTTGACCGAGCAGTTTATGACGTAATTGCGACTGCCGTTGCAGGTTCGTCGGTTAACGACGTTCTAGATGCCAAAGCTGGTATTTACGGTCGTCAATATAACTTAGCCCTTGATGGTGTTGGAGTTTCGTACTCTGGTGGTTATATCACTAAGTACAAGGCTCAAATCGATAAGGCTGCTGCAGCAATTAAGTCAGGAAAGATCAAGGTTCCAACAAAGCCTTAAATCTGCCTCGCAGATAAGGTCAATCGAAAGTAGCGTTTGGCCCAACAATGGAGTTAAATCTCCTTGTTGGGCCAAACGCTTTTAATTATCACAATGACTTAAATCAAGGGAGAGCCTCCAGTGTCTGTCGCTGTTGAACTAAGGCACATCTCCAAACGTTTTCCCGGCGTCATCGCCAATAAAGATGTCTCTATGAGCGTAGAAACCGGCACAGTGCATGCCTTAGTTGGTGAAAACGGTGCTGGGAAATCCACCGTTATGAAGATTTTGTATGGGATGCAACACCCCGATAGTGGCGAGATTTTAATCAATGGCGAAGAGGTACATTTTAAAAATCCCAACGATGCAATATCTGCAGGCATCGGAATGGTACATCAGCACTTTATGTTAGCCGATAACTTTACAGTTCTTGAAAATATAATTTTGGGATCTGAACCTACGAGCGGAATTACAATAGATTTTTCTGCAGCACGCAAGAAAATTGCTGAGATGTCGGCGGCTTATGGACTTGAAATCAATCCAGATATCCTCGTTGAGGAGTTGGGGGTCGGACAACGCCAACGAGTAGAGATTTTAAAGGTTCTCTATCGAGGCGCGCGGATTCTAATTTTCGATGAACCAACTGCAGTACTTGTGCCCCAAGAAGTTGATGATTTATTCAACGCACTAAAAGGCCTTCGAGCTCAAGGTATGGCGATTATCTTTATTTCACATAAGCTCGATGAAGTGCTTCGAGTAGCCGACGATGTAACAGTTGTTCGACAGGGATCAATTGTTGCCAAAGTAAAATCTAAAGATGTCACTGCCCGACAGCTAGCCGAACTCATGGTTGGCAGCGAACTCCCCCAACCAACGACTCATGGCGATACGCGTCGCGATGAAGTCACACTTTCTCTTACCGATGTATCAATTCCCACATCGACTGGTAGCCGTGATTTGATTTCACATATTTCATTTAATTTACAGGCAGGTGAAGTCATTGGAATTGCAGGCGTTGAGGGAAATGGTCAAGCAGAGCTCGTTGAAGCGGTACTAGGGTTGCGTGATTACACAGGCTCAATATCTTTCCGTGGGAAAAAAATCGATCATTTAAGCGTCGCCAGCCGTCATGATGTGGGGATTGGTTTCATACCAGAGGATCGCCAGCGGCAGGGGCTCATGATGAATTCGCCACTGTGGGAAAATCGAATTCTCGGTCACCAACGCTCAAAGCCGGTCATGCGAGGCTTTATTTTAGATAAGAAAGCGACAATCGCCGATACCGCACGCATCATGACCGAATTTGATGTGCGCGCACCAGGCCCGCAGACGTTAGCCACCGCGCTCTCTGGTGGAAATCAACAGAAATTTATTGTGGGGCGTGAAATGAGCAAAGCGCCTGCCCTCCTTGTCGCTTCACACCCTACGCGTGGCGTTGATGTTGGAGCGCAAGGCGCGATCTGGGAAGAGCTTCGACGTGCACGCGAAAATGGAATGGCAATTGTTTTAATCTCTGCCGATTTAGAAGAATTAATTGGGATGTCTGATCGCTTACTTGTGATGTTGCGAGGTGTTATCACCGCCGAACTCGATCCAGCTAAGACGACCCCCGAACAACTTGGTTCTGCGATGACAGGTGCGGCATGAAGAACTTCAAACTCTCCGGATTTTTCTTAGCCCTTGCTGCACCAGCTGCGGCTGCCGTTGTTTCGATAATTATTTCAAGTTTGGCTGTCCTGGCTACGCACAAATCGCCCATCGAGGCTTATAAAACGATGTGGGCTTTTGGCACTGAATCGGCCTCGCTCATGCAGGCTCTCAACACTGCGACCCCGTATTACATAGCTGCTATTGCAATTGCAATAACTTTTCGTGCAGGTCTATTTAATATTGGCGTAGAAGGGCAACTTCGATTAGGCGCCCTCTTTGGCGCATATTTCGGAGCCATGCTCGTTCTTCCTCCAGTGCTCCATATTCTCTTCATTATGCTGATTGCAATGTCAATTGGAGGATTGTGGGCGTCGATTGCTGGATATTTAAAAGTTAAACAAGGTGTCAGTGAAGTTATTTCAACGATAATGTTAAATGCTTTGGCAGGAGGACTTTCGTCTTACTTACTTGCCAATCGCTTTGCAGACCGAACAACGAACTCCAACAATTTATCAACTAAGAAGATTGCTGCATCGGGACAGTTTCCAGATCTCATGCCGCTGCTCAATAAACTGGGCGTCAAAGATCAACCAGGGGGTGGCGTGTATGGGATGCTTTTTGTAGCTATTGCACTCGGGGTCACCTTTTGGTTTGTTATTAACCGTACCCGCTTTGGTTTTGAGCTTCGAGCAACAGGGACAAATCCCATTGCCGCGCGCGTAAGCGGTGTTAACTCAAAGCGAATGACATTTGTAGCCCTTGCCTTATCTGGTGCGGTAGCTGGATTGGCTGGTCTACCCGCGGTCTTAGGTGATACACACGCATTTAATATGGGTTTTCGAACTGGAATTGGATTTTCGGCAATCGCAGTTGCACTTTTGGGGCGAAACAATGCAGTTGGTATGGCAATTAGCGCGCTTCTCTTTGGCTTCTTAGAGGTAAGTTCACGGGCGCTCGAACTCATCGATGTTGCGCCAGAAACATACGTGATTATGCAAGGATCAATTCTTCTATCGTCAGTAATCGCTTATGAAGTTGTTCGTCGTTACAAAATAACGTTGCAGAGTAGAGAGCTTGCGAAGGTGGTTGGCGCATGAAGACTAAATCTTTAAAAGCCCTCAGATATGCCACGATGCTGATCTTTGTGCTTTCATTAATACGAATTCTTACCGGTGCCTCTGACTTAACAAGTGTTGGCACCGCATCTGCCGCTCTTTTACTTTCGGTTCCAATCGCACTTGCGGGGCTTGGTGGCTTATTTTCTGAACGCGCAGGAGTGGTCAATATAGGCCTCGAAGGTATGATGATTATGGGAGCGTGGGCAGGCGGAATGATTGGTTCGCAACATGGTCCTTGGATTGGCCTTTTTGCTGCCCTCTGTTTCGGCACCGTAGGCGCTCTCTTACATGCGATTGCGACGATTACTTTTGGGGTTGATCACGTCGTATCTGGAGTTGCAATAAATATTATCGCCGCTGGATTAGTCCGCTACATTTCCACGATTTTTTATAAGAGTGGTGCATGGCTTGGCCCTTCACAATCTCCCGACGTCGCATCAATTGGCACTAATGGCTTGCCGGTGCTTTCAGGGGGCACATACTTTGGCTGGAAGAGTCCGGATTTATTGAGTGTTTTGGCACAAAAGCAGTGGTTTTTCATTTCAGATGTGGCCGCAGTCGTCCGAGGCGTCACTGGTGATCTCTCATATGTCACAATGATTGCGCTGGCGATTGTTCCTCTCTCTGTATTTATTTTATGGAAAACGCCATTTGGTTTGCGCTTGCGCAGCGCAGGGGAGGCACCCGTTGCCGCTGAGTCATTAGGCGTCAATGTATATGCAATGAAATATGCAGGCGTTTTAATCTCTGGCGGTCTTGCAGGTTTAGGTGGTGGCTTCTTAGCAATTGTTGCCGCAAATCATTATCAAGAAAATCAAGTTGCAGGTCGTGGATATATTGGTCTTGCTGCACTCCTTTTCGGTAATTACCGCCCAGGTGGAATTTTAATGGGTGCTGGTTTATTTGGTTTTGCCGATGCACTTCAACTTCGAGACTCCGCATCTATTCATGCCTTAATTCTTCTTATTGTTCTCATCTTGGTCTTTCTTGTCTACCGTGATGTCAAAAAAGGAAGACTGCTTAAAGCTTCACTTACTTTAGGTTTTGCCGCACTTTCACTTTGGTATTTCTTAGCTGTTGATGAACTGCCGGGTCAGTTAGTTACCATGACTCCATACATAACAACTTTGCTCGTTATGTCGCTGGCATCCCAGCGGCTTCGATTGCCCGCTGCCGATGGTATGCCGTATCGCCGTGGTGGAATGGCGTGAGTGAAATTAATTGGAGTCAACTTCATACGGCGGCGATTGCTGCAATGAAAACGGCTTATGCACCATACTCAAAGTTTCCAGTGGGAGTTGCAGCACTTGTCAGTGATGGTCGCATAGTTTCTGGTTGCAATGTTGAGAATGCAAGTTATGGTCTCGGATTGTGTGCCGAATGTGGTTTGGTATCACAATTAATCGCAACGGGAGGAGGCCGCTTCATTGCAATCTCCTGCGTTGACGGTCAAGGAAATCCCTTGGCACCGTGCGGACGTTGTCGCCAGTTACTTTTCGAGCATGGTGGCCCAAGCGCCCTTTTAATGACCGATGATGGCCCACAAACAATGGCCGCTATGTTGCCTTGGGCCTTTGGCCCAGATGATCTAGACCGTATCGAGGGATAAATGGCGCAAACCGAGAGGTTTTCTGCAGTTGAAATCATTGCCGCAAAACGCAATGGCTCTGTGCTCACTGATCCACAGATTGATTGGGTAATCGAGGCCTACACGCGAGGCGCCGTTGCCGATGAGCAGATGTCGGCGTTGTTAATGGCAATTTTCCTAAATGGAATGGAGCTCGGGGAGATTTCGCGCTGGACCGATGCCATGATCAATAGCGGCGAACGAATGAACTGGTCTGTTCTATCGCGACCAACGGTCGATAAACACTCGACTGGGGGAGTTGGTGACAAAATTACTTTGCCGCTTGCACCTTTAGTTGCAGCATGTGGTGCAGCGGTGCCACAGCTTTCAGGTCGTGGGCTTGGCCATACAGGTGGAACGTTAGACAAGTTAGAGTCAATTCCAGGTTGGCGCGCATCACTTTCAAATCAAGAGATGTTAAAAGTTCTACAGGATTGTGGGGCGGTCATCTGCGCCGCGGGGGATGGTTTGGCACCGGCAGATAAAAAACTCTATGCACTGCGAGATGTAACAGCAACGGTTGAAGCTATCCCTCTCATTGCCTCGTCTATCATGAGTAAAAAAATCGCCGAAGGAACAAGTGCGTTAGTTTTGGACATCAAAACCGGCGCTGGTGCCTTTATGAAAGATCCACAAAAAGCAAAAGAGTTGGCAGAGGTGATGATTGGCCTTGGAAAGCGTGCCGGGGTCAAGACTCTGGCATTAGTGACTGCAATGGATGTTCCACTTGGACTTACTGCAGGAAATGCGCTTGAAGTCCGCGAATCTGTAGAAGTTCTTGCCGGTGGTGGTCCGCCAGATATCGTTGAGTTAACTATTCTCTTTGCGCAGGAAATGTTAGAACTTGCCGGAATTAAAGGTATAGATCCTGCGACCGCGTTAAAAAATGGAAAGGCGATGGATGTTTGGCGCCAAATGATAAAAGGACAAGGGGGAGACCCGGATGCCAAACTTCCAGTTGCCAAAGAGACTCTCATTGTTACCGCAGAGTCATCGGGATTTATTTTAGGAATGGATGCCATGAAAGTAGGAATGGCTGTTTGGCGTTTAGGGGCAGGAAGAACGCGCCAAGGTGAAGCCGTGCAACTCGCTGCTGGAATTGAGATTCATGCTAAACCTGGGGAGCGCATTAAGCAGGGGGCACCGCTATTTACCCTACATACCGATACGCCTGAAGCTTTTGTGCGCGCACAGGAGTCCCTCGTAGATAGCGTAGTAATTGGTGATTTACCCGCTAGTGGAAAGTTAGATAGATTGCCACTTGTAGTCGAGCGAATTACTCATTAAGGAGTCAGAGTTTAATGGCGATGAATAGCGTTCCGACGGGTGCCCAAATTAAGCGAATTCCCAAAGTATTGTTGCACGATCACTTAGATGGTGGTCTGCGCCCACAAACTATTATCGATATCGCCGCCGAGATAGGTTATAAAGCGCTTCCGACAACGGATGCACTTGAACTTGCCACGTGGTTTCGGGAATCATGTGACTCGGGTTCACTAGTTAGATACTTAGAGACTTTTTCTCACACTATTGCGGTTATGCAACGACATGAAGACATCATCCGTGTTGCACGCGAATGCGCGCTAGACCTTGCGCGCGATGGCGTGGTCTATGCCGAAGTCCGTGGGGCACCAGAGTTATTTACTGAAAAAGGGCTTTCGATGTCGGATGTTATTGAAGCAACTCTCGAAGGCTATAGACAAGGAATGGCGGAGGCAAAAGCAGAAGGTCATGAAATAGTGGTTTTCTCATTACTGTGTGGAATGCGCCAGAACAAACATTCACAAGAAGTAGCAGAGTTAGTTGTTAAGTACCGCGACAGAGGTGTAGTTGGTTTTGATATCGCTGGCCCTGAAGATGGTTTTCCCCCTAGTGATCAGAAAGAAACTTTTGATTATCTGCGCAAAGAAAATGCACACTTTACAATTCATGCGGGTGAGGCCTATGGTCTTCCATCAATTTGGGAAGCGATTCAATTATGTGGTGCAGAACGACTTGGTCATGGAGTGCGAATAATTGACGATATTGATTTCTCCGGACCAGTTCCTGCATTAGGAGAACTTGCATCCTATGTACGGGATCGACGAATTCCATTAGAGCTATGCCCCACATCAAATCTGCAAACTGGGGCGGCTAAAAGCTATGCCGAGCACCCAATTGGAGCTCTTGCAAAACTGCGTTTTCGCGTAACATTAAATACCGATAACCGCTTGATGAGTCAAACTTCAATGTCCATTGAAATGGGTGAAGCCGTAAAGGCCTTTGGTTGGGATTTTATAGAGCTTCAACGTGTGACAATCAATGCAATGAAAAGTGCATTTATTTCATACCCAGAACGATTAAAAATCATTGAGAGTGTTATTAAGCCAGGGTACACGAAAATCGCATCTGAGTAATGATTGATTTTAGCGACGCAACTTTTGTTGCAAATCCTTATCCAAGCTTGAAGGAACTTCGCAGTTTTGGAAAACCAGTTTGGCACGATGCTTTGGGGATTTTTTTAGCCGCACGCCATGGTGATGCAAATGATGTATTTCGCAATAAGTCATTGGGTCGGATTTTCGTCAATAGACAGCCTTTATTCGATTGGGAGACGTTTAACTGGCTACATTCAGATTCAATTCTAGATAGTGAACCACCTAAGCACACACGCCTTCGTGCCTTAGTTGCGAAAGCTTTTAACCGAAATAAGATTGAGGGAATGCGACCTGCTATCGAGCGAATTACTAATGAGCTATTAGATGCAATTGATCAAAAAGTAAAGTCAAAGGAAAACTTTGATTTAATCGCCGACTATGCCGAGCCATTACCTGTAAAGATTATTGCCGATTTATTGGGTTTTCCCAAGTCTGAAGAGTACTTACTTCGTCCTTGGTCGCAGGCGATTGTGAAAATGTATGAAGTAAATCCATCACAACAGTATCAAAGTGAGGCTATGTTGGCCGCTGGTGAATTTGCGTCCTATGTACGTGATTTAGCCGAACACCGTAAAGAGAATCCAAGTAGCGACCTCATAACTGATTTAGCGATGGTTGAAGAAAATGGTGAAAAGCTGAATATGCAAGAGCTCGTGGCTACCTGCGTGCTGTTATTAAATGCCGGCCATGAAGCGAGTGTGAACGCATTTGGAAACGGGATGGTTGAGGTACTTCGCAGACCTGACCAAATGAATGTGTTGCGTACGAGCCCTCGGGAAAACACAGAATCGGCCGTTGAAGAGTTCATGCGCTTTGACGCTCCGTTGCAGTTATTTGAGCGCACTGCAACGCGCGATACTGAGGTGGGGGGTGTCAAAATCGAGGTTGGCCAGAGGATTGCCGCCCTTATTGGTTCGGCAAATCGAGATGAAACAGTATTTGAAAATGCCGATGAGATGAATGTAGCGCGCGCCGTAAATCCCCATATTGGTTTCGGTGCCGGAATTCACTTTTGTTTAGGTGCACCACTTGCTCGATTAGAAATGAGCGTCTCATTACCGGCGTTATGGGAAAAATATCCACAGATGGCTTTGGCTAGTGAGCCTTTACGTAGACCAACATTTGTCTTACGAGGTTACGAAAGCATCGCAATTTCGGCCTGAGTTGGATACGAAGACTGTGCACCTTTTTTACTTACACTCATTGAAGCAACGCTAATTCCAAGTCTCAGCGCAGTCTCTGGATTCATTCCATGTGCTAAGCCATAAGCAAAACTTCCAACGAAAGCATCACCCGCCCCTGTTGTATCTACCACTGAAACTTTTGGCGCAGGTACTCGGGTAATAGATCCATCGGTACTAATCAAAACAGCGCCCTGCGCACCAAGAGTGATAATCGAACACTTCCCAGATCTAAATCCAGTCAAGTTTGCATCCTCATAAGGTTGGGCATCAGTCAGAGATTTGAACTCGGTTTCATTTGGTATTAACCAATCACATATCGCGAGAAGTTCCTCAGAAAGAGGTTCAAAAGGTGCGGGATTAAGAATCGTAATCGCCCCCCTAACCTTGGCTGCGGTAAATACAGCAAGTGTCACTTGCTGTTTTATTTCACACTGGGCAATGACGACAGAAAGATTTTCGATCTCGTTGAGGCTGGATATCGCTTTAGAAATCTCGATTTCGTGATTTGAGCCAGGAATTACAATAATTCTATTTTCACCCTCTCTATTTACCCAGATGTGAGCAACCCCTGTTGGTGTATTACTGCGTTGGATACCAACTGAATCGATTCCCAATTTCTCAAAGTTCTCAAGAATTGAATCACCAAACAGATCGCTTCCGATTCCCCCGATAAAGTGCACTTTAGCTCCACAAAGCGCGGCCATAGCGGCTTGGTTTGCACCTTTTCCACCAAAACCCGTTGTAAATAAATCGCCAACAATGGTTTGACCGGGCTCGGGTATTACGCGTGAATAGGCAGTTAAATCCATCATGGCACTGCCAATTACGGCAATGACAGGTTTACTCATAGCGATAGGCTACCGCGCATGAATAAAACTTCAATGATTTTAGATGTCGATACGGGTGTCGATGATGCTTTCGCCGTACTTTTTGCGGCGCTGCACCCTGAAATTAAACTTTTAGGCATCACCTGCGTTGATGGCAACACGAATGTTGACCAGGTGGTTGCAAATACTTTAAAAACCCTTGATGCCGCCGGTGCCGGTGATATTCCCGTTGCTCGCGGAGCGATGCGACCATTGCTCGGAAAATCCCAATATGCCGAGTACGTTCATGGCGCCGATGGCATGGGGGATTTAGGAATGGCTCCATCAAAGCGAAAAATAGATCCACGCTCTGCCGTTGAATTATTACGCGACTTAATTGAAGAATCAAAGGAGCCAGTAACTATAGTTCCACTTGCACCGCTAACTAATATTGCATTATTTCTTAGAGTATTTCCCGAGACTGCTAAAAAAATTCACCGAATAGTTTTAATGGGTGGTTCAGCATCGGCTGGAAACGCAACGGCCGCGGCTGAATTCAATATCTGGCACGATCCAGAGGCGGCGGCGATCGTATTTCAAAGTGGTGTACCCATAACAATGTATGGCTTAGATGTGTTTATGCGCCCCGGAATTACAAGAGGGGAAGCAACTCGTCTAAAGAACGCCACTGAACCATCAGCACAGTTTGCCGGCGCTTTAGTTGAAGCTTTTATTGAACGTTTGCATGTTTCCCCAATAACTTTAGGTGACTTTGGCGCAGTAGCAAGTGTGATACATCCAGAGTTATTTACTACAGAGATGTTTGATGTTGTGGTGGATACGTCTTGGGGTCCGGCGCGTGGACAGACGATTTGCGATCGCCGTGATGCATTTTTGAAGGAGCTAGAGCCTCTTGATTTAGTCGACGCGGCTAAAGTTCGAGTCACTTTAGATTTAGATGTTGAGGCAGTTCGTCAACTTTGGCTAAAAACCATTGATAAAGGCTGGGTTTAGAGCCCTATCGGATGCCAGACGGTCTTGTTTTCTAAGAAAGCCAGGATTCGTCCGGGATCTGCAGATTTAAAACGAAAAATTCGTTTCAAATTTTCAGCCCCAGCAATTCGAATTGCCCCATGTGATTGAGCATCAAGACCTGAAATATCAAAGCCATCGATATCCATATGTGATGCCATCCATGGCGCAATCTCGTCTTTTTTACCGGTTAATATATTTATGACTCCGACTGGCACATCACTGGTCGCAAGAACTTCAGCAAAACTCATGGCAGATAGTGGAGCTTTCGTGCTTGCCAAAACGACAACAGTATTTCCTCCAACGATAATCGGTGCGATTGCATCAATCAGGCCAAGTAGCGATGGCGTTTCAGGTGCGATTGCGGCTATGACTCCCATACTCTCTGGAAGCGTGAAATTATAGTATGGACCTGCAACTGGGTTGAGTGCGCCCGTTAATGATGAAAGTTTGTCAGTCCACCCCGCATACCACACTAAGCGATCAACGCAGTCAGTGACTTCTTTTTGGGCTTTGATTTTAGTGGTGCCAGTAAAGACAGTAATCTCATCAACAAACTGCGCACGACGACTCTCTAACATTTCCGCTATTCGATAGATAACCTGCCCCTTGTTATAGGCCGAGGCTTTGTTCCATCTTGATTGCGCGGCTCGGGCAGCGACCACGGCATCTTTCAAATCTTTTCTCGAAGCAAGACAAAGGTTAGCGATAAAAACTCCATTTGCGTTCTTAATCTCATAAGTACGACCAGATTCTGAGCGGGGAAAGGCACCATTAATAAATAACTTATAGGTTTTCTTAACATCGATGCGATTACTCATGGCCTACACCTTTCAAATATGCACTCAAACCATGTCGTCCACCTTCACGACCCCAGCCCGACTCTTTGTATCCTCCAAATGGAGATGTCGGATCGAATTTATTGAAAGTATTAACCCAGATAACGCCTGCACGTAGTTGTTGACTTGCCCATAAAATACGCGAACCTTTCTCACTCCAGATCCCGGCCGATAGACCGAAAGGCGTGTTATTGGCCTTATCCATAGCCTCTTGGGGCGTTCTAAACGTTAATACTGAGAGTACGGGACCGAAGATTTCTTCGCGCGCAATTCTGTGGGCTTGGGTGACTCCTGTAAAAATAGTTGGTGCAAACCAGAATCCTTTCTTAGGAAAATCACATGGAGCACTCCATCGTGCTCCACCTTCTGATTCACCAACTCTTGACAGATCCTGAATTTTTAAGAGCTGTTCTTTGCTATTGATAGCACCTAAGTCTGTATTTTTATCCATTGGATCACCGACACGAATCTTCGCCATGCGTACTTTCAACTTTTCAAGTACTTCATCGACGATATTTTCTTGAAGTAGTAGTCGTGAACCTGCGCAACACACATGACCTTGATTAAAGAATACTCCATTGACAATTCCTTCAATAGCCTCGTCGATGGCGGCATCGTCAAAAATAATATTCGCCGCTTTTCCGCCGAGCTCAAGTGTTACGCTCTTATGGGTCGGTGCCACCGCACGCGCGATAATTTTTCCAACTTCAGTTGAGCCGGTGAAAGCAATTTTGTCGATACCTGGGTGATTAACTATTAATGCACCTGTTGATCCATCACCAGTGACGATATTTACTACTCCAGCAGGGAGTTCGGCCTGTTGGCAGACTTCGGCAAAAAGCAATGCTGTGAGAGATGTACTCTCGGCGGGTTTTAAAACAACGGTGTTACCTGTTGCAAGTGCGGGTGCGACCTTCCAAGACAACATGAGTAATGGAAAGTTCCAAGGGATTATTTGACCGGCAACACCATGTGGCTTTGTACTTGTTCCTAAACCTGCAAATTCAAGTTTGTCGGCCCAGCCAGCGTGATAAAAAAAGTGTGCAGCTGCAAGTGGTACATCCACATCACGAGATTCGCGGATTGGCTTTCCATTATCTAATGTTTCAAGGACTGCAAATTCACGCGCACGCTCTTGCATAATGCGGGCAATTCGAAATAAGTACTTTCCGCGCTCTTTTCCACTCAGTTTCGACCACGTGGTTATGTAGGCTTTTCGCGCTGCCGCTATCGCAGAATCGACCTCAGCCTTACCGGCAAGGGCAATCTGGCTCAAAACCTCTTCCGTCGCCGGATTTATAGTGGGGAAGTGTTTTCTACCTGCAACGAACTTACCGGCGATGAAGTGACCATATGTGGGCTTAATTGTCACGATTGCGCGTGATTCAGGTGCTGGTGCATAGTCAAAGTTCACTGGGGTCTCCATTAATCAATCGTCACGTACGCAGGACTAGCGTAGTAGCCATCATCCATTTTCATGCGCTGCATGAGAAGATCATTGAGTAATGAGCTAGCGCCGATTCGAAAGAGTGTGGGCGTGAGCCACTCTGGTCCAGCGGTCTCATTAACGAGAACTAACTGTTTAAGGGCATCTTTCGTATTTTTGATACCACCGGCTGGCTTCACGCCGATGCGAGTATTGGTCATAGTATAAAAATCACGCACCGCCTCCAACATCACTAGGACCACTGGTGGTGTTGCTGCCGGTGTGACTTTGCCAGTTGACGTTTTAATGAAATCTGCGCCTGCGGCCATTGCAAGAAATGATGCTTTACGTACATTGTCATAAGTTACAAGTTCGCCAGTCTCGAAAATAACTTTTAAATGAACACCAGTTCCGCAAAGTTTACGTATCTGGACAATCTCATTAAAGACGCCGATGTAATCTCCACGCAAGAAAGCTCCACGATCAATGACCATATCAATCTCAGAGGCTCCGGCATCAAGGGCATCTTGTGTATCTTGGATTTTTACTGCCATGGAAGCGCGTCCCGAAGGAAAGGCCGTTGATACTGCGGCCACACCAACATGTTCACCACCGATTGAATCTAAATGTATGCGTGCAATTCGCACCATATCGTTATAGACACAGACAGCGCCCACACTTGGCACATCAGAGTTCATTGGATCTGGGCGCACGGCCTTAGTGCAGAGAGCTTGAACTTTTCCTGGCGTATCGGCACCTTCAAGCGTGGTTAAATCCACCATTGAAATCGCGGTATCAATGGCCCAGCGCTTGGAACTCGTTTTAATGCTACGAGTAGCCAACATTGCAGCACGTGCATCGGCACCGACTTGATCTACACCAGAGAGGGCTCCTAAGTATTTCTTGAGCGATGCTTCTGTGCCATCCACCAAACCATAAAAACTCACGAGAGCATTTCTTTGAGCGGATCTCGCAACTGGTCTAGAACTATCTGTGCACTATGGGCATCACTTTTAATAACTTCGATGTAACACTTCATCTTTGCCTCAGTTCCGCTCGGACGAATAATGATTCTGATTGCCTCATCTAACCAAATTCGAAGCCCATTAGTTGGCGGCAAACCATCTGTGGGCTTAGACAAATCATCGATTGAAGTCACACCGTAACCGGCGATTTCAGTTGGAGGAGTGTTACGAAGTCGGCCCATAATAACTCCGACCAGAGAGAGATCAGTTAATCGGATTGAAATCTGCTCCGTTGCATGAAAGCCATGCCGCGCCCAAATTTCATTAAGCAGATCCGTCAATGTCTTGTTTTCGCGCGCTAAATCAGTAGCAATCTGCGCCAACTTTATCGCCGCTGAAATTCCATCTTTGTCATTGACGGTAATGGGATCGACGGCATATCCAAGGGCTTCCTCATAACCGAATGTTAGTCCATCGATTTTCGCGAGCCATTTAAAGCCTGTCAGGGTCTGCTTAAAATCTAAGTTGTAGTGCGTGGCAATCTTGCTCAAGATGCTGGATGAAACTATCGAATTTGCCAGAATTCCCTTGCTTGTATTGCGAGCAATAATTTCGCCAAATATTGCACCGAGTTCATCACCGCGCAACATTCGCCAGCCACTTATTGGATCTTTAATTGCGGCAGCGCACCTGTCGGCATCAGGATCATTTGCTATAACTAGATCTGCATCAAAAGTACGAGCAGTTTCCAGAGCTAAATCTATTGCTCCTGGCTCTTCAGGATTGGGAAATGCAACCGTTGGAAAATCTGGATTGGGCTCTGCTTGGGCCGCGACCAAAATCGGAGCAAGGAAACCGGCTTTGTGAAAAGTTTGCAAAATTGTTTGAGTACCAACGCCATGCATCGCGGTGTAGACGATTCGAAGAGCTCCAGCCTTATGTGCAAGTGATGCCGTGATATCTATATATTTATTTACAGTCTCTTCTTCAACAATATTCCAGGTCGTACCTCGTGGTTGGCTGGCTAGAGATGAGATCTCACGTATGTGGGAAGCGATTATTTCATCGGTAGGTGAGACGATTTGTGATCCTCGGTAATGGATTCCATCGACAGTTCCGCCCAAATAAACTTTGTATCCATTGTCCTGCCAAGGATTGTGGCTAGCAGTAACCATAATTCCAACATCGCACTTCAACTCATTTGTCGCAAAAGCCAACACTGGTGTTGGGAGCGCCCGAGGCAGGATGTAGACCTTCATGCCCGCTCCACTCATGATGGCCGCAGTCTCAAATGTGAAATCCTCAGAGCCGTATCTGGCGTCGCGTCCAATGACAACCGAAGTCAAATTACGTGCTTTCATATACACCGCGATTGCCGCCGCAGTGCGGCCAACAACAGCTCGGTTCATTCCCGAAGGACCTGGGCGATGAGGTCCGCGCAAACCCGCAGTCCCAAACTGCAAGAAGCCTGAAAATGACGTGCGCAATTCCTCTTCATTGTTGGTATCTAGCCAATGCTGTACCTGGGCAGCGGTAATTGGATCTGGGTCATCGGCAATCCATGCCTGAACTTCTTCTCTTAACTCCATGGCTCTAGAGTAACTTCGGAATTACCCCATTGAGAAGCGCACCCATTCGATCGGCAGCGGCTCTACCAGCGGCAATAACTTCCTCGTGATGTAGTTTTTGACCCGTTACACCGGCGGCGGCGTTGGTTACTAATGAGATTCCAAGGACTTGCGCACCAAGTGCATGTGCGGCGATAGCCTCAGGGACCGTGGACATTCCAACCAAATCTGCGCCCATCGTGCGCATCATCAGAATTTCTGCAGGGGTTTCATATGTCGGTCCACGCCAATGAACGTAAACGCCTTCTTGTAGGCTCGCGTCTTCTTTTTTGAGAATTTCACGAAGTCGTTTGCTGTATAGATCGGTTAAATCTACAAATGTTGCTCCAGACAATGGCGAAACTGCAGTCAAAGAAATATGATCGCGAATCAAAACTGCTTGTCCAACCTTGTATGTCTTATTAATCGCACCGCATGCATTCGTCAGAACTACAACTTTGCATCCAGCCATTACCGCAGTACGCACACTGTGAACAACAGGTTCAACACCTTTGCCCTCATAGAGATGTGTTCGACCCAGAAAAACAAGCGCGCGAATTTTTTTACCATTTCCTTCAATGACGTAGGAGCCAACTTTGCCTGAATGACCTTCAACCATAGGTGGCAAAAAACCCGTTAATTCTTCGGCGTTACTTTCAAATTCAGCCGCACCAAAGGCATCGACTGCACTAACCCATCCCGATCCCATCACCAGCGCAATATCATGTGCGGGGATTTTACTTCGGTCGGCAATCTCATTAGCGGCAACTATGGCAGCCGCTAATGGATCGCTATAAAGGAGTTTCGTATTTGTCATCTATTTATAATGTCACAGAGCACTGTGCCATTAGATACCGTTGAACCTACAATCGCGCTCAAGTTTGTTATCACACCGGCTTTGTGTGCCATCAGTGGCTGTTCCATCTTCATCGCCTCTAAAACAATGATTAAATCGCCAATTTCAACTAAGTCGCCTTCGGCAACGGCAATTTTTACCACCGTACCTTGCATAGGGCTCGATAATCCAGAACCACTAGCACCGCCAGCCATGCCTGCCTTTACTCGGTGACGTTTAACAACGGCTTTGGGTGCATGCACCAGAATCTCAAAGCGTTTTCCATTAACTTCGGTAACTAGATATTGCGGCGTCATATGAGTTTCCAGTGGAGCACTTGAATTCTGGAAAGTTTGTATCTCATTTTTAAACTCATTTTCAATATAGCTCGTATAAATTGTGAAATCTTGAGTAAATGCTAGATCTTCAAGAATGGCACGGTGAAAAGGTAATACTGTAGCTAATCCATCAATTTTGAATTCGGCTAAGGCGCGACGTGCACGAGCGATCGCTTGATCTCGAGTTGCTCCTGTAACAATTAACTTTGCCAGTAGAGAATCAAAGTTGCCTCCGATGGTGTCACCTTTTTTAAAACCAGCGTCAATTCGTACACCTGGTCCGGTAGGAAGAATCCATTCGGTTATGCGCCCTGGGGCAGGTAAAAAAGAACGACCAGGATCTTCACCATTGATGCGAAACTCAATACTGTGCCCACGAATAATTGGATCATCGAATCCAAGTGGTTCTCCGATAGCTATTCGAAACTGTTCACGAACCAAATCAATTCCAGTTACCTCTTCACTCACTGGGTGCTCAACCTGTAAACGTGTATTTACTTCTAGAAATGAAATTGTTCCATCCTGCCCTATAAGAAACTCACAAGTACCCGCACCTACATATCCAGCCAACTTCATTATCGCTTTACTTGAACGATATAACTCTTCATTTTGTTCGTCGGTCAAAAAAGGCGCAGGCGCCTCTTCAACGAGCTTTTGATGACGACGTTGAAGCGAGCAATCACGCGTGCTTACGACCACCGCATGGCCGTAGCAATCAACGAGAACCTGAGTTTCAACGTGGCGAGGCTTGTCTAAGTAGCGTTCAACAAAACATTCACCGCGACCGAAGCCACTAATCGCCTCACGAACAGCGGAGGCGAATAACTCTGGAATCTCCTCCATTGTTCGTGCAACTTTTAATCCTCGGCCACCACCTCCGTGCGCGGCCTTGATAGCCACCGGCAGACCATGCTCTTTTGCAAAGGCTGTGACTTCTTCATGACCGGCAACTGGATCCTTTGTTCCAGCAACAAGTGGCGCTCCAGCCTCTGATGCAATTTTTCTCGCCGAGACTTTATCGCCAAGAGCTCGGATTGCAGTTGGCGGCGGACCAATCCACATTAATCCGGCATCCAGAACTGCTTGGGCAAAGTCTGCATTCTCTGATAAGAATCCATAGCCAGGATGAACGGCATCGGCGCCAGATACTTGTGCAACTGAGATAATCTTTTCAATATTTAAATAGGTTTCTTTTGCAGAAGTACCGGCTAATGAATAAGCCGAATCGGCGAGATTGGCATGAATAGACATGCGATCTTCCTCAGAGTAAATGGCGACGCTCTCTAGACCATGATCCTTACACGCGCGAATAATACGAACCGCAATTTCGCCTCTATTAGCTATCAATACGCGCCTCATCGCATCACTTTGACCTCTGGCCAGGAATATCCAAGTTGAGCAAAAGCCTTACGGATAAAAGGCATCGAAATTCCTACCACATTAGTGTAATCGCCTTCAATCAATGGAATAAATGGTGAGCTAAAGCCATCTAAAGTAAATCCACCGGCAACATGGAGAGGTTCTCCAGTTGCAACGTAATCATGTATCTCATCCTCACTCATTGAATCGAAAGTGACTTTAGTGGTGACGATACTAGAAATTTCTCGATCTTTGGCGGTATCAATTAAGCAGTGACCAGTATGTAATAGCCCAGAGTTGCCTTGGACACGCTTAGCTCGCTCAAAAGCGATGTGTGGTGTACTAGGTTTACCTAATGAATCACCATCGAATTCGAATGTAGAATCACAGCCGATAATGATGGCTGGAAAATCGATTTGTTCACGGATTGTGTGAGCTTTCGTAATAGCGAGAGCAATAACCATATCTTTCGGTGACATCGCGTTAAAAAATTCGCTCTCTTCATCAACGTGACTGACCATAATAGTTGGAGTGAGTCCGGCCGATTCCAACAAGCGTCGCCGTGATGCCGACGCAGAAGCAAGGATAATCATTGTCATACCTGATTAATTCTTTCTTGGATTAAATTGAAAGCTGTTACCAAAAGGTTTTCGAAGCTGAGGAGACCCGAAAGTGCTTCGCCGAATGATTGGGATTAACTCCTCCCGCTTATGAAGCGAGATTGCAAATTCAATCGCAATGTGTTCATCGGGAGTTGGATCTCCTTTAATGATAGAAAACTCCATTACAGCGGGATATTTCCATGTTTGCGTGCGGGCAAGGTATCGCGTTTGGTTTTAAGAGTTCTAAATGCTTTCGTGATATATGCGCGTGATTGATTTGGCTCGATGACAGTGTCAATAGTTCCGCGCTCTGCGGCAAGATATGGATTAGCAAGTGACTCGTTGTAGTCATTGACAAGTTCAGCCCGCTTTGCTGCCGGATCTTTGGCTTCGGCTAACTCCTTGCGATATAAAATATTTACCGCTCCCTGTCCACCCATAACCGCGATTTCGGCACTGGGCCAAGCAAAGTTAATGTCACTACCTAGATATTTTGATCCCATTACGATAAACGCCCCGCCATACGCCTTTCGCGTGATGAGGGTGACAAGAGGAACAGATGCTTCGGCATAGGCATAGAGAAGTTTTGCTCCTCGCCGAATTATTCCATCCCACTCTTGTTCAGTACCTGGTAAAAATCCAGGAACGTCAACTAAGGTCAGGATAGGAATATTAAAAGCGTCGCAGAAACGCAAGAAACGTGCCGCTTTTTCACTTGAATTAATATCCAAAGTTCCTGCTAGTTTTGAAGGTTGGTTTGCGATGATTCCAACTGATTCGCCTTCGATGCGGGCAAAACCGACAATAATATTTGGTGCATACAACGCATGTACTTCAAGAAACTCACTCTCATCTACTAGTGCTTGTATCAGCACCTTCATGTCATAGGGCTGGTTTGGACTATCTGGAATCAAAGTATCTAAGGCGAGGTCCGATGCTTTCTTTTCCAAAGTTTGAGTTGGGGGCAAATGTGGAGCGCTATCCATGTTATTGGATGGTAAATAAGAAAGTAGCGCTTTTACATAATCAATTGCATCGGCCTCATTTTCGGCTAAATAATGGGAGTTACCGGTTCGTGTGTTGTGTGTTCTAGCTCCGCCGAGCTCTTCCATATTTACTTCTTCTCCAGTTACAGTTTTAATAACATCTGGACCCGTAATAAACATATGTGAGGTTTCGTTAACCATGACAGTGAAATCCGTCAGAGCTGGTGAATAAGCCGATCCTCCAGCGCACGGTCCTAAAATCAATGAGATTTGAGGGATAACCCCAGAGGAGCGAGTATTAAGCCGAAATATTTTTCCGTAGCCAGATAAAGATGCGACACCTTCTTGAATGCGTGCACCGCCTGAGTCGTTGATTCCGATTAATGGAATTCCGCTCTTGAGAGCAAAGGCGGCAATCTTTACAATCTTTTCAGCATGAACCTCACCCAAAGAGCCACCCATAATTGTAAAATCCTGTGAATACAACGCTATCGGTCGGCCATCGACGGTTGCAGTACCTATGACAACCCCATCTCCATAGGGACGATTTCTCTCCATTCCAAATTGGGTCGAACGATGACGTGCAAACTCGTCAATTTCGGTGAATGAATCCTCATCAACGAGCATCTCAATACGCTCACGCGCTGTGTTCTTACCTTTTGCATGTTGCTTTTCTACGGCGCGTGCCGAACCAGCATGAACTGCCTCTTCGACTCGTGCCCGTAAATCTTCAATTTTCCCGGCAGTTGTATGCAGATCACGGCTCATGCCCCTACGGTACTAGGCGTGGACAAGGAAATGCTAAGTGAGCCGCTCGATATTTCGATTATCAACGCCAAAGTGCGGGAGTACTGGCGAGTAAACATGGTTGAAGTCACCACATCAACGCAGAGCGATCTTGTGAAATTAGTGCGCAGTGCCAAAGCACATGCTGGCGATGTCTTGACTGCCGATTATCAAAGCAGTGGTCGCGGACGTCTATCTCGAAGTTTTGATGCTCCAGCCGGAACCGCTCTGCTATTTTCTTTTTATATTACCCCGGTTCGTTCTCGACAAGACTGGGGATGGATTTCGCTCATCGCAGGTGCAAGTGTGGCACAAGTTTTATCACATCTAAATGCAGAAGTGAAATGGCCAAATGATATTTTGATTAAAAATAAGAAAATATCAGGAATAATCGCAGAAGCTATCGAAGAAGGAATTGTCATTGGAATTGGAATTAATGTTGGGATGAAAGAGTCAGAGCTACCGGTACCTAGCGCAACTTCTTTGCTTATCCAAGGGGCCATCGAAAAGGAACGTAACCAGATTCTGATTGAGTTCTTAAATACTTTTTACATTAATTTCACAACTTGGGATCGAGGAAGTGATGAAATGAGAGCCATCTACCGAGGACTTAGCGCAACAATCGGGCGGCCCGTTCGTATCGAGTATCCAAATGGCCACTTTGAAGTTGGAACGGCGGTAGCGATTTCCAACGCCGGCGAATTGGTATTAGATGCTGGAACGCACGTTCAAGCCGGCGATATAACTCATCTACGATAATCCAGTGAGCGATTCTTTTCCTACTTTAGGCATCATAGGCGCAGGCCAGCTTGCCAGAATGAGTGTTCCACCTGCGGCAGCCTTAGGGATAAAACTTCTTCTGCTCGCGCAAAGTACAGAGGATAGTGGCGCTCAAATTGCCAACCACATAGTCGGTGATTTTTCAGATTTGGCGACCGTAATTGATTTTGCAAAAAAGTGTGATGTCTTAACTTTCGAGCATGAACTAATCCCACTGAGCATTATTAAATCACTTGAGGCCGAGGGTTTCGTTGTCAGACCGAGTTCAAAGGCCTTTATTTTTTCCCAGGATAAAGCCCAAATGCGCCAGAGACTTAGCCACTTTCTGGCACCGAAATCAAGGGTTGTTATGAGTGCGAAGGGCGTAGATGAGTATCCCTTGATTGCTAAATCGATCTCGGGGGGTTATGACGGTCGTGGGGTCTGGAAAATAGAGTCGAGACAAGAGTTAACGCAAATAATTGCCGAAGTGGGAAAGGTTCTCATTGAAGAGTTCATTGATTTCGATTATGAAATCGCAGTAATGGTTGCACGCTCTCCACATGGTCAGGCCGCCACGTGGGCGCCAACTCAGACGGTGCAGGTCAATGGAATCTGCACCATGACAATTACACCCGCACCAGAATTAAGCCACGAGTTGAGCATGAAAGCGCAGAAACTAGCGCTGGATATTGCCCATGAAATCGGGGTGGTGGGTGTCATGGCAGTTGAAATTTTTGTCAAAGGTGAAGAACTCTTTATCAATGAGCTGGCAATGCGCCCACACAACTCTGGACATTGGACTATTGAAGGTTCAGTAACGAGCCAATTTGAACAGCATCTACGTGCAGTCTTGGATTTACCATTAGGTAATCCAGCAATGCTCGCGCCAGTGGCGGTAATGGGAAATATTTTGGGTGGCAAGAAGGTCGATATGTATCGCCCATATCTGCACCTTATGGCGCGCGACCCAGATTTAAAGTTTCATCTTTATAAGAAGGAAGTACGTCTTAGTCGAAAGATTGGCCACGTTAATCTTTTAGGTAATGACGTCCTAGAATTAACCCACAGAGTTCAACACGCCCTTGACTATATGAGTGGAGAGATCGATGAGTGATATCGCAATCATTATGGGATCAGACTCTGATTGGCCCATTATGGAAGCCGCCGCCAAAGTCTTAGGTGAGTTGGGGATTTCCTACGATGCCGATGTCGTATCAGCACATCGAATGCCGCTTGAAATGATTGAGTTTGCTCAAAACGCAAAAAATAAAGGGTACAAAGTAATTATTGCAGGCGCTGGTGGGGCCGCACACCTACCCGGAATGGTTGCATCTCTGACGACTCTGCCAGTGATTGGAGTTCCTATTGCCCTAGCAAACTTAGACGGTATGGATTCTTTACTCTCAATTGTACAAATGCCAGCCGGAGTTCCAGTGGCAACTGTCGGAATAGGTAACGCGAAAAATGCAGCATTACTTGCCGCACGAATTTTAGGCGTCACTGACGAAGCAATCTCGACCAAAGTGAGTCAGGGTTTGAGCGAGATTAATTCTCAAGCAAGGATAAAAGGCGCTAATTTGATATCTCGCCGAAACCAAAAAACGGGTTTTTAACTAACGTGTTTGATATTCGATTGCTGGACAGCGATTCATAACCGTTAATAGGCCGGCAGCGTGTGCACGTGCAATCGCCTCGTGATCAATGACATCTAATTGAAGCCACACAGCCTTAGCTCCTATCGAAATCGCTTCATCAACCGTTTTTCCAACTAACTCTGAGTTCACAAAGCAATCGACGACATCAATGGGTTCTCCGATTTCGGTGAGTGTCTTAAAACCTCTTTCACCATGAACTATTTCGGCACGAGGATGTACTGGAATTATTCGATGACCTTTTTCCTGCAATAACTTTGCCACGCCAAAGGCGGCGCGATCAGGATTATTGCTAAGTCCTACTATTGCCCATGTTTTCATGGCAAGTAGTAAATCAATTACCTCAACTTCGTTAATCAGTGCGTCCTAATGCGTGAAACTTCCACCCGGCATTGCGCCATAGTTCACGGTCAAGTGCGTTGCGGCCATCAATAATGATTTTGTTTTTTACTAATGGCCCTAAAACTGCTGGATCTAACGCTTGATACTCTTTCCACTCCGTTAAATGCAGAATTAAATCTGCTGCTTTGATACATTCAGTAACGGATTGCGAAAAGTTGAGATTTGGAAAACGCTTTCGAGCCGGTTCAATTCCCTTTGGATCGTGTACGACCACATGTGCCCCTGCGGCATGTAGTTGAGCGGCGATATCGAGGGCAGGGGAGTCTCGCACATCATCGCTATCAGGTTTAAAGGTTGCACCAAGGACTGCGACTTTGTACTGTGTTAAATCCTCTGAGAGTTCGCTTCTGACAACATCGATGACGCGCTGGCGGGCCCGTAAGTTAATGGCATCAATCTCGCGCAAGAACTCTAAAGCCTGCTTAGCTCCAAGCTCTTCGGCTCGAGCCATAAATGCTCGAATATCCTTTGGCAAACAACCACCACCAAATCCAATGCCAGCTTGTAAAAATCGACTGCCTATACGCGGGTCGTAGCCAATTGCTTTTGCAAGTATCGTCACATCACCGCCAGCGGCTTCACAGACTTCCGCCATGGCATTTATAAATGAGATCTTGGTCGCAAGGAAAGAGTTTGCCGCAACTTTTACGAGTTCAGCAGTGGCAAGATCGGCGCGAATCCACGGTGTGCCAAGCGCGATAATGCCTGCATATACGGTTTTGAGAATCTCCTCTGCGCGATCATTTGTAACTCCAACAACAAGGCGATTCGGTGTCAATGTATCTTCAACGGCAAAGCCTTCACGCAAAAACTCCGGGTTCCAAGCAAGGTCAGCTTGTGGTGCGCTGATTGCTAACTCTTCGTGGAGTGACTGCGCCGTTCCAACGGGAACTGTGGATTTACCGACAACAAGTGCGCCCTCTTTTAAGTAAGGAGAAATTGCTCGAACAGCAGATCTAACATACGTCAGATCTGCCGCTAATCCATCTTTGATCTGCGGCGTTCCCACACATACGAAGTGAATATCAGCCGATTGAACTGCGGAGAAATCAGTTGTGAAAGATAATCGCCCACTTTTCATCTCCTGTGCTAGCAAAGTATCCAAGCCAGGTTCATAAAAAGGAAGTTCGCCACGGGAAAGCATCGCAACTTTATCTGCATCGGTATCGACACCAATGACGGTAAAGCCAAGAGATGACATACATGCCGCATGGGTTGTGCCTAGATATCCGCAGCCAACGACCGAAAGCATTAAATTCATATTACTGAGTTTACTTGAGTGCGCCACATGGATTTTCATCAGCGGTTCGAGTCTTAAATTTATCAACATAAATCGGGCTGGCAAGGGCTGAAGATGTGGCAGAAGCCGATGGTGAAGGTGTTACTTCATCAATCAATGGTAAATCTTCACGCAGGCGATTGAATAAGTCAGGGGCTAAAATCTTGTCCCAAGTGACTACCGAACCAAGCCCTGCAACTCGAGCATTTGCATTACCCAACGGAATTGTCAAAGTGCGCACTTTACTAGCTGAAAGATTTTTTAACTGTTTAGCCAAGGTCAATAAATCATTGCTATTAAGTTGTGAGTCTGTTTTGACAGTAGCAATTGCCGCATTAAAAAAGTTCACTAACTTTACTGGATTTAGTAATATGCCCGTGCTTGTGACTTTTCGAAGAATTGCACTCATAAACTGTTGTTGACGTTGCATGCGACCAATATCGCCGCGTCCGTCGAAATCTCGGGTACGGACATACTTCAACGCTTCGATTCCGTTAAGAGTGTGAACGCCCGCACTCATAATTAAGTGACTATTTGGGTCATTGATATCCTGTTTTGAACAAACCTGAATTCCACCAAGCGAGTCAACCATTCCCGCAAAACCAACAAATCCAATTTCAATATAATGATCAATTCGGACTCCTGTCTCAGCTTCAATCGTCTGAATAAGTAAAGGTGCACCACCCCATGCAAACGCGGAATTTATTTTGCCTTGAGCGGGGGCAACAGTTCTATCTTTATATTGAGAGGATTGATGTTCAGGAATAGTAACGAGTGAGTCACGAGGAATTGAGATAATCGTTGCTTTATCGCGAGCTTTACTTATGTGAACCAGAAGCATTGTGTCCGAGCGCGCACCTGCAGCTGATTTAGTAGTACCGACACGTAATGCATGTAATTGTGCTTTTGTTAAACCAGCGCGTGTATCTGAACCAACAAGCAGATAGTTTACGGCGCTTGATGGTTTATCAGGCCGATTAGGTAGAGTGCCAAAAACATCGACTCGATTAATTGCACTACTGACTTTTCCAAGTCCCAGCCAAGCAATGCCCGAGAGTGCCACGACGACTAGGGATAATGATGTAATAATTCGGATTGGACGCGTCGCTTTCACAGGTGAAGACTACTTCAGGGGTACGGTGGTGGGGTTATGGCGACATCAGCAAATGAGTTATATGGCTCACCGAGGCGTGAAATTTCAGTAATTCTTCCCGTTCGCAATGAAGCTGCGCATTTAGAGGAGGCAGTTAGTGCGATTCTTTCTCAGGATTTTCAAGGCAAACTTGAAGTAATTTTGGCAATAGCCCCCTCACATGACAAAACCGAGGCGATTGCGCAGGCAATGGCATTAAGCGATTCGCGCATAGTAATTGTCTTGAACCCATCTGGAAGAACTGCCGCCGGTTTAAATCTAGCTATAAATATATCTGAGTATTCAATAATCGTGAGAGTGGATGGTCACTCAAAAATTCCAAGCAACTATTTAACGCAGATCGTGGAAATTCTTGGTGAAACTGGCGCAGTTAATGTCGGGGGAGTTATGGCTGCGATTGGTGAAAATATATTTGAACGATCTGTTGCGCGCGCGATGCGCAGCTCACTTGGAGTTGGTGCATCTCGTTTTCACACAGGTGGATCTGCCGGATCCGTAGATACGGTATATCTCGGAGCATTTAGGAAAGAGGCCTTAGTGGCCATTGGCGGTTTTGATGAGCGCTTTACTCGCGCCCAAGATTGGGAGATGAATTTTCGTCTGCGAGCCTCAGGAGGCCTAATTTATTTTGATCCTCGTTTGGTTGTTACATACCGACCTCGTTCGAGTGTAAGTGCGCTTGCTCGTCAATACTTTGAATATGGACGTTGGCGTCGTGTCGTTTCACGGCGCCATGAAGGAACAATTAACTACCGATACTTAGCTCCACCATTTACAGTTCTCGTCTCTGTATTTTCAGTACTCCTTGGCACAATTTTTTCTCCAATCTTTCTGCTTCCAGTCCTTGTTTACGCGATTTTTATTCTTTTGGCATCCTTTGCAATCGCAAAATCGATAGGTGAAGTTGTATCGCTGCCTCTTATTCTTCTTACAATGCATATTTCATGGGGAATGGGCTTTCTGACATCGCCGAACTCACTTGCACCGTAAGGTAGCCTTACGACTGTGAGCGCACCACTACAGGTCTATGAACCCTTTCGAGCAGGTCTTCCACCTCTTATTCGATACTGGAAGTCGCTCTGGTCGCGCCGCACTTTTATTGCCGAGTATTCGAGATCTGAACTTCGCGAACAACATTTCGATTCCGTCTTTGGACAAATGTGGTTGGTATTAAACCCACTTCTACTGTCAGCCGTGTATTTTTTGCTTATTGTAATAATTCGAGGCTCGTCGGACAGTACTCGATATGCCCATTTAACTGCGACTTTGTTTCTTTTTTATTTAGTGGCAAACTCCTTAACGGGTGGCGTTAAATCAATTACCGCAGGACAGCGTTTAATTTTAAATACTGCCTTTCCTCGGATTATGTTGCCAATCTCGGCAGTGGTAATAGCAATTTTTAAATTTCTTCCCACTCTTGTTGTTTTTCTAGCCATTCGTACGATTCTTGGTCTCCCATTTTCCTGGCAGATGTTATGGGCTATTCCAGTTCTCCTAATTGCTACTTTGCTTTCCCTAGGTCTTGCAATCACGATTTCATGCATCAATGTTTATTTTCGAGATATTTCAAGTTTCCTGCCTTATTTAACGCGCACGCTTCTTTATCTCTCACCCATTCTTTATGAAGCGTCAGCGCTTAAGCCAAATTTGAGAGCACTAGAGGTGCTCAATCCACTCTTTCCAATTCTCGATAGTTGGTCAGGAGCACTAGTGCATGGCCAGGCGCCTCAAACTTCTCATTTGTTAACTGGTTTAGCTTGGGCGGTTGGGATTTTTTTAATTGGTACTTATTTTTTCTTATCAAGGGAGCGCGAATTTGCGGTCCGCCTCTAAAGAATATAAAACTAATGAGATTGCGGTCTCTGTTCGAAACCTTGGCCTGACGTATTCGACCGCAATTGATAGGCGTCCGACATTAAAGGCACGAGTTAAATCTTTTGGTCGTGGCACAAAACAAACTCGTATAATCCGTGCCCTCGACAATGTAAATCTCGATGTCGAATACGGTCATGTTCTTGGTGTCATCGGAACGAATGGCGCAGGTAAATCTTCTTTGATGCGGGTGATTGCTGGGATCATTCCACCCTCACAAGGACGTATTGAAGTCTTCGGTAGCGTCAGCACCCTTTTAGCTTTAGGAGTCGGCTTTAATCCTTCAATGTCAGGACGCGATAATGTATTTCTTGGAGGGTTAGCTGCTGGAATGACACGCGATGAAATTGAAGCACATTTTCAAGAGATTGCCGATTTTTCTGAGTTAGGCGATGCTATTGATGCCCCGATGCGCACCTACTCATCAGGCATGTATGCCCGCTTAGCTTTCTCTGTCGCAGCCACCGTGCGCCCAGACATCTTAATTGTGGATGAGGCATTGAGTACTGGAGATGCAAAGTTTAAGGAGAAGTCCCTCAACCGAATTAAAGAGCTTAGAAGTGATGATCGAGCGTTGATTCTTGTAAGCCATGCGATGGCCACTCTGCGCGATGTCTGTAATGACGTAGCGTGGTTACATCAAGGTAGATTAGTTCAACGCGGCGAACCTAATGCGACCATCGAAGCTTACCAAGAGTTTTTACAGGTCGGAAAGAGTGCAGTCATTGATGAGGACCTTTAAAAGCTTTCTCATATTCACCTTACTTTTCGCTTCTTTCACTTCCCCAGCATCGGCCGTAGAAATTCCATTGAGTTTTCAAGTAAAAGGTGCTGGTTTTGGTCACGGTGTTGGAATGTCGCAGATGGGCGCGCGTTCAATGGCTTTAGCAGGTCAAACACCAATTCAAATTCTGCAGTACTTCTACAAAGACGTCCTTGTTGAGCCGCGTAATGATACTGAAACTATTCGCGTCAACATTGGACACGTATTGAGCAGTACGAAGATTTTCACTAAGACCGCTGGCGCACTTGTTCAATTATTTAGTGGAAACATCGGTGATCAAGTAGATGCCACACCACTTGCAGTTTTTTCAAATAATGCATCGCTAAACTTTTCAATTTTCGGCGCCAGTATAATTCCGAGCATTATTGTCGGCAAAAAGTCAACCGCAATCATGATGAATCGCAGCTTTACAATTCGGTGGAGTGGTACGCGAAATTTATCGGGTATCGATGCATTAATGTCAGTGACTCATGGAGGTGCCACAAAGAAATACAGGTACGGTCAAATGGCGATTCGTGCGGTCAAAGATGGCGTTTTTGGATATCGATTGGAGCTCACTAACTCACTTCGACTCTCCGATGAATATTTATGGGGAGTAAGTGAGATGCCGTCGTTTTGGCCGATTGCCGCCATTCAAGCGCAAGTCATAGCATCTCGTACTTATGCCTTGAGCAAGTTGGGAAAATATAGGTCTGGTTGCGACTGTGATATTTATTCGCAGATTTCGGATCAAAACTTCTTAGGCTTTGCCAAAGAAGCCGAGTTAAAATACGGAGTATTGTGGAAAAGAGCGGTCACTGACACGGCCGGACTAACGATCATTCAGAATGGCCTTCCAATAAACGCTTATTTTTTCTCGTCATCAGGTGGCAAAACCGAGTCGGCACTTAATGCTTGGGGCAGCGCACTGGCTTACACGCAGATTGTTGATGACCCTGGAAGTCTGGATCCAATATTAAACCCTCGTTTTACTTCATGGAATCGAACCATAAGCCAGGAGGTAGTTGCATCAGCTTTTTTGCTTCCTGATGTTGTATCCCTGGAACTCGTAACAAGAAATGAAAGTGGAACCGTAGGTCAAATCCGCGCAACATCGAGTGCAGGAGTGCGAAAAATACTCCGCGGTGAAGCATTTAGAAGTAGAACTAAGATCCCCTCTGCCTATTTCGAATTAGTTGGCATGCAAAATTGAATTCAATCCTCCCCAAGTCCCGTTGCGACTCACCACTTCGAGCGCGCCGTCAATAGAGTTACGGCGAAATAGAAGATTATTTGCACCCGACAGAGTTGCCGCTTTGACGATTTCTCCATCTGGCAGGCGCAGTTTTGAAGCAGATGTGATGTATGTGCCAGCTTCAATAACGCAATTATCACCTAATGAAATTCCGCAACCAGAGTTTGCGCCAAGCAGGCAATTTTCACCGATTGAGATAACTTCTTTTCCGCCGCCACTTAATGTGCCCATGATTGACGCGCCTCCTCCAACATCGCTTCCATCACCAATAACTACGCCTGCTGAGATTCTTCCTTCAACCATTGAAGTGCCGAGTGTTCCGGCATTAAAGTTCACAAAGCCTTCATGCATCACGGTAGTTCCGGCGCAAAGGTATGCCCCTAAACGAACACGATCAGCATCTGCAATTCGGACACCACTTGGCATCACATAGTCAACCATGCGCGGAAACTTATCAACTGAAAAAATCGTTACATGTCCGTAAGCGGCAATGAGCCTTGCGCGAGTGAGTTCAAAATCTTCAACTGCACATGGACCAACTGAGGTCCACACAACATTGTTGAGCAAACCAAAGACTCCATCGAGTACCGCTCCATGTGGTTTTACTATTCGGTGCGAGAGTAAGTGCAGACGAAGATAAACATCAAGTGCCGAGGTTGGCGGGATTGTTATATCGATTTCAATATTTACAATTTCACGGCTAACCTCACGTATAGGGTCAATACCAACTAACCCAGAAAATGAAGTAGGAGCGGCCGACTCCAGTGGCGCAAGAATAGGCATTGGAAACCATGCATCAAGAAGTTTGCCTTGCGAAAAAGTTGCTAGAGCATGGCCTGATGCAATAATCGTCATGTCCTTAGCCTAACCCCTATCCTTATCGGCATGCGTATCGCAGTATTTTGTTCATCTTCTCCGACGATAGATTCTAAGTATGTAGATCTGGCCTTCGAACTCGGTGCGGCAGTTGCAGCCCAATCGTGGGAGTTAGTAACAGGTGGCGGACACATCTCTATGATGGGAGCAGTTTCGCGCGGAGCACGCGAAAGTGGTGGCCGCACCGTTGGAGTAATTCCACAAGCTTTAGTCGATATTGAATTTGCAGATCACAGCAACGACGAACTCCATATTGTCCTAACGATGGGTGAGCGAAAAGCTATGATCACCGAAATTGCCGATGCATTCATTACTTTGCCAGGTGGAGCTGGCACTTTAGAAGAGTTCTTTGAAATTTGGGTCGGGCGATATTTAAAGTTTCACAACAAACCCATTGTAATTTTAGATCCATTTGGAATCTATCGACCGCTCCATGAGTTGGTAGAACATCTTGAAATTGAAAATTTTATTAAGCCTGGAATGCGTGGATTAATTTCGTGGACGACAAACGTAGCCGATGCAATCAAAGCCTGTGTATGAGGCCCAAAATCGAGCATGGGGTCGTCACAGTGCTCTTGCCACTAAACTTGGATGCATGAGCGAACCCACCACTTTGGCAGAGGTCCTAGCTTCATTGCCCCAGGAAGAGCGCATCATTTTAACTATGCACTATCTCAAATCTATGTCTTGCCTGGAGATCGCCGCCATCTTGTCCGTGCCCGTGCGCTCGGTAGATGCCGTAATCTCCAGTGGTAAGGCGCGATTAACTGCGGTTTTAGGCGATTAAGCCCGCACGCTCCGATTTCCCTCTACCTACTCTGATACGAGATACTTCTCTTCTTGTATGTGCCCATAATTTCTTTAAGAGGAGTCTCCACATGGCAGCCATGAAACCCCGTACTGGCGATGGCCCAATGGAGGTTACGAAAGAGGCTCGCTCTCTCGTCATGCGAATTCCCCTTGAAGGCGGGGGTCGCTTAGTCGTCGAACTCAACGCCGAAGAGGCAAATAATCTCAGCGCCGCACTTCATGCGGCAGTCTCATTAGTCAAAAAGTAACTTAGTCACACACGATAGCCTTCAGCGCATGTCTGGGATACTTAAAAGTGCGCCCCAAGATATGGCGCATGCAGTAAAGGCCGATGCCATAGCCGTAGGGTTCGTTAAAATCAATTCAGAGGGGTTTTCATTCCAGAGCCCTGGAACACTGATTGATGATATTGAAAAAATCTTTGATTTAAATTTAGCCGATGAACTCTCATTTTTCACTCCAACGGGCAAAGTCGGAGAGATATTTGAAATTCCTGTGAGTGCTAAGGATGTCCAGACAAATCGAATTTATTTAGTTTCACTCGGAGATAGAACTTCTCAGTCTTTTCGATTAGCGGCTTCTGTCATCGCTCGAAAAGTCCGAGGTAAAAATGTAAGCGTATTTTCAGCGTGTGCGATTAAGACAGAGGATATACACGCTCACGCGATTTCACTGACGATGGGTGCTTATCTTTGGAGCCAAAAGAGTTCAAAGTCGCCGGAAGTTCCAATATTTATTGTCGCAACTGAGGATAAGGAGATAATCAATGGTGCTAACGCTTATGCGAAAGCGATTACGCGCGCTCGCGATCTGGTGCATACGCCTTCTAATATTAAGACTCCTGAATGGCTGGCTTCAAAGGCGCAAGAGTTCGCAAAAGGGAGTGGACTAAAAGTCAAGGTTCTTGCGGGTAGAGAACTCAAAGATTTTGGCGGATTACGGGCCGTCGGAAATTCATCTCGGCAATCTGGACCACGTTTCATCGAAGTCTCTTATTCGCCTAAAAATGTGAAGAAGCCGGTTAGTTCGCTGCCTCACGTTGTTTTAGTCGGCAAAGGAATCACCTTCGATACTGGTGGAATTTCATTGAAGCGTCCTTACGATCTTATGATTGGAATGAAATCTGATATGGCTGGCGCGGCTGCAATTCTTGCAACCTTGAGCGCGCTCGAAGAGCTTCAACCTAATATTCGAGTAACGGCGCTCATGATGTGTGCTGAAAACGCTATTTCTTCCACTGCGCAGCGGCCAAGTGATGTTATCAAACATTATGGTGGTACAACGGTAGAGGTAATAAACACGGACGCAGAAGGACGCTTAGTTTTAGCCGATGGCCTGGCCTATGCCGATTTAAATTTAAATCCCGACTATTTAATAGATATTGCAACTCTTACCAGTGCTGCTGCACTTGCGCTTGGACGTGATTACGCAGCAATGTATACGCGAGATGAAAAACTCGCAGCCCAATTTGAAAAGGCCGGAAGAGATTCTGGTGATCGAGTGTGGCATATGCCTTTAATTGATGATTATAAGGATGCTTTTTTAAGCGATACTGCAGATTTTAATCACACCGGAGTTAAAGGTAAATACTCGGCGGGCTCGGTTACTGCCGCCTTATTCCTTGAGAACTTTGTAGGTAACCGTCGCTGGTTGCACTTAGATATTGCAGGAACAGGTCGCAGCGACGTTGATTCAGGCGAAAATCCAAAAGGTGGTACAGGATTCGGCGTACGATTGTTAACCCACTGGATACTCACGCTTTGATGAAAACTGATCCGCACTCTTACGCTGAAAACTTTATTGCCGAAGATCACTTCAAATCTCAAGCTCGGGCGCGTGGGCTAGAGCTCGGCGTGGTGGATGTTACACCGGGAGCAGGTTCTTATCTTCGCCACCTTGCATACACTTTATCGGCACAGTCCGTGGTCGAAGTGGGAACAGGTTCAGGTGTTGGAAGTTTATGGCTGCTGGATGGAATGCTTACAAGTGGAACTCTGACCTCAATTGATGATGAAATGGAGCATACGCGAATTGCAAAGCTTGCCTTCAATGATGCCGATATTGCTCAAACTCGGTATCGCCTTATCACGAACTCAATTCTAGATGTGATATCAAAGCTAACCGATCGCGCTTATGATCTCGTTGTTTTGCGGCACAGTCCACAGGATCTCGCCTTTGTCATTGGCGAAGCACATCGCATTTTACGCAGCGGTGGGGCTTTAGTTATCGATAACTTCTTTGGAGGAGCCAAAGTCTGCGATCCAGCTCAACGGGACCCAAAAACGGTTGCCCTTCGAGATGCTGGGAAAATCATTAAAAATGACACAGAACATTGGGTGAGTACTTTAATTCCAACGGGTGATGGATTGTTAGTTGCTACAAAGTTGTAGCAGAATGACACCATGATATTTCCACGTCCGAAAAAAACTGCATATGCCCCTCCTTGGTGGGAAATAAACCGCGCACCTAGGCGTTCACGTGCGACAATTTTTCTCGTTGCTCTTATCGCCGGTGGTATTGGTGGATTTTTGGGAGTCAGTGCTACAGGTGGAAATGTTTTTCAACAGGCAAATTTAGTTTCATCTTCAAGCACAATTGAGCGCGCACCTGATTCTGTCGCAGGAATAGCAAAACGAGTTCTGCCTTCAGTGGTCTCAATTACGACTCGAACTAGTAGTGGTGGAGGAACTGGATCTGGATTTGTTATTGATAGTTCTGGATTTATTTTGACAAATAACCATGTAATTGCACCTGTAGCCGATGGGAATGGAGTTTTGAGAGTCACCCTTAATAATGGTGATGTGTACAATGCAACCATCATCGGACGAGATGCCTCATATGATTTGGCAGTTATTAAGATTTCTGCGACGAATGTGCCCGCACTTCAATTTGGTGACAGCGACAAAGTTGCCGTCGGTGATCCCGTAATTGCAATTGGCTCGCCATTAGGTTTATCCGGTACCGTCACGCTTGGCATTATCAGCGCAAAAAACCGCCCAGTTACGGCAGGCGGCTCCTCAACAGATAATTCATTTATTAACGCACTGCAGACCGACGCTGCAATTAATCCTGGCAACTCAGGAGGCCCTCTCGTTGATGCAACAGGTGCTGTTATTGGAGTTAACTCGGCAATTGCATCTCTCGGTTCAAGCGCCCAAGCCGGTTCAATTGGTCTTGGTTTTGCAATTCCGATAAATCAAGCGCGCACAACTGCCGATCAGCTCATCAAAACCGGCAAAGCGGTCTATCCAGTTTTGGGTATTTTTCTTGATATGAATTACACCGGGCAGGGCGCGCTCATTGCGAAATCGAGTACGGGAGTTATGCCAGATGGACCGGCACAGAGAGCCGGATTAAAACCCGGAGATATTATTTTTAAATTTGAAGATAGAGAGATTAACGCACCCGATGAGCTAATTGTCGCGGTTCGTTCAAAAAAAGTTGGCGATAAAGTCACGCTTTCTTATCTTCGCAACGGAAAAGAGTTCTCTGCAAAACTGACTTTAATCGCGGGTAAGAGTTAATCCATTGTTTTGGGTAGGCTTGATATATGTTCTTTGATATCGGCGCAGGCGAATTGCTCGGACTCGCGGTTTTGGCGATGATTTTAGTTGGACCAGAGCGGCTTCCAAAAGTTGCCGTTGAAGCTGCAAAACTTTTAAAGAAATTACGTACTCTTTCACAAACGGCTACAGCTGAATTAAAAGAGAATTTAGGACCTGGATTCGAAAATCTTCAACCTGCCGATCTTCATCCAAAGACTTTCGTAAAGAAGCAGCTTGCAGAGCTTATGGATGACAAGCCTGTAACTAAAGTCCAACGCCCCGTTGCACGAATCGATCCCGATCTCATATGAACCTATTAGATCAAATTGCGCAAGCCCTTACAACTGTTCAAGACCCCGAACTCCACAAATCAATTACTGATCTTGGAATGGTTGAGGATCTCAACGAAAAAGATGGCAAGGTAGTGGTAAAGATTTTGCTAACTATTTCAGGTTGTCCCATGCAAGATCGTTTGCGTGGAGATATTACTACTGCGATTTCAAGTGTCGAAGGAGTCAAGAACATTGATTTAACTTTTGGAACCATGTCGCAAGCTCAACGCGATAATGTCAAGAAGATTATGCGTGGAGGCCGTGAGAAATTTATTCCATTTGCCCAACCTGATTCACTCACACGCGTAATCGGAATCGCATCCGGAAAAGGCGGTGTCGGAAAATCCTCTGTCACGGTTAACCTCGCCGTAGCATCAGCTCAAAAAGGTTTGCGTGTTGGAATACTGGATGCCGATGTTTATGGCCACTCGATTCCGCGGTTGATGGGTTTAATGGGCCAACGCCCAACGGCAATCGACCAAATGTTTATTCCTCTCGAATCTTTCGGGGTAAAGACGGTTTCAATGGAGATGTTTAAACCAGAACGAAGTGATGCTGTGGCATACCGCGGCCCTTTATTACACCGTGTACTTGAGCAGTTGCTTTCAGATGCTTATTGGGGAGATTTAGATCTTCTCCTCATTGATTTGCCGCCTGGAACTGGAGATCTTGCAATTTCACTTGGTCAACTCATCCCAACTTCAGAAATTGTAGTGGTGACAACTCCTCAAGTTGCCGCCGCCGAGGTAGCCGAACGCGCCGGCCGAATTGCTCATCAAATTCACCAACATGTAATCGGAGTAATTGAAAATATGTCCGAATACACCGATGCGGTGACAGGAGTCAAAACTTCACTCTTTGGAAATGGTGGCGGAGAAGAAACTGCTAAGCGTCTATCTCAATTAGTTGGAAGTGACGTCCCTTTACTCGGGAAAATTCCATTCAGCGTTGAGTTACGTTTAGGCGGAGATGCTGGCGTACCCATAGTAATTTCTGACCCTGAATCGGCAAGTGCCATTGTACTTTTTGAAATTGCAGAAAAAATTATAAAGCGAAGCAAGTCCCTACTTGGTGTCCGATTGGGAATCACGACTTAACTCAATTGCTACTTGTTTAGCCAGATCTGAAAGTTCCCCGCGCAGAAAATCTCGAGTGGTAACTTCTCCCAAGGATATTCTCAACGCAGCAATTTCACGAGTTAAGTATTCAGCGTCGGCAATACTACGTTCATTTCTGGCTCGATCTTCGTTGAGTTGAATCCGATCTCGGTCGGCTTGTCGATTTTGAGCCAGCAAGATCAATGGTGCTGCATAGGACGCTTGTAGGGAAAGAATGAGTGTTAAAAATATAAATGGATAGTCATCGAAACGAAGATCTCTTGGAGCCACAAAGTTCCAGAGGACCCAAGATAAAACAAAAATAGTCATATAAACCAAGAAGCGTGCAGTTCCTAAAAATCGCGCGAAACTTTCGGATAACCTCCCAAAAGTCTCGGGGTCATAGTTAGGACGCAAGGAACGCCGAGTTTGACGTGGAGTGTCTAAACCAAAGTTACGTGCCATCACTACACCTCCTTATAGGTAACAGGTGATTTTTCACGATGATTATGTCGCCAATTCTCTGGCAATAAGTGATCAAGCACATCATCTACAGTTATTGCGCCTAGCAAGCGTGCATTCGCATCGACTACAGGCAGTGAAAGCATGTTGTAACTTGCTAAGTGAGAAGAGACTTCATTCAGACTCGCTTCTGGTGAGACGCCTTTGGAATCCGTATCGACGATGGAACCGAGAAGTGTTGAAGGGGGTTCGCGAAGTAAGCGCTGGTAGTGCACGGTCCCTATAAAGCGCCCCGTTGGAGTTTCAAGGGGTTGGCGTGCAATGTAAACTTGTGATGCTAAAGCTGGTGAAATCTCTTTCTGACGCACGGCAGCTAACGCATCCGCAACTGAGTAATCAGCACTCATCACAATTGGTTCAGTGGTCATCATTCCGCCAGCAGAATATTCCTCATAGTTCATAAGTCTGAGAACATCTTCGGCGTCGCCAGGCTCCATCAGTTCAATTAACGCCTGTGCACGTTCCTGCCCGATTTCACGTAACAAGTCGGCGGCATCATCAGGATCCATTTCACCCAGAACGTCCGCAGCACGTTCGCCTTCGAGTTCGGCAATTAGTGCAACTCGATTGCTCTCATCCATTTCTTCTAGAACATCGGCAAGTCTTTCATCATCTAAGGCACCAGCGACTTCAACGCGGCGTTTAGCCGGTAAGTCTTGTAGCACAGCTGCAAGATCGGCAGCTCGCAAGTTTGCAAGAGTAGAAAGAAGATTTGCAAAACCTTGATTTTGTTCGGCATGCGCAAAACCAATCACTTCTTCCCAGGCAACGGTGGAGGTTGCACCCTTACGGCGAAGTCCACGACCCGCTCGCATTATGTGCACACGATTTATGAGCCAATCTCCGGTGCGATTTTGTTCCATTCCCAGATCCTCAACTACTACGGGCTCATTAGCTGCAATCAAAGTAATTGAGCGATCGAGCATATCTCCGAGAACCAGAGTTTCTCCAGAGCGCGTTTCATATCTACGCATATTTAATAACCCTGTAATTATTACGGCCCCATTGTCAATTGATGTGACACGTGTAATGGGTACGAAGATGCGTCGCCGTAGAGGAACTTCCACTACAAGTCCTAAAACGCGAGGAGGGAGATTATTTGTGCGAAGGGTTGCGACCGCATCCCGCACCTTTCCTACTGGGTCACCATTCGGATCAAAGACTGCGGTGCCTGCAAGACGGGCAAGAAATACTCGGTTTAGGAGATTACCGCTCATGGGTTAAGGGTACCTTTACCTCATGAGTACGGGTGAACAATTGCAAGGCGCCCAACATAGTCGCGATAGTCATACGGCTATCCCCGCCAAACCTGATCTTGTTCGACTTGGCCTTGGGATTATTGGAATTGGCACATCAGGGCCATTAATTGCGATGAGCTCAATGCCGATAGCAACCTTAATTTTCTGGCGTAACTTAGGCGGATCATTATTAACATTACCTTTTGCGCTTCGGCATTCAACCAATCGCAACGGGATGAAATGGGCTGCACTCGCCGGTGTTCTTTTGGCGACGCACTTCATGGGGTTTTTTTTAGCAATGCGTTGGACAACCGTTGCGGCAGGCACGGCTTTAGTTGCCTTACAACCAATTTTCGCTGCACTTTTTGTCAAAATGAGTGGTGGTCATATTCCACCTAAGGCATGGTCTGGAATGTTCGTAAGTTTTTCCGGAGTATTGCTAATTTCTGGAGTGGATTTACAGATTTCATTTAAATCCTTTCTTGGCGATCTTGCTGCGCTCGTTTCAGCTGCGCTAGCCGCTTTGTACATGATGGCAGGATCTAAGGCGCAACGCACATTGGAGACGACAACATATACAACGATGTGCTATTTTATTTGTGCAATGACGGCACTGCCAGTAGCACTAATTTCAGGTGTGGCAATCTTTGATTTCAGTGCACGAGAGTGGTGGATTCTCCTAGGTCTGATTCTTGGAGCTCAGATTCTGGGTCATACGATGTTTAACTCAACACTCAAACGAGTTTCGCCCGCTATCGTTTCACTAATAATTTTTTTTGAAGTTCCCGTTAGTTCAGTCTTGGCAATTTGGTGGATTGGTCAAAAGCCGCCCCTCGGTATTATTCCTGGGATTGCACTGATTTTAATAGGGTGTGTTTTGGTAGTTAGTCGAGGACGCAGTTCTCAAATTCAGGTACTGCCGTGATTGATTTACACACTCATACAAATAAGAGTGATGGCACAGATAGTCCGCGTGAACTCGTGAATAAAGCAATATCACTCGGGATACATGTTTTAGGAGTCACTGATCACGATACGACGTCGGGCTGGATTGAAGCCACACAAAGCGCACGCGGTGAAATTTCGTTGGCTTTAGGCAGTGAAATTTCATGTTTAACTACTGATGGAATCAGCGTGCATATGCTGGCTCTGCTCTTTGATGGCGCAAATCTAGAGATGCAGAGGATGCTTGAAGATAACCGTGATGGACGCTTGCCCCGAATGGCAAAGATGATTGAAAAAATGCAAGCAGCAGGAATCGATATTTCAATGGATGATGTTGAGTCTGCACGACCACTAGGAGCAACTCTTGGCCGTCCGCACCTAGCCGATGCTCTAGTGATAAAAGGATTAATTAAGTCCCGAGATGAAGCTTTTCAAGGACTGCTCAATAACGACTCGATTTTTTATGTCGCACATGTTTCACCGACACCTACCCAAGCAATTCAAATAATCAACAAAGCTGGTGGAGTGGCTGTGATTGCCCACCCATTTGCTTCGATGCGGGGACAAATCCTTGAAGTGAGCGATTTTGAAGTTCTTGTCGAAGCAGGCTTGCATGGAATTGAGGTCGATCATCGCGATCAAAACCCCGATGAACGCGGGATTTTGAGGGCGATTGCGCTTGAATTAGATTTGGTAGTCACGGGTGCGAGTGATTATCACGGGAACGGTAAAGTAAATTCATTGGGCGAATTCCAAACCTCTCCAGAACAATGGGAAAAATTGGAGTCACGCGCAGACAAACGAAGGGTGGTTGGTGCATGAATGTAGTTCACATTGGAGCGATTACTTTTGCACTTCAATCTTTTGTCACACTTTTTGTGATTATGGATCCACCAGGTGCAACTCCAATATTTTTAGCTCTTGTTGCCGATAAATCGCCTAAAGAGCGGCGCATTTTAGCTATTAAGGCGGCGTCAGTATCTTTTTCAGTGATCACGATGTTTGCTTTATTTGGCCGCTTTATTTTGAGTTACCTCAACATTTCAATGGCATCTCTTCAAGCCGCAGGTGCCTTGCTACTCCTTCTGATCTCTCTTGACTTGCTTACAGGTGGCACTGGTGGTGGGAAAAGTGAAAACACAGATGTAAATATCGCACTCGTTCCACTTGGGACGCCGCTACTTGCAGGTCCCGGAGCCATTGTTGCAACGATGATTTTTGTTCAAAGTGCGGATACTGCACCCATGATTGCTGGTTTAGTCGCGGCCATAGTTGGTGTCCATCTGGCAATCGCAGCAGTCTTGATGGCCTCGACTACGATTTTGAAAGTTATAAAAGAAGCTGGAGTTACCCTCATTGCCCGAATCGCAGGTTTGTTATTGGCTGCCATTGCGGTTCAAATGCTAGTGGATGCGATTCGAACCTTTGTCGCAAGTTAATTATCTTTGAACTTTTTGGTGCGAGTACGCGTGCGCTCTGTTTTTTCTTTAGGCGCCGAGGTATTACGAGGCGCGGTTCGCGGTGTTTTAGTTGCAATACCCACAACTGTCTTAGCTTTCACCATGCGTCCGGTTGAGCTGGTTGGAATATTAAGAACTTCATAAAGATGCGCCGATGACGAGTATGTCTCTTCGGGTTCGGCTAAACCAAGTTCGAGAACCTGATTAATCATTTTCCAACGAGCGAGCTCGTCCCAATCGACAAAAGTAACAGCGATCCCGTCGGCACCTGCCCGAGCTGTGCGGCCAATGCGGTGCACATATGTTTTCTCATCTTCAGGGCACTGGTAGTTAATAACATGCGTAATGCCTTCAATATCGATTCCTCGCGCGGCAACATCTGTGGCAACCAGAACGTTTGATTTCCCAGCTTTAAAATCTGCGAGCGCTTTCTCTCTCGCGCCCTGTCCTAGATCACCGTGAATAGTGTCAGCTCTGAAGCCTCGCTCAAGAAGGTCATCCGCAGTCTTCTGGCATGTCCGCTTTGTGCGACAAAAAACAATTGTTGGCCCGCGGCCATCGGCCTGTAAAATTCTCGCCAACATTTCAATCTTATCCATCGCGTGGGCGCGTAAAACGTGTTGTTCTATTCTATTAACTACGGCGCCTTCATCTTCGCTATCTTGAGTACGAATATGAATCGGTTGGTTCATGAATCGCCTTGCCAGAGCGATAATGTCTCCTGGCATTGTTGCTGAAAAAAGCATCGTTTGTGTGCGCTTGGGTGTATTTGACAGAATTTTTTCAACATCGGGCAAGAAACCAAGATCTAACATCTCATCGGCTTCATCCAGAATCAGTTTGGAAACTTCCTTTAACTTGAGTTGACCTTGTCGCGATAAATCGAGAAGTCGCCCCGGTGTTCCGACAACTATTTCAACGCCTGCTTGGAGAGCTTCAATCTGTGGTTCAAAAGCGCGACCTCCATAAACGGCCAGCGTGCGAATTCCACGGTTACGTGCTAACTCATCAATGTCGCGCGTGACTTGTGTACATAATTCCCGTGTCGGAACGACAATTAATACTTGTGGCATTCCCTTCGTTTGGAAATCGGCCCACTCGACATCATGAGGTGCTATCAGGCGTTCAATAACAGGGATTGCAAAAGCTAGAGTCTTTCCCGTCCCGGTCTTGGCTTGGCCGATGACATCGCCATCATTGAGGGCAATCGGCAAGACCATCTCTTGAATTGCAAAGGGTTCAAAAAACCCATGCTCATGCAGAGCCGCTATGGTTTCGGGTCTAAGTGGGAGTTCGGCAAAAGTGGGTGACACGTTACGCCGCGCCGAAGCCAACACGGCGCGAGGCAGATTCACCAATTTCGACATAACCAATTTTATCTGCTGGAACTATAATTTCATGACCACGAACATCACTTAAAGTCAGGGGCGTACCTGCAGTTAGCGCCTCGGTCACGGCGCTCTTAATATCGATCGTACTCATAGAACTTTCAAAGACTATGTCGCTTGCAACACGGATAACGGCGATACGAACTTCAGATTTCACGGCAATATCACTCTTCTTAACGCTCATATGCTCAATCCTATCGGCCTTTAATTGCGAGGGAAACCCGAAATACCTCTCCAGAGCATGTTGCTAACAAGTTCAACGGCCTGTTCGCGCGTTAATGTGCTATCCCTATCTAACCAATGACGTGCCGTGACTTGGGCATAACCAACCATTCCAACCCCAAGCAACATTGACGCCTCTTTTGGAAGACCAGTGTCAATTGAGATGACTGCACTTGCAGCTGCGGCACAGTCATATGTCATTCTGTTAAGTCTCTCCCGAACCGATGGCTCTACGCTCATATCGCTCTCGAAAAGCAATCTGAACGCCTCACCCTCTCTTTCAATGAAGGCAAAGTAGGCTTCAACAGTTGCATTCACACGGCTTGCATTATCTGGCGTGGATGCGATTGCTTTTTGAATTTCAAACACAAGTGAGTCGATGTGGAGATCAAGGACAGCTAAATAAAGTTCGAGTTTAGATGGAAAGTGTTGGTATAAAACTGGCTTACTGACATTTGCTCGGTCGGCAATCTCATCCATTGCTGCTGAGTGGTAGCCAGCGGCCGTGAATACCTCTAGTGCGGCCGAAAGTAAGAGCGCTCGACGCTCATCACGGGGCAAGCGCGCTTTATTCGATGAATCTAGCGTTGTCATTGGCGTAAGCGTAGAGGGATGAGGATGTTTTGTGTTAATGGCCTAAGGCTCAGCAGTAGAAAGGTGGTCTCGATTAAGGCAGAATCAGGGTTCCATGAAAATTCCTCCTTTAATAAGTCAGGGTGTGCCACTCACACATGCAGAGGCACGCCGATATAGCCGTCAGGTTGTCATTCCAGGATTTGCCACCATCGGCCAAGAGCGGTTAAAAAATGCCAAAGTGGTTTGTGTGGGCGCCGGGGGTCTTGGCTCACCAATTTTGATGTACTTAGCGGCAGCTGGCGTGGGAACAATCGGCATCGTTGAGTTTGATACGGTCGATGAAACAAATCTTGCTAGGCAAATTATTCATGGACAATCCGATCTTGGACGTAGCAAAGCCATAAGCGCAGAGTCGAAAATAAATGAGATTAACCCATTAATTAAAGTAGAAATCCATGAAGTTCGATTAGATAATTCAAATGTTATGGAAATTTTCGAATTATATGATGTAGTAATTGACGGATCTGATAATTTTGCAACAAGATATTTAGTAAACGACGCGTGCGTACTTTTGAAAAAGCCATGTGTCTGGGGCTCTATTTACCGATTTGATGGACAGGCCAGTATTTTTTGGTCTGATTACGGACCATGTTATAGATGTATGCATCCTGTTCCTGCCAGCGATTTGTCTAACTGCGCTGAGGCCGGAGTGCTTGGTGTACTGTGCGCCACAATCGGATCTATTCAGGCAACCGAGGCAATTAAATTGATTACCGGCGTGGGTAATCCACTTGTCGGATCAATGATAATTTATGATGCGCTCGAATCGAGATTTACTACGATAGAAATACTCAAGGATCCTCAATGCCGTATTTGTAGTGTAAATCCAATTCAAATAGGCCTATTGGACGATTATGAAGCGGTATGTGGCTCGGTCACTAGTGAAGAAATTAGTGTCGTTGAGCTAAAGCGGACAATAGATAGCAAAGAAGATTTCATGCTCATTGATGTTCGCGAACCACACGAGTTTGAAACTGGACACATTCCTGGCTCAATTTCACTTCCTTTAGGTAATTTTTCCGATGTGAACATTGTGAAAACTTTGCCCAAAGATAAGCCGATCATTCTTGTGTGTCGCTCAGGCAAGCGATCAGCAACCTCTCTTGAACTATTGAAAGCGGCGGGTTTTGACAATGCATTAAATGTTCGTGGAGGATCTATTGCCTGGGCCAAACAAATCGATTCAACATGCGAGGTGTATTGATGAGAAATTCTTATAATGGATATCGAATTCTTTTAGTCCATGCACACCCCGATGACGAAACGATTAATAATGGCGCGACGATGGCGCTGTATGCCGCAGGTGGAGCTCAAGTCACGCTCATCACCTGCACACGTGGCGAAGAGGGAGAAGTTCTTGTGCCCGGCCTCTCTCATTTGGCAAGCACGCAGCACGACTTGCTCGGAACTCATCGCGAAATTGAACTGAGAGATGCCATGCTGGCCTTAGGCGTAAAGGATCATCGCTTTCTGGGTAATTATCGCGACAGTGGAATGATGGATAGCCCAACCAATGATCGCCCTGATGTTTTTTGGCAGGCCGATCTCGATTCGGCTGCACATTTGTTAGTTACGATAATTGAAGAAGTAAAACCACATGTAATGATTACTTATGATGAAATAGGTGGGTACGGCCACCCCGATCACATCAAAACTCATTTAGTGGCAATGCGGGCGAGTGAACTATCAGAATGGCAAATACAAAAAATTTATTGGAACACGATGCCGAAGTCAGTCATTTCCGCAGGAATTGATGCGATGAAGGCGATTGGTTCAGATTTCTTTGGTACCGAAGATGTCAATGACATTCCTTTTGCAAAGGATGACTCATTTGTAACTACATTGATAGACGGTAATGAATTTGTTGAAGCAAAAATGGCCGCTATGAAAGCTCACGAAACACAGATTGCTTTGGATGGACCGTTCTTTGCGCTTTCCAATAATTTAGGCTTACAAATATGGGGACATGAGTACTACACCCTTATCCACGGTGAAAAATCTATGCCTTTTGACATCGATGGAAGAGAGACCGATTTGACTTCAGGGATAACTCTTTAATGCGTTATCTTTATGCAGTATTTTTTGGTGGTGCACTTGGGCTTGGTTCTGTCTTCTTGCACGCCTCATTGCCTCCCTATGGATTACTATTTTGTTTTCTCGCAACTGGCTTTGGCATTTGGAGTGTTGGACGAATCTGGGGTGGCCGTGTGCTGAGAATAATGGCCAGCCTTGCTTGGATTGCAGTTGTATTACGTGCAGGCTTTCCTGGAATAAGTGATGAATATCTTATTCAAGGCAGTGCAATTGGATCCTCACTTATTAATTTTGGTTTCTTCGTATTAGTTTTCGCTGTATTAATTCCTGCTTAAAACTACCATCTCCTTGAATCCATTCGGTTAAAGCTTGACAATGACTTCTCGCCAGATGAAAATCTCACTATGAGAGAACTCTATTAAGCGCCCATGGCGGTTACGAAGTGAGCGCGTGCTCTCTAATACCCCCACAATGTCACGAAAGCCACCCTCTGGATCGTGTAAACGAATGGTGACGCGCTTTCCAAGGAGGGCTTCAAAGGCACGCTCTAACTCACTCGCCATAGCGTAAAGATAATCATAATTTCAATATCGCGCGCAGTCGGGTATTTCTATTACAATCAGCCGAGACAGCTAAATACAATCTGGAGGAAGCAACGTGACGTACATAATTGCCGAGCCATGTGTCGATGTAAAAGATAAATCCTGCATCGCGGAGTGTCCGGTGGATTGTATTTATGAGGGCTCTCGTATGTTGTATATCCAGCCCGATGAATGTGTCGATTGTGGCGCCTGTGAGCCTGTCTGCCCAGTTGAGGCTATCTATTACGAAGACGATGTTCCTCCACAGTGGAAGGACTCTTTAAAAATAAATACCGAGTTCTTCATTGAAATTGGATCACCAGGCGGGGCGGCCAAGATGGGAGCGACGAATACTGATCATGAATTAATAGCCGCCATCCCCGTAAAGAGCGAGTAATTCTCGTTGCGCCAACATCTCCCAGATTTTCCTTGGGATGCGCTTGCACCTTTTGGAGATCTTGCTCGCGCACACGCAGATGGGATGATCGACTTATCACAAGGTACACCGGTTGATTCAACGCCTGAATTCATTCAACAGGTCTTTCGTGATGCCTCAAATTCACCAAGCTATCCATTAACTACGGGTACCCCCGAGCTTCGCAGTGCAATTAGAAAGTGGGCAATCGATCGGCTTGGTGCAACTGGTGAATTTGATGTGCTACCACTAATTGGATCAAAAGAATTAGTCGCATGGCTACCAACGATTTTAGAATCACAGAAAGTATTAATCCCTGAAATTGCGTACCCGACTTATCATGTCGGTGCATTAATTGCGCAAGCTCAATCTATTCCAGTTGGAATCGATGCAACGCAGTGGCCATCGGCAGATTTAGCTTGGATAAACTCTCCATCAAATCCAACAGGCCGCGTACATAGCATCAATGAATTGCAGGCCTGCCTTCAATGGTCGCGCAATCATGATTCGATTTTAGTATCAGATGAGTGTTACATCGAGTTTGATCATACGGCGCAATCATTTTCAATTTTGTCACAAACGAAAGATAATAATAAAAATATTTTGGCAGTGCATTCACTCTCAAAACGTTCGTCGATGGCGGGCTATCGTGCGGGATTTATCATTGGCGATTCAGCGCTTATTTCTCAAATCCGCGAATTTCGAAAGCACAGCGGAATGATGGTTGTGTTGCCGGTGCAAAAAGCGATGACAATCGCCCTTGGCGATGACCGCCATGTTTCCGAGCAACGCGCACGATACAACAACCGGCGCGAAGCGTTGCGACCAGCCCTTGAATTGTGTGGCTTTCGAATTGAGTTCAGTAACTCGGGACTCTACTTGTGGTGCACGCGAAATGAAGATGCATGGACAAGTGTCGAATGGTTAGCTGCTCGCGGAATTTTGGCCACCCCTGGTAGCTTTTATGGTTCTGCGGGTTCGCGGTATATACGCCTTGCCATGACGGCCACAGATATACAGATCAAAGCTGCCGTCGCTCGATTGATGGCATAAAACAGTGGCCGTTGGGATTCTCTTAGTTGGAGGCTTCGGCACTCGGCTAATGCCGCTTACAAAAAATACTCCAAAACCAATGCTCACGATCGCCGGGTTGCCCGTGACCGAGCACCAATTAGCAATGGCTCGCAAGGCGGGAATCACAACTGTAGTACTTGCTACTTCATATCTTTCTGAAATCTTTACTTCCTATTTTGGAGATGGATCGAAATGGGGGATGAATTTGTTATACGCAACAGAAGAAAACCCTCTTGGTACCGGCGGAGCAATCGCTAACGCTGCTTCAATGCTGGATACGGATGAATCAATTGTTGTCTTTAATGGGGATGTGTTGAGTTCACATAATCTGAGCGAACAGATTCACCAACACGAATTAAATGAAGCAGAGGTGACTCTTCACTTATCTGCTGTAGATGATGCACGCGCATATGGTTGCGTACCGACAGATTCCGTTGGACGGGTTACGGCTTTTTTAGAGAAAATGGATAACCCAATCTCCCATAATATTAATGCTGGATGCTACGTATTTAGTTCCAGCACTGTAAATTCGATTCCAAAGAACCAAGTTATAAGCGTTGAACGTGAGATTTTTCCACAACTTATTTCAACTCATGCGCGAGTATTTAGTTACATCGATGATTCGTATTGGCTCGATATTGGTACGCCAAAGGCTTTACTCAAAGGATCACGCGATTTAGTACAAGGCTTGGCTGATTCCTCGGCCTTACTGATGGCAGATGTTGAACAACACAGCGATGCGGCATTAATAATGTCGGGGGCCACAGTTGATCCCTCTGCCAAAGTAGAAGATGGCTCATGCGTTGGAGCTGGTTCAATCGTTGAATCCGGCGCGTACATCTCTGGCTCAATAATCGATCATGGGGCCGTGGTTGAATCTGGAGCGATTGTTATCGATTCATTTGTTGCATCAGGGGCAAGAGTTTCACGCAGTACTCAGATTGTGGACTCCTTCGTCACAAGTGACGAAATTCTCACAATTCCTGGTTAATTTCTGCGTTTTATTGCGGTTTTATCTCTAAATCACTTGACATATTCGAATTACACGCGTGTAATTCACTATTAAGTAAGCCACTTCCATGAGGGAAGCGGCACACAGCTATTTATAAGGAGAATCGGTATGCCGATCCGACCTGGTGCCTCGAGCTTGTCGAGCTCACTCACTATGCCAACTATGGGGGCAACCGCCGTTTTACACGATGGCGAAAAGATAGAACTCTCATGGCAAGAGCGCTCATTGTGCGCTCAAACCGATCCTGAGGCTTTTTTCCCCGAGAAGGGCGGCTCCACTCGTGAAGCCAAGCGCGTGTGTCTGTCCTGTGATGTTCGTTCAGAGTGTTTGGAATATGCACTTGCTCATGATGAGCGTTTTGGAATTTGGGGCGGACTCTCCGAGCGCGAACGTCGTCGCTTGAAGCGCCGCTCTGCCTAAGTTCGGAGCCCGAAAGAAGTTAGCGCTATGGCTGCAGAAGCGGCATTAGTTCGCCACATAGTAAGTGCGATTATCGTTACTCATGACGGACAAACATGGTTACCAGAGACCGTTGCAGCCCTCGCTTCACAGACTCGGCCTTATGATCAGATTCTGGCAGTCGATACCGATTCACAGGATGCCTCTGTTCGGCTATTAAAATCTGCGCGGATTCCAATAATCAACGCCCAACGCGACTGCGGTTTTGGTGAAGCAATTTCATTAGGAGTTAATTCATTAAAGCCATCGACCCGAGGGAACAATGAGTGGATTTGGTTAATTCATGATGATTGTGCGCCGGCGCCAAGTGCACTTGAGAACCTATTAACGGCAGTTGATGATCGCCCTCATGTTGCCATGGTTGGACCGAAAATTCTAGGTTGGCATGATCGAACTCACCTACTCGAAATCGGAGTGAGCATTTCAGGCAACGGGGCACGGTGGACAGATTTAGAGCCGGTTGAATACGACCAAGGTCAGCACGATGGAATTCGTGAAGTCCTATCAGTGAGCACGGCAGGTGCGTTGATTCGTCGAGATATTTTTGAAGAGCTTGGAGGATTTGATAAAAACTTAGCACTCTTTCGAGATGATGTTGATTTCGGTTGGCGAGTTCGTGTAGCAGGGCATTCAGTAATTGCCGCCTCATCTGCCGTCGTGTTTCATGCTCAAGCCTCGGCATCTGAGCGCCGAACTGTCGATGTTAAAGGAGCAATTTTCCAAAGACCGTTATTACTTGATCGCCGGAACGCGGCATATGTTTTATTAGCAAACTCATCTTGGTGGATGATTCCGTGGCTGGTCCTTCAACTGCTCGGTTCAGCGATTGCTCGCGCCGCTGGTTATATTTTAGGAAAACTCCCTGGCTATGCGAGTGATGAATTACTAGCAGTTGCCTCGCTTATTATGAGACCGGGCCTAATAATAAAGGCTCGAAAAGATCGCAAAGCTAAACGTTTAGTTTCCTCAAGAATTGTTTCAACTTTTATTCCACCACTTTGGTCACAATTTCGACTTTCGACACAACGATTTACTGAAGTTATTCGTTCAAAACTCCTGCCTAGTGCCGATACATCAACGATTTCAATACTCGATTCGGTTGAAGAGGAAGATTTACTTGTTCCTTCTAAAAATAGTCATTGGTTTCGATTGCTTGGTAAACCAGAGGTTGCAGGTTTTATTTTCTTGAGCGTCATTACTCTAATTGCTTCCCGAAATCGTTTAGGTGCACTCATTGGGGGAGCGCTCGCAACTTCACCTGATGGGGCTCGAGATTTATGGAGAAGTTACTTTGATTCTTGGCATCTGGTTGGAATGGGAAGTGCCCAAGCTTCACCACCGTGGATTGCAATTCTTGCGATTTTATCCAGTATTCTTTTCGGCAAAGCTCAACTTTTAATTACCCTACTATTTCTGTCTGCGCCACTGTTGATGATGTGGTCTATCCTGACTCTTTGTAGAAAACTCAGCCGAAATCCCTGGATCAGCGTCCCAGCAAGTTTGCTCTATGCGATTTCTCCCGTTGCGATAGCGGCAATTAACTCAGGGCGCTTGGCCACTGTTGTCGCACTCATTATTGCGCCTCAAATCCCGCAGCTACTTAATAATTGGAAAAAAATTGAACTTCTGTCATGGCGGCGAATCTACGCATCCGTTTTTGTTATTGGCGTTTTATATGCCTTCACTTTATTGACTTGCCTTATTGGTTTAGGTTTGGTTGCATTTGCGACATTTAACGATTATCACGAATTTTATTTTAATAAGAATCGTAAGCTTTTTATAGAGCGAATGAGCAAGCGACTGACCCTATTGATCATTCCCTTCATTCTTACCGCGCCTTATTCTTTCGAAGCCCTACTTTCGCCAACTAGATTCTTGGCTGAACCAGGTTTATCAGTGGCAGGTGGTGGTGTCGAGGACGTCCTTTTAGGTAATCCCGGCGGGGTGGGTGCCCTCCCACTTTGGCTCGTTAGCCCAATTTTACTCGTTCTCATTGTTGGCCTTTTTTCATCAAGCCGTGCAAAAGAAATATCTTTATTTGGTGTTGGCTTTTTATCGGCAGGAATCATATTTTCTTCTTTTTCGATTTCAACTCATGGTGATTCGGCCAATGTCAGAGTCTGGGTTGGCACCTTTTTAGTTGGTACCACTCTATGCGCCGTAGCCGCATGTGTTGTGATTCTTGATCGGCTTCGTTCGGTTTTAATGTCAACTAACCTTCACTTTCGACACTTTTTTGCGGCGCTATTACTTTTATTCACTGCCCTCTATTCCATTACTTCAATTGCTTGGTTAGTTTCCCTTGGTGCAGGATCGCCAGTCCAAAGCAGTAGATCGACCGTAATGCCTGCTTATTTGAGCGTTGAGAGAGACACGAAGACGCTGGTCTTACGTGAAGTTGGGCCGAACGACGCAAAAACTATTCAATATTATATTTCGCGTGGCAAAGATATCGCATTGGGAGAACCAGATGTGGCACCAAAGCAAAATCTTGAACTTGGCACCGCCACACAGGCGTTAATTGATGGGTCAGGAATTTTTAGTAGTAAAACTTTTGCGGCATTTGGAATAAAATATGTCTTTGTTAAGTCGCCATTTAATCGAACAATTATTCGAACTATCGATGGAATTGGTGGTTTTACTCGGACATCTGCAACATCCACTGGCGTTGTTTGGAAAGTGGTGGGAGTTACTGGTCGATTGGTATTCATTGGCAAGGATGGAGTGAGCCAACTCCTTGAAACGGGTCAAGTTGGAGCGCGAACGACCGTTGTACAACCAGGACGAGTACTACTAACGGAAAGTTTTGATCGCTCTTGGCAGATTTTAGAAAATGGCTCAAGACTTGAACGAGTGAAAAGTGAGCAAGGTTTGCCACTTTTTATTGCAACCGAGTCGGGTGAAATCTCACTTTTACACGATGGAACAATTCGTCGAGCTTGGCTCTCATTTGAAATAACTGTTTGGATTACCCTCCTGGTTTTAGCTTTGCCAGGCAGGCGAAGAAAACGTGAATTTGCAGATAGGGAGCTTTCGTGAAGCGCGAAATAACAGCAATGGCCGCCCTTGCATTGTCACTGAGTGTTGCTACGTTGTTAACCGGAACAATTCAACCCACGGGATTTTCAGAGATTTATCCAGCAGTCGTATGTCCACCAACATTAAATGGGCTCTCATCTCAGATATCGATCTCATCACGCCAAACACAGTTTCAAAACCTTGAGAATCGAAGTACTAAAACGATTCCATTTAATGTTTTAAGATATCCAGTTTCTAAAGATTCACTAATAGTTTCGGCTACAGGAGTTACTCCAGTTGTTTGGCAAAGCCGAACTGGAAGTTGGGCTGGTGGAACGATTTGTTCTGGACCTGCGGCTTCGCAATGGTTCGTTGGTGCAAGTTCAGATGTAAGGACCCGCGGTCGCTTGATGATAATTAATAGTGGCTTAAGCGACGCCATTGTTGACGTTCAAGCTTTTTCAGAAAATGGGAAACAACCGTTGAAGTCGCTTGAACTTAAATCAAAGAGTATCTCAGTTCTCTCTCTCGATTCATTAGCAACTGGAGATCAAAAACTTGCCGTGCATGTTGTTCCGCGTTCGGGGCGGATAAATTCTTTCATGATTGATGAGCTTGGTGCAGGTTTACAAACTCTTGGTGGCGATTTCGTAAATCCAATTGCATCAGAATCCAAATTGTTAATTATTCCCGCAATACCAAATCAACTACCGAGGAAGGGTATAAAAACTGCAGGTGCGCACACTTTACGAATTCTTTCCGTCTCGGAAACGGATGCGTATTTCACATTAGAGGTACTATCGGCCGATGGACGTTTTGTTCCTGTTGGCTTTAATACGCGCAAAATTAGCTCAGGAATCGTAAGTGAGTTTGCGCTATCACCAAAGATTTCAGCAAGCGCCTTTGCTGTGCGGATCACCTCCGATGAGCCCATCGTTGCTTCGGTTTCATCTATTGTGAATATCGCTGGACGTAGAGACTTTGTTTGGAGCTCACCAACACCAGCACTGGTGCCAATGGCCATAGCCCTCACGGGCTTATCACCATTGATTGCCTTTGCAGGTGATGTAATCCAAGTAAAAATGCAGATCACTTTCGTCAACGGTAAAAACTCCTTAGTCAGCATAGTTGGCACTGATATTGCAACATATCGAGTTCCTCCCTCAGCGCGATCAGTGTCAATTCTTAAAATTAGTTCCAAGACTCATGCTGGAGCCCTGGTGGCCTCGGCCAATGGTTACGGATACATACCCTTCACGCCTGGAAGCCTTTTAACAAAAGTTGAAATTCCACGTTCCAACATTCGCGTATTGATTCCATGAGAATCCCAAAAAAATGCGAGGCTTCCCACTAATGTTGTTCGCATGAGCTCTCAGGCAAAACTTGGACGCGGTTGTTCGCGTGTTGGATGTCGCTCTGTTGCGACGATGACCTTGACCTATATCTACGCCGAATCAACGGCAGTAGTGGGTCCGCTTGCGACATTTAGTGAACCTCATGCCTACGATCTTTGCATGCTCCATGGAGAACGTTTAAAAGTTCCGCATGGCTGGAGTGTCATTAAACAAGAGTTAACTGGAGAAGCGCATGGTCCGACCGAAGATGATTTGATGGCTATTGCCGATGCTGTTCGCGAAGTTGCTCTACCAAAAAATAGCGAAAATGAAGTTCACAACTCGGATTCCAACCAACCACAAATCGGTCGCAGGGGTCATCTTCGCGCCGTTCCATCGTAGGCCGTTAAATGGAGAATATTCCAAACATCTTCAAGGCCTACGATATTCGTGGATTAGTTGATGTTGAAATCACTCCCGAGTTTTGTTTTGCAACGGGAGTGGCGTTTGCCCGTTTTTTAAAGCAGGAGCGCGAGCCTGCCACGGTTGTGATTGCACAAGATATGCGAGCGTCATCACCTTCTTTAGCGCAAGCTTTTTCTGCAGGCGTCACATCTACGGGTTTTGATGTAATAAGAATCGGTCTTGCCTCTACCGATATGTTGTACTTTGCCTCTGGGAAACTTGGTTTGCCTGGCGCAATGTTCACAGCCAGCCACAATCCCGCCGCGTACAATGGAATTAAATTGGCATTAAGTAGTGCCCGCCCCATTGGAAGAGAGTCTGGGCTTTTAACAATTGAAAATTTCGTTCGTATGGGTTCACCTCTTGAATTTCGCTCCGTTGGTGTTGAGACCACAACAGATATGCTCGAAGAGTATGTTGATTACCTTTTATCCCTTGTAGATCTTAAAGAAATTAGGCGGTTAAAAATTGTTGTTGATGCTGGAAATGGAATGGCAGGCCACACTGCTCCTGCTATTTTTTCACGAATTAATGTTGAGCTCATCCCTCTCTATTTTGAACTCGATGGGGATTTTCCAAATCACGAAGCAAATCCAATAGAGCCCAAGAATATTCGCGATTTGCAGCAAGCGGTAAAGAAGCAAAAGGCTGATTTAGGTCTTGCCTTTGATGGGGATGCCGATCGCTGTTTTCTTGTCGATGAAAATGGAAAGGCCGTAAATCCTTCGGATTTAACTTCTCTCATTGCCAAGCGCGAATTGGCCAAACACCCAGGTTCGACGATTATCTATAATCTCATTTCTTCCCGATCGGTCCTAGAAATCATCCAAGAGAGCGGTGGAACGGGCTTGCGAAGCCGCGTGGGGCATTCATATATTAAGGCGATGATGGCTGAGAGTGGCGCAATTTTTGGCGGCGAGCACTCAGGCCATTTCTATTTCAAAGATTTCTGGAGGGCAGATTCAGGGGCACTAGCGGCATTACATGCAATTGCGGCCTTAGGGCAATCTCAGGTGAGTATGTCCAAGCTTTTGGCGCCTTTTCAACGTTACGTGTCCAGCGGAGAAATCAATTCGCAAGTAAGCAATGCCGATGCTGCCATGGCACTCGTGGAGACGGCATTCATGGCCCGAAAAGGAGTAGAACGTGATTACCTCGATGGCTTAAGCATCAGTGGGGATTCATGGTGGTTTAACCTTCGTCCATCCAATACCGAACCTCTCTTACGCCTAAATGTTGAGGCTAAGACGGCTACAGCCATGAGCAAGCTACGTGATGAAGTTCTCGCCTTGATTGGGAGTTAAAGCGCCCGACTCATTACTCCCAATGGCTTACAGGGCAGTAAACTAACGCCCTAGACACATCACTTTAAAAGGGGCATTTTGTGAACTCATCAGTTACCGCAACTCTTCCAATGCATGACATTGCCGATGCGAGTCTTGCATCCCAAGGCCGAAAACGCATAGAGTGGGCTGAGCGAAATATGCCCGTACTGGCGCAAATTCGTGAACGTTTTGAAAAATCACAGCCTTTTGCAGGAGTCCGAATCGCGGCGTGCATGCATGTCACGACCGAGACTGCCAACTTGATGCGAGTGTTAAAAGCCGGCGGTGCTGACATCGCGCTTTGCGCATCAAACCCACTTTCAACACAGGACGACACTGCAGCTGCCCTCGTTCATGAGTACGGAATCAGTGTCTTTGCGCGCAATGCAGTTGATCGGGAAGGGTATTACCGACACATAAACGCCGCTTTAGATATTTCTCCCCACCAAGTTTTCGATGATGGTTGCGACCTTGTCAATACTTTGCATACAACCCGAAGGGAATTAATTCCAAACATTGCCGGAGGTTGCGAAGAGACGACAACGGGAGTTATTCGCCTTAACCAGATGGCAAAAGATGGCGCTCTTGAATTTCCAATGATTGCCGTTAACGATACGGATACTAAACATATGTTTGATAATCGATATGGAACCGGTCAGTCGACGCTTGATGCCGTTTTCCGTTCGACGAACTTCTTACTTGCTGGGCGAATTTTGGTGGTAGCTGGATTTGGTTATTGTGGAAAAGGTGTTGCTGAGCGCGCTAAAGGTATGGGCGCAGATGTCGTCGTTACTGAAATTGATCCAACAAAAGCTTTAGATGCCATGATGCAGGGATTTAGAGTGATGCCGATGGGTGATGCCGCGAAAATTGGTGACGTATTCATCACTGTTACTGGTAACCGTGATGTACTTCGGGAGGAGCATTTCCTAGTTATGAAGGATGGCGCTATTTTGGCTAACTCAGGACACTTTGATATTGAAATTGATGTTGCATGGTTAGAGCAAAATTCAAAGACCAAGAACTCCAAGATGCGCCACCAAACCGATGAATATGTTTTGGTCGATGGACGGCGCCTCCTACTTCTTGCCGAAGGGCGTTTAGTTAACTTAGGTGCGGCCGAAGGCCACCCGGCATCCGTGATGGATATGTCTTTTTCTGATCAAGCACTTACGGCAGAGTATTTAGTTAAAGAAGCTAAAAACCTAAAACCTGGCGTCCATAATGTCCCGACTTACATCGATAAAGAAGTTGCAAGCCTTAAGCTCATAAGCATGGGAGGGCGCATTGACGTTCTTACGCCCGCTCAAGATATGTACTTAAACTCTTGGGAGCACGGTAGCTAATGACTTTGGTTATGGTCGTCGATGACGATCAAGACCTCTCTGAAATGCTCGGAATTGTTTTAACTGGAGCAGGAATTGACGTTGACCTCGTAAGTCGCGGCGATGAAGTTATGGATGTATTTCGAAACAATCCTCCAGATTTAGTGCTCCTTGATGTTATGTTGCCAGGTCTAGATGGAATTGAAGTCTGCAAGTTAATTCGGGCTGAATCCATGGTGCCAATTATTATGCTCAGCGCCAAAAGTGATTCCTTTGATGTGGTGCGGGGTTTAGAGGCTGGCGCCGATGATTACATGGTCAAGCCATTTAAACATCCATCCGAGCTCATTGCTCGCATTCGCACACGATTACGTCGAACAAATACCGAAATTTCGGGGCTTTTAACTATCGGCGACCTAGCAATTGATGTACAAGCACACCAAGTTTTACGTGCAGGAAAACAGATCGCATTAACTCGGCTTGAATTTGACCTTTTAGTGGCGCTGGCGAAAGAGCCAGGACGAGTATTTTCACGTGATGCACTCTTGCGTGAAGTTTGGGGATATCGCCACTCAACTGATACCCGCTTGGTAAATGTACATGTCCAAAGATTGCGTGCCAAAATTGAACACGATGCTGAGCGTCCAGAGATTGTTGTTACAGTTCGAGGAGTTGGTTACAAAGCTGGAGTAATGGGCAGTTCATAATAATGAACGGTCTTTTTTCGCGATTTCGTAATTCACTTGCCTTAAAAGTAATAGTTTCAACGGTAGTCCTTTCGTTAGGCGTCATTTACGTTGCAGGTTCTGCCTTAAATTCGCAGTTATCTGCAGGTATTAAGAAGGTAAATCTAGAATCCTCATTAACGGAAGCCCGTTCTACGATTTTCAGCGCGAAATATCGTTTAGTTTTAGCGCAAGGGGAAAAAGAAGAGGCCGTGAGGAAAGTCATTGACGACGTAATCAGCGCAGCGACGTCACTGACTACGAGTGAAAATGCACGTGAAGTTATATTTATTAAAAGTGAAGGAAATACTAAAAATATAAATTATGCGATTACCTCAAACTTTGTGGACCCAAATTCAATTCCGAAGTACTTGAGTATGAGTGTTAGAAAAAGCAATGAGAATGTCTGGAGCTACATCACAATTAGGTACGTAGACGGTCGCAAGGTTCCAGGATTAGCAATCGGAGAAAAAGTACAAATCCCTAATGCCGGCCGATATGAGATGTATTTGGTCTTCTCACTGTCAAATCAAAATGCAACGCTTGCATTGATTACACGGTACTTGCTGCTTACGGGATTTTTCCTAATTTTTCTTATTGGATTAATTACATGGATGGTGTTGCGTCAAGTTGTGAAACCAGTACGAGAGGCAGCTCAGATCGCAAGTAAGTTTACTTCTGGAGATTTTTCGGAGCGAATGCATGTTCGTTCTCAAGATGAAATGGCCATCCTGGCAATGGCGTTTAATGATATGGCCGAGTCTCTGGCAGAGCAGTTTGCACGGCTAGAAAACCTATCTCGAGTTCAGCAACGTTTTGTCTCTGATGTTTCGCATGAACTCAGAACGCCTCTCACGACGCTTCGAATGGCATCTGAAGTCATTTACTCAGCAAATGAGGATTTTGATCCAGTTCTGACCCGAAGTAGTGAATTAATGGTTGCCCAACTTGACCGATTCGAAAGATTGCTTGAAGATCTTCTGGAGATAAGCCGCTTTGATGCTGAAGCTGCAGAATTGGAAGCCGTTGATTTTGATTTGATTAGTCTGGTTCGGCGGTGTGCAGATGATTTAGCATTAGTTGCCCATCAGAACTCAACAGAGTTACGCATTTATACAATCGCATCTGAGGTAAGCATTAGTGCTGATATCCGTCGAGTTGAACGAATTTTGCGAAATCTGCTCACGAATGCCATCGATTTTGCCGATGAAAAGCCAATCACAATCACTATCGTTGCAAGTGATGAGGATGTTGCTGTAGGGGTGCGTGATTCTGGTATCGGCCTTGACGAATCTTCACTTAATCGAGTTTTTGATCGATTCTGGCGTGCTGATTTGTCGCGCGCTCGTACGCGAGGCGGTACCGGGCTCGGCTTATCCATTGCCTTAGAGGATGCTCGATTACACAATGGTGAACTCGAAGTTTGGGGGAGACCTGATAAAGGGGCGCACTTCGTTTTGACACTTCCCCGTAAGGAGTCTACGAGCATAAATAGCAGGTTAATAAAACTGCAACCTGATGATTTCCACGAATAGTTTCCACAGCTAAAAAACTATTTACATAATTTAATTTAGCATTAAACGGTGCAAATCGTTGAGGGCTTTGGACAACTTCTTTTTCCAAGTCGGTGTTATGGTTGCGGAGTAATTGGAATTTCGATTTGTTCCCTCTGTCGGATCGAGTGGAGTCCACACCTTTACTCCTTAAGCATTGGCAGAATGCCTGTCCACTCATCAATCCTTTATTCTTCGATAGCCAGCAAGATTGTTTTGGCCGCAAAAGAAAATGGCTTAAGAGGTGCTGATACTTTGATTGTTGATTCAATAACGAACGTGTTAATAAGAACGCAATTAGATATGGCCCACGTGTGTTTGGTCCCAATTCCATCTTCTGCACTAGCGCGCCGCCGCCGAGGACGTAGTTTCATTGTAGATATCGTAAACCGAGTGAGCTTAGAACTTTCAGTGCCGATGGCAAACTCACTCGAACTCACTCGAAAAGTTCGCGATCAAAGCGGTTTGCATGCAAAGGCACGTGCAGTCAACTTGGAGGGTGCTTTCGCTCTTAAAGTAGGCGCATATCCGCGAGGAAATCTCATACTCATTGATGATGTAGTGACAACTGGTGCAACCTTACGAGAGGCCGCTAGAGCCCTGTCCAGCCAAGGATTACACGTTCTTGCCTCAGTTACCGCTTGTGTGGCCCAACCTCTAAGATATGAGAGTTCAAACAAGCGATAAAAAAGACTGAAAGGCTCGATTAATGCCAGCATTTTTTGACCGAATTTTACGTGCAGGTGAAGGACGCCTTCTTCGTGAACTTGGCAAAGTCGTAGCCGTAGTCAACGAACATGAACCACGAATAAGTGCGCTCTCCGATGCTGATTTGCGCGCGCAGACTACGTTATTTCAAGATCGCTTCGCAAAAGGTGAAACCCTGGATGATTTACTGCCGGAGGCCTTTGCTGTGGTTCGTGAAGCCGCAAAGCGAACATTAGGCCAACGTCACTACGATGTTCAGCTCATGGGTGGAGCCGCCCTTCACAGAGGTAATATCGCGGAGATGCGCACGGGTGAAGGAAAAACTTTAGTTGCAACGCTTCCATCATATTTAAACGCTTTGGCTGGACGCGGTGTTCACGTAGTAACAACTAATGATTATTTAGCAGAGCGCGACAGCGAATGGATGGGGCGTGTCCATCGATTCTTAGGTTTAAGAGTTGGCGTAATTCTGGCCAATATGACGCCAAACGAACGTCGTGAGGCATACTTAAACGATATTACTTACGGCACAAATAATGAGTTCGGCTTTGATTATCTTCGTGACAACATGGCTTGGTCTCTTGAAGAGTGCGTTCAGCGCGAACATTTCTTTGCAGTCGTCGATGAAGTCGACTCAATCTTAATTGACGAAGCGCGGACTCCTTTAATTATCAGCGGTCCTGCCGATAAAGCAACGAAATGGTATGTGGAATTTGCTAATCATGTTGGAAAATTGCAACGCGATGTTCATTATGAAGTCGATGAAAAGAAGAAGACAGTAGGAATTTTAGAAGAAGGCGTCACGAAAGTTGAAGAATTATTGAAAATTGGCAACCTTTATGAGGCGGCAAATACGCCGATGATTGGCTACCTCAATAATGCCGTACGAGCCAAGGAGTTATTTAAACGCGATAAAGATTATGTGGTCATGAATGGTGAACTTCTAATTGTCGATGAGCACACCGGCCGCATGCTAGCTGGCCGTCGATATAGCGAAGGGTTACATCAAGCTCTGGAAGCAAAAGAGCGTATCGAGATCAAAGATGAAAACCAGACATTAGCGACAATTACTTTGCAAAACTATTTCCGCCTTTACAGCAAGTTGTCAGGTATGACAGGAACGGCAATGACGGAAGCCTCAGAGTTTTATCAGATATATAAACTTGGTGTGGTTCCAATTCCTACTAATCGCGACATGATTCGCATCGACCAATCCGATTTGGTTTATAAATCCGAAGCGGGAAAATTCAAGGCGGTAACCGCGGACATCGCAGATAAACATCGGAAAGGTCAGCCAGTCTTGGTTGGAACAGTAAGTGTTGAAAAATCTGAGGAGCTTTCGGCATTCTTGCGCAAATCGGGCGTTCCCCACGAAGTTCTTAATGCTAAGCATCACCAAAGGGAAGCCTCAATCATCGCCCGTGCTGGAGTTGCTGGGGCAGTAACGGTTGCAACAAATATGGCAGGTCGAGGTACTGACATTATGCTGGGTGGAAACCCTGAGTTCATGGCTGACTTCGAACTTCAACGCCGCGGAATTTCACCGGTGGATAATGCCCAAGATTACGAAGCGGCCTGGCCCGCTGAGATTGCGCGCCAAAAAGCCGCAGTGGAAAAAGGTCATGAGGAAGTCGTCGCCCTTGGTGGTCTTTATGTTCTTGGCACTGAACGCCATGAATCTCGTCGGATCGATAATCAGCTCCGAGGTCGCTCTGGTCGCCAGGGGGATCCTGGTGAATCACGCTTCTATCTTTCACTTGAAGATGAACTCATGCGCCGATTTAACTCAGGAATGGTTGAACGTTTCTTAACTGCTGCCGGCATTCCAGAAGATGCTCCCATTGAATCCAAGATGGTCAGTAATGCCATTCGATCTGCTCAAACGCAAGTTGAGGCGCAAAACTTCGAAATGCGTAAAAATGTTTTGAAGTATGACGATGTTATGAATCGCCAACGCCAGGTCGTTTACGGTGAGCGTCGGATTGTTCTTGAAGGTGAAGATATAAAAGATCAAGTTGCCGATTTCGTTAGTGAGACTCTCACTGCATACGTGAGTATTGCTACTTCTGCTGGGTATTCTGAAGACTGGGATTTGGACACTCTCTGGAATGCATTGAAAACAATTTATCCGATCTCTTTTTCAGTTGAAGAGTTAATCAAAGAAGTAGGTTCTCGGAGCGCAATCGATGTTGAGTATCTAAAGGCCCGCATTATTGAGGACTGTAAACAAGCATATTTAAGGCGTGAAGAGAGTTTAGGTCGCGAAGTTATGCGCGAACTTGAACGAAAAGTTCTTCTGTCAGTTCTTGATCGAAGGTGGCGCGAACATCTCTATGAGATGGATTATCTTCAAGAGGGAATTGGTTTGCGAGCCATGGCACAGAGAGATCCCTTAATTGAGTATCAACGCGAAGGCTATGACCTTTTCTCTGCCATGATGGAGGCAATCAAAGAAGAGATTGCGGGCTTTCTTTTCAATATTGAGGTCACCATTGAATCATCAAGCAACGAGATAACGGGTGCAGGTTTAGAAGCAAAACCGCGTCCAACATCTGGATTGCAGTACACGGCCGCGGATGAGTCAGGCGTTAAAACAACGAATGAAGTTTCTCGGAATGCACCATGCCCATGTGGCTCAGGTAAAAAATTTAAGCGCTGTCACGGCGCGAGTTAAAGCAAAGTAAGGGCAGTACAGAGCCAGCGGTTATCAATGCCTTCGAATCTAAAGACCAAGGCGCGTAATCGATCTGCGAATCTGACTGTGACGGTAGCTTCGCAGATTCCGTCGAGAGGTTGACTTATGTGGAGTCTCCTAATCCTGCCTAGATCCTTTTGACTACCTGATTTTTTCATTAACTCACAGTAAATACGGTGATGAAAAATTTTTGTTAATTGAGTTGGAGAGCGTCGTCCTGCAAATACCTCCAGAACATTGAGTGTAAAATTCATGCACCAAACATTTAGTTCTGGAAGATCTTCAGAAGATGTCGCAACTGGCGCAAAGTCTGGATCAAATTCATCATCAAAGACACTTGGGACAAGGTAGCGCCTGCTTTTTTTAGGAAGTACTGACATTGGCCGAGGTCGAAAGATTTCAAGAACTGGGTGAAGCCAATCTTCATTTTCATCGCTTGATATTGAGCTGAGTATGGTTTTGCGAAACGTGGGAACATCTTCATATACATAATTAGTAGTCATAGAGTTCAGATTTGTCACTTTGATAGAGGAATTCATCAACTCAAAGGCGGAACCTGAGTCATCCGGATTGATGACTGTGTATAGCCAATCTCAAGAAATGGCACGATGGCCTTGGGTTTGACTTATGGTTAATAAAAAAGACAGATCTCAATCGCGAACAGCAGTGGCAATCACTCTCATCGTAGCTTCTTTCGTTTCGGCGGTCCTGCTGGCCACATTTTCAATGCGAGGTGGCGAGTATTGGGTTGCGATTTCAGATACGAGCCCCGGTCACCAACTCATTGCCAGCGACATCGAACTTCGACACTTCGATTTAGATGCAAGTTCTTCACTCTATTTAGCCAAAGCCGACGTTGCAGTAGGAATGATTGCAACTAGCAAACTCGTTCCCGGCCAAATATTGAGTTGGCAAAACATTAACTCTACTAGCAGCATATTGGCTTCAAGCGCCGTACCAATTAGTATTCGCGCCTCAGATGTTGCCGCAGGTATCCAAATAGGTGAAGGTATTGATATCTACTGGGTCATAGATAACCAAAATGGCGAACTACCTGTTGAGCCACTTATGATTTTAGGTGGGGTTGTGCTCTTGAGTTATGACCAAAAAAGTAAAAACTTTGGATCTGATGCAGCCCTTACAGTAGCTGTTGAAGAGACTCAGGTTCTCAGGCTCCTTAAGGCCACCACACACGGGCGGCTAGTTGTAGTTCGGTCTCATGTCTGACTTAGAACTCCCAACGGTTATTACCGCAATTTCTGATGCGCAAACTGAGAGTTTCATCGCCGGGACTTTATTTGCTCAAGGATGGAGCGTCATTTTTCGAGCGATAGATATTGAATCTTTAGAAAGCTACGTATTTTCAAACTCACAGAAGGCTCAAGGAGCGCTTCTAATTTTCGCACCTGACCTTCCAGGAATAACACGTGGGAAACTGGATGTTCTCGCCACTTTGGTCAAGCAGATTGTTGGCTTTTCAAATGGGTCTGATAGAGATTGGAATTTAGGAGAGTTACATGGCCTACCAACGAGCGCCACTGACTTAGTGAGTTTAGTACGAGGATATGTGCGCGCTCCCATGCTGCGACAGAGCACACAAAGTCAGCGACAAGCTCGAAGAGCGCATGTGCTTGCGATTGGATCGGCAGGCAGCAACACAGGCTGTACGACTCTGGCGATAAATATCGCCATGGAGATGAGCATCTTAGAGAAGCAAACCCTTCTCATCGATGCAAATTTTCGTGCTCCATCGATTGCGGCTTTACTTTCCATCAGAAATGTAAGCAGTGATTCAATGTGGCGAGTAATTGCGCCATCACTTTCTATGACCGAGATTTCTCAGGAGCAAGCCTCAGAAGTCGATGAGTTTATGGGGCAAGCGACACACTCATTTGATCGAATTGTCATTGACTTAGGATCCATTTCTGGCCTATCCAACCGCCTCACGGATCGCCGCTGGACATCCACTCTGACGACTTGGAGCTGTGATCAAGCCGATGAACTCATGATTGTCTCAAGACCGGATCTTTTAGGGCTACATCGTTTGGAACAAGTGAGCGCCCTTATCGAAAAGACCGCAATTCGTAGTGCTGTGAGTTTTACCCTCAACATGCGCAATCAGGGTCGAAAAGGCGCCGAAGAAGAAGCAAAGTTTCTTGCCTCAACCTCTGGACTCAAACCCTTGTGTGTTCGAGTCATTCCGCGAGATAGCCGAGTCGTTAATTGTGCCGAACAACAAAAATCTACACTTGTTGAAGTCAACGAGCGCTCTGCATTGCGCAAATCAATAGCAAAAATAGCTAACGAATTAGAGCGCTAACTTCCAATACCATTGGAGTATGCGCGCATATCTACCGATAGCTCATAGCGACTTATTGGCTTTCCTATTCACCGAAAGTTTCAAAGCAGATGTTGTATTTGCGCCTACTCAAAGTTTCATTGACGCTAATTCAGATTGCGATGAGGAAGAAATCGAATACCTCCTCTCAATACTCGCCGGTCAAGCAGCACTTGAACTTCGGTCTTCACAATCTTCTCCGGGCTTAGTTGTGGCCGTTGAACTCAACGATGAACAATGCGGGCAGGGCGGCAAAAATTCAATTGCACTAAATCTGGCGATCACATGGGACCAAGTACAATGTGCTCTCTTGTCACACGATGGCGATGATGAATTAGTTTGGTTTGCAACTCAAGAGATTTCAGTTGAGATTGATAAGTGGAAATAGCAATGCCCGAATTCGAAACGCTCATTCATGGTCGTAGTTCCATCACTATCGATCAAGCGCATCGCCTACGAGAACTAGTTGCAGATTGGCAGTTGCTCTCGGATTTATCTTTCGCAGATCTCATTCTCTGGGTACCTATTAGAAAGGATGTGAAACTGTGGCCAACAGGTCATGTCGCAGTTGCGCATATTCGTCCAACCACTGCAGCAACAGTTTTTGCGGGTGATGTCATTGGCGACGAAGTTATGTGGGGAAGCAGGAATCGAATTGATGAGGCGCTTTCAAGTGGAGAGATCATAAGAAACTCAGAGCCTGAAAAGTTTGGCGAGTTAATGATCAAAGAAGAGGTTATTCCAGTTTTATTTGATAACCAAGTAATCGCGGTTATTTCACGCCACCGAAACTCGGATTTAATGAGATCACCGGGTTCACTTGAACTTAACTACCGAGAGATAGCGAACTGTATGTGTCGGATGGTGTCAGAAGGTACGTTTCCTTACAAGAATACAGGCTCACTTTTTGAGCCAGTTCCGCGCGTTGGAGATGGTTTAATTCGCCTCGATGTCAATGGCGTAATCTCCTTTGCTAGCCCTAATGCGCGCTCAGCTTTTAGTCGTATGGGATGGAAAAGTGAGATTGAGAATCACACATTAGGGGATATCGCCGAAGCTGTAGTTAAAAACTCACCAGACGCACATGAGGAAGCGATTGGTACGCGCTTAAATGGCAAAGTTTTACGTCATGTTGAGATTGATAATCAAGGTGCAACCATTGATCTGTTGGTACTTCCAATGCTTCAAGGTAACAATCGAATTGGTGCAATAGTCTTGCTTCAAAATGTTACCGAACTCCGCCGTCGTGACCGCGAGCTGGTTAATAAAGACACCACAATTCGTGAGATTCATCATCGAGTAAAGAATAATCTGCAAACGGTTTCTGCGCTTTTGCGTTTGCAAGCCAGACGCATTGAAGATCCTGGTGCCGCCACCGCGCTCAATGATGCAGTTCGAAGAATCGCATCGATTGCTTTAGTTCATGAAACTCTTTCCAGCAGCAGTGACAATGCTGTTGCCTTTGACGAAGTTTTAACGAGCCTTATTTCCCATGCTTTGGAGCTGAGTCCCCGAATGGGAGAGTTGACCATCGAACGAAAAGGAGAACTTGGCTCGCTAGAATCTCGACTTGCGACACCATTATCCTTGGTAGTTACTGAATTAATGCACAATGCCCTTGAACATGGATTAGCAGAACTAGGATCAACATTAACAATTGGTCTTCAGAGATACAGTAATGAGTGTGTTGTGACTATTGTTGACGATGGAGTGGGCCTGCCTGATGGGTTTGACTTAGCAACTTCATCAAACTTGGGACTTCAAATTGTTCGAACGCTTACAGAAAATGAGCTGAATGGAACTTTGGCGTTAACTTCCACACAAACTGGAACAGTAGCCTCGTTGCGTTTTCCACTCTAAAACTGGGTTCCTGAAATTTAGAAGGAGTTTGATTGCTCTTGAATGCGTGCGCGGTTTCGAGCAGCGCGACGTTTTAGGGCGCGACGTTCATCCTCAGACAAGCCACCCCACACTCCGGCATCTTGGCCGCTTTCCAGTGCCCATGCCAGACATGGAGCTTTTACGATACATCGGGCGCAGACCTTTTTTGCTTCCTCAATTTGAGAGATTGCTGGTCCAGTATTTCCGACAGGGAAGAAGAGCTCTGGATCCTCGTCGCGGCAGGCCGAGCGATGTCGCCAATCCATGTGCGTGCCCCCTCTAAGAATTCATCCGTCTCCGTGGAGGCAGATTATTGTCAATAATCTAGGTACTGCGCGTATATGCCTGCGCAAGAGGTTAATTCTCTCGCCTTCTTGCTCTATTAACAAGGTAATTATGAAAAAAATTTCCTATATTTGAAGTGATATGTATCGCGCGCGCCCCGAGCAGGAATCAAACCTACTCCTGCGTAAAGCTGTGGCCTATCCTCCTGAGCCACGCGGGCGCAGGAGGATGAATATAGAAAGGCCAACAGCGGATGCATATACGTGGCGAAACTGCAAAGATTGACTCTATGAGTTCAATTGCCTATTTCGCAACTGGTTGTTTTTGGGGGGCCGAGCGTCGTTTTTGGCAGATGCAAGGTGTGATTCAAACGAGTGTTGGTTACATGGGTGGAACAAGGATTAATCCAACCTATGAGCAAGTGTGTACCGGCGCTAGCGGGCATGCCGAAATGGTAGAAATCACTTTTGATGAAACTAAAGTTTCATATCAGCGCCTCCTTGAAGAGTTTTGGACGATGCATGATCCGACTTCACTAAACCGACAAGGTGGAGATATCGGTACACAGTATCGAAGTTCAATCTACACAACCACGTCAGAGCAATACGTTACTGCAGTTGAATCGCGAAATATCTATCAAGGCGCACTAACTTCACAAGGTCTCGGTGAAATATCAACTGAGATAATTAGCGCAGGTGGCGTGAATTATTATCTAGCCGAGGAGTATCACCAGAAATATTTAGCTAAGAATCCCAATGGATATGATTGTCATTCAAGCACTGGTGTGGCATATCCATTTGAGAAAGCAAAGGTATGAAAGAAAACAATTACCCAGTTAAGCTAGATGAAGTTGAACTAGCAGCCACATTAGATCCGCTCTCATACGATGTGTTGAGAAATGCCGCAACTGAAAGACCATTTACAGGTGAATACACTGATACCGACAAAGTTGGGGTCTATAAGTGTAAGGCGTGTAACGCAGTCCTCTTTAAAAGTCAGACGAAATTTCACTCCGGCTGTGGTTGGCCATCTTTTTATGCACCCAGTTCCGACGATGCCGTTGAGTTAATTGAGGATCGATCACTATTTCCGCGTATTCGCACAGAAGTTCGGTGTGCCTCTTGTGGATCGCATCTAGGGCATATTTTTAAAGGCGAAGGGTATGACGTTCCGACTGATGAACGCTGGTGCATCAATTCAGTTTCATTAGTTCTCGAGGATAACTAATAATCTAAACCACGTGATTCATGAACGGCTTGATAGCAGTACCAAGCAACAACGCTTCGATGCGGGTGTAGCTTTTCCCCTTCAAAATCTAGCGATTTTGCCGTGGTTTCCGCGCTGTTTTTGTGGACTATATCCCAGCCACGACGAACCGCTAAATCTCCAGTAGGCCAGATATTAAGACGGCCTAGTTGAAACATCATAAACATTTCAACCGTCCATCTTCCAATCCCCCATAACGATGTTAGAGCTTCGTAAATCTGCTGGTCATCATGGGTTTCATCGATGCGTTCAATGGGAATTCGTTTATCTAATACTGCTTCGGCTAATCCTCTAATTGTCCGAGCTTTAGCTCCAGATACACCGATTTCACGCAATGCCAAATCATCACGATTAATTAAAATGCGTGGTGTAATTTTGCCTTTACATAAAACAACTAAGCGACCGTGAATTGTCGCAGCCGCCTTCGTTGCAAGTTGTTGGGATATCACCGAACTTACTAGAGATTCAAAATTGGTTTCGCTGGATTTACTTCTGCCAATAGTACACAGAGGTCTACGAGCGATGAGGGGCGCAAACTTCTTATCTAATTCGCTTATTTCTGCGACAATTCGTCGCATTTTTTGGGCCGAATAAAGAACCAATAGTTATAGCGAAAAGGAAGGGTACTCATCTGTGACCATGAGAATTGCATAGCCAGTAACACGATTCCAATATGCCAATGCGCCCACCACACCCTCTGCACTTGATTCTGGATAAGTACCCGTAAAGAGAATACTAAACCAGGCAATTAAAGTTAAAAATATTGCGTAAATCGCATAAACAATTCCAACAATATAGAGCGGAATTGCTAATAACCATTTGATGAGCGGTAACCAACGGTTCAGCATTTTTGCATCAACTTCTGGAAAAATCACGTTAACTATTTCATTCTCTTCTATTGTTGGATAATCATCGGTGAGAAGAAGGAAGTAGGCACTAAGACGTGTTTGAAGTGAAAGCATAGCTCGATTAAATGTCAGTAGGTATGTTGGGTAAATTTGACGAAACACAAGGGCAAGCACAACGGGCAGAACAAAAAAGCCCAAAGCAAAGTAGCCCGCACCTGTATTGTTAACGTCAGTGGTGGTGAAGGATCCGACAAAAATCGCCATAGGGATGATAAGAATAATTCGGAAAAAAGCCGACATTCGGTCGCGTTCGGTAAGACTTACATCGATTTGGGTCTCAATTTGATTACTCATATGTGCCAATCTACCCTGCGAAGCTGGCTCGAAAGTGACATTGCCACCGTAATGGCCTATTTTTGCACTCCTTGCAGAAGATTTGCAGTTTTTTGCAGTAATTCGACATGGTGGAAGGAGTTATGTGGCTGGAATAAAGGAGGTTGCAGAAGAAGCTGGTGTTTCACCTGCAACCGTCTCGCGCGCACTTCGCGGACTACAGCATGTTAACTCGGCTACAAGGGAAAAAATTATCGCCGCGGCTACAAAGTTACATTACCCATTAACGCCATCGGGTACTCAAAGTTCTACCCGTAAGACAAATAGCGTGGGCATTGTCGCACCGTATATTTCACGCTGGTATTTCTCGCAAGTAATAAATGGCGCTGAACAAGCTCTGCGCGAAGCTGGGCTGGATTTACTTTTGTATAACTTCAGTGCCATGAAGGGTCGCGAGCGATTATTTCAACATCAATTATTGAAAGGTCGCGTTGATGCATTGATTGTCATCTCACTTCCACCAACTGAAGAAGAGTTTGATTCAATCCTTGGACTGGGAATACCAATCGCGCTCGTCGGTATGGAGCACGCACTGTGTGCAAGCGTAAAAATCGATGATGTTGCAGCGGCGCGTACCGCGACACAGCATCTTGTTAATCAAGGACATAAAAAAATTGGCCTCATGTCTGGTCGTCCCGACGATCCATTTAACTTCAGCGTTCCTCAGGAAAGGCGCCGAGGTTTTATGCAGGTACTTGCCGAGAATTCTCTTGAGTGGCTACCTTCCCGTGAAGTCCATGGAGATTTCACGATGCATACGGCCGTTCGTGCAATGGATGAGTTATTAGCTCGTCCGAATCGACCAACTGCAATCTTTTGCGAATCTGACGAGATGGCGATGGGTGCATTACAGGCAATGCGTCGACATGGATTGAAGAGCCCTGACGACATCTCTATCGTCGGCTTTGATGGTCATGAGATGTCTGAATTTTCCGAACTTACCACGATTGAACAGCCCGTGACTTTAATGGGTGAAATGGCCGCTTTGTCGATTATGGAACGTTTGCGCAAACCCAGCGTTGTGCCTCCCTCGCTTGTCTTACCCACAACGTTAGTTGTGCGAAATACGACAAGGCGTCTGACTCCCGCCGAGCAACTTTTGTAGTGGGCTCAGGAAACTAGAAATTCACGGTACTCTCACGCTCATGGCCGACCACGAAGTATTAACCCCAGATTTAGCAGAATTAAAGACTCACCGTTCAGAAAAATGGAGAGGCTTTGATTCTGATGTTCTTCCGTTACCCGTGGCTGAAATGGATTTCCCAATTGCCGATTCAATTCGAACCGTTCTGCAAGAGATGGTCACAGCCTCAGATTTGGGATACTTAGGTTCGGCTCCTGAACTCTCTGCCGGATTTGCCAAGTTTGCACTTGAACGCTGGAACTGGAGTATCGATCAGTCGCAGGTGCGGATTGCCGCCGATGTTGGTGTCGCCGTTGTCGAGGTTTTGCGCGTTTTCACCAACCCTGGAGAAAAAGTTTTAGTCAACTCTCCGGTGTATCAGAATTTCTTCAATTGGATCGATGAAGCCAAACTTGAAAGAGTGGATGTCCCATTTACTCTTACTGGAGAAGAAACGGACAATGAAACTCCTTGGCAACTTGATTTAGATGCCGTAGAGAAAGTTTATGCTTCAGGATTGAAAGTTCACTTGCTCTGCTCTCCGCACAATCCACTCGGGCGGATTTACTCACACGAGGAGCTCACACGCATTGCCAATATGGCAAAGAAATATGGCGTGCTTGTAATAAGCGATGAGATTCACGCCCCATTGACATTTAATCCTAAAAGTTTCATCCCATTTCTAACGATTAGTGAGACTGCCCGTGAAGTTGGATTAACCGTGACGTCTGCATCTAAAGGATGGAATATCGCCGGACTAAAATGCGCAATCATCGTCTCGCAAAATGATCTAATTAATGAAAAACTAAAAAGCCTGCCAATGGCAGTTCATTTTCGGGCCTCAATTTTGGGTGCATTTGCATCAGCGGCGGCTTTCGCCGACGGAAACATTTGGCTTGATTCAGTTTTGCGCCAACTAGATCACAATCGATTTATGATTCGTGAACTGCTTAAGGTGAAGTTGCCCAGCGTTAATTATCATATGCCTCACAATGGCTACCTTGCTTGGTTGGACTTGAGCTCATTGAATCTAGGAGAAGATCCATCGGCAAAGCTTTTAGAGCGTGGCCGAGTAGCATTTAACGCCGGTCATCTTTACGGCGCCCAATGTGGTCAATATGTTCGACTTAATTTTGCTACTAGCCCATCTATTATTTCAGAGGCCATAGATCGCATCGCTCGAACACTGGAATGAAGAATTATGATTGTGATGTAATTATTATCGGTGGTGGCCACAATGGATTAGTTGCGGCGGCTTATTTGGCTCGCGCGGGAAAAAAAGTTCGAATTCTTGAGGCTAACGCGCAAATTGGTGGGGCGACAACGAGCGTCAAAGCCTTTCCAGATTTTGACGCGCGACTATCGCGTTACTCATATCTCGTGTCATTGTTACCGGATTCGATTATTAAGGATCTTGGTCTTAATTTTGAGTGTATTTCGCGGAAAATTTCCAGCTTTACGCCATATGAACGTGATGGAAAAAACCATGGACTCTTAGTATCCAGAGAATGGGATGCACTAACGCAGGCATCATTTACTGTATTAGATGCAAGTGGAGTCGAGGCACGTGCGTGGCAAAAGTTTTATGGCGAAATTGGGCAATTTGCACAGCGAATTGCCCCCACATTACTCGAGCCTTTAATGACTCGTACTGAGTTAAGAAATTTTATTGCACTTCCAGAGATATGGGATTACTTGATTGAGAAACCTATCGGCGAGATTATTTCTGCACGATTTAATGATGACCTCGTGCGTGGAATAGTTCTGAGTGACGCCCTAATTGGAACTTTTACTTCAGCATTTGAGATTCAAGCAAATATCTGTTTTCTTTATCACTTAATCGGGAACGGTACGGGGGAGTGGAAAGTTCCGAAAGGCGGAATGGGTGTACTTGTAAGTGAACTCGAACGCATAGCGCGCGATTTTGGGGTAGAGATCGAAGTGAATCAACGAGTCACTTCAGTTATTAGCGATCAAGATGGCGTGAGCGTGAAAACAGTCACGGGGCAAACGTTATCCGCGCCATTTCTCTTATCAAATGCCGCCCCGCAAACTCTTGCCTCCTTACGTGGTAGGACGCCACCCGTAAGTCTTGATGGCTCACAATTAAAGATAAATATCCTATTAAAGAGGTTTCCTCAACTTAAATCAGGTGTCGACCCGCAACTGGCATTTGCTGGCACTTTTCACGCTAATGAATCTTTTTCAGCTTTCGAAGCCACATTTACGGCGGCAAGAAATGGAGTTATGCCGGCCTTAATGCCAATTGAAATGTACTGCCACACCTTGACTGATCCTTCCATTCTGAGCGCCGAGCTTCAAGAATTGGGCTATCAAACACTCACTCTCTTTGGATTGCATACTCCGGCGACACTATTTGATGTCAATAATGAGACCGCTAGAGAGCGCGCATTAGAGTCGGCCTTGGCCTCTTTGAATCAATATCTTGCCGAGCCGATTGAAGATCTAATTGCTGGAATTGAAGTTAAAACCCCATTAGATATTCAAAAGGAGATTGGCCTGCCTCGTGGAAATATCTTTCACCAAAACCTTCACTTTCCTTTCCGTGAAGATGGCAGTGAGCCAAGTTGGGGAGTTGAGAGCGATGACCCAAGGATATTTATTTGCGGGGCAGGTGCGATTCGTGGCGGTGGCGTCAGCGGTGTGCCGGGACATAATGCGGCAATGGCAGTACTGGCAAAGGCTTAGGCTCAACACATGGACAAACACATAGAGACCACGGCCATCACTGCCGGACGACCAGATATCGCACCTGATGCCTCACTTAATCCACCAGTAGTTCTCACTTCAACCTTTCATTCTGGTGGGCCGATTGGATATGGCCGATATGGAAATCAAACTTGGAGCGCACTTGAGAGTGCAATCGGGGAGTTAGAGGGCGGCTCAACTTTAATTTTTTCATCTGGAATGGCGGCAATCAGCGCAGTCTTTTCAATTCTTCCTATCGGAGCACCGATTGTCGCCTCAAATCAGGGCTATAGCGGAGTCATGACATTACTCAACGCATTTCATGAAAGCGGTCGCTTAGAAGTTCGTTTTGTCGATGTAGTTAACACTAATGAAGTTATCGAAGCGATGAAAGGTTGTGCCCTTGTATGGCTCGAATCACCAACTAATCCTTGTTTAGATGTGGCTGAACTTGAAATTTTAATTGCTCATGCCAAAAAACTCGGAATAGGAGTTGCCGTAGACAACACCTTTGCAACTCCACTTGTCCAAAATCCGTTGGCGATGGGTGCAGATATTGTCATGCACTCAGTTACTAAGTTTCTTTCAGGCCATAGTGATGTCCTCATGGGTTCACTGTCGACAAATGACCCCGCTCTACTCAAACGACTGACAGATTCAAGAAGCTTTAATGGATCAATTCCTGGGCCATTTGAAGCATGGCTAGCCTTGCGCGGGCTTCGAACCTTCCCATTGCGTTTTAATAAATCGCAAGAAAGTGCAAAGATTCTTATTGAACGCCTCAAGGTGCACCCTAAAATTCGCCGAGTTAGATACCCAGGCTTTGGTGCAATCATCTCTTTCGAGGTGGATGGAACGGGCGAACAAACTCAAAAGGTATGTGATTCGTCACGGCTTATTACTCATGCAACAAGTTTGGGTGGAGTTGAATCGCTATGGGAGCGCCGCCGCCGCTGGCCAATGGAGAGCTTGTCCGTTCCCGAGCAGTTAATTCGCCTTTCAGTGGGTTGCGAACATGTAGAAGATATCTGGAACGACATCGAAGAAGCCCTAGCATCTATCTAGAGAAAAATTGGGCAATAGCGAGTATTTTTAGAACATGGCCAAAGTGTTACGGCGGATATTTGCGGCAGTGACCGTCTCACTTTTGGCATTTCGTGCCGTTGGGTCATTTCTATCTTGGATTGAGAGTCAAGAAAATTCATCCGATGACACCTGGGTTGACGAGAATGAATTCGAAGATGCTTGATGAGGCTTATATTCCTGGCAAATGCAATATTGGAGGAGGCGAAGCAAAACGAAGGAAGTTAGTCGGATTCTTGGCGCTAATTTTTTCAGCCTTTTTATTGCTGTCTTTAATTTTGGTACAAGCTCCGCGGGAAGCACGGCTAGGAATTTTCGTCCCACTGATAATCGCGAGCATAGGATATTTCCAGTCTCGGAATAAATTTTGTCTAGCATTCGGAATGGCTGGTACCTTTAATTTAGGAAAGCTCGGGGATGTTTCGCGAGTCAGCAATCCGGTCGATAGGGCCGCTGATAGGGCCTACGCCTACAAAATACTGGGAAAATCTTTTCTTATGGCAGTTATAGCGACAGTAGGGGTATTCGTACTACCCTTCTAAGTATGAAGATTCATATTCATACTCGCAATGCAGATTTAGCAGAAGACTTCCGGTCTATCGTCGAAGAAAAAATCAATTCAATGGAGCGATTTAATATTGTTATTGATCGCGTAGAGGTTGAAGTTCTTCATGAAGCTAACCCTCGTCAAGGGAAAAATTCACACCTTGTAATTTTAACTTCACATGGTTCTGGTCCCCTCATTCGTGCAGAGGCCGCAGAATTCAATGATGTTGCCGCCTTTGACATTGCGGTTAAAGCCTTTGCTTTACAGATACGAAAAATTCATGAACGAATGAAAGACTTTGACCGAGAAACTCTAAGAAAACACAAAAACGTAATTTAAATAATTGCAGAGCCATCCTTTCGAGTTGCTGTAAGACTTGCGACTGTTGTAATGAGAAGACTTAAAATAATCACGCCGAGACTGACTTCAAGGCTGATGTCTGGAATAGGCAGACCACCAATTTTGTCGATATTAATTGCATGGAATGCTTCCATCATCATCTTGATGCCGATGAAAGCCAAAATAAAAGAGAGACCTTTAGATAGAAAAATTAAGCGAGAGAGTAGACCTTCGAGTAGAAAGTAGAGCTGGCGCAGACCCATTAGAGCAAAGATATTTGCAGTAGTCACAATGTAAGGATCTTTAGTCAAACCAAAAATCGCTGGAATGGAATCCAATGAGAACACCAAATTTGTGAGGCCAAGCGCAATGAGAGCAATTGAAAAGATACTCATTCCTCGGGATTTTAACGAAGTTATAACTCGACTTTCCTTAAACTCTTCGTCATTTTTTTCCTTTGCTAAAGTGTAAGCCGTATAAATAAGGAAAGCACCAAAGAGAAAGAAAATACTTGAAAAACGCGATATTAACGCCGCACCTAATGGAATCAAGAGTCCACGTATGGCAATAGTGAGTATGATGCCTAATAACAAGACAAGTTGTTGGCGCTCTTTCTGGACTTTTAAGTGAGTCAATAAGATTATAAATACAAAGATATTATCGACTGAGAGTGCGTATTCGGTGAGCCAACCTGCAAAGAACTCCTTTTGACCTTGATCGCTTACCCATTGAGGAAGTAAGGCGCCAAAGGCCAGAGCCGTACCGATATAGAAGAGGGTCCAAAAAGCCGCCTCAGTAATTGAAGTCTGCTTATTGCGACGGACGAAGGCAATTACTAAATCAAAGATTATAACGGCAGCTAATGCGCAAATAGTAATCAGCCATGTCGTCATAGATTCCATGGCGCTATTCTGTCAGTTAACTTAGGCACCAAATGGTTGAAAGTGCTGGGATCCTCATCATTCCTTCAAGCGCTAGGATTTTCATGGAGCTATTAATTAACGTTCGTCCTGTGATCTCAATATCTACGTCCATCGCAGAGAGGTTCATTGCAATTGTGATATTTCCGCGCTTAAAGATTAATATGTCGGTTCGCTTGGCACCGTGCGAAGGAGACTGTAACCACTCTATGTCCCCAGAAAGTGCTAAGTATTTGGTACGGAGTTGCAAGGCATTGCGATAGAGATTGAGAACACTATTAGGATCCATACTCTCTTTTTCAATCGTCAAATCTTGCCATGATTGATTCATAGGCAGCCAAGGAGCGCCAGAGCTAAAACCAAATGGAGAGCTCTCCCCACTCCAAGGCAAGGGGACGCGTGCGCCGTCACGACCTTTTATTGCGCCATTGGAACGGAAAAATGATGGATCTTGGCGATCCTCGTCTCGTAACTCGCCATCCGGCAGTCCTAATTCTTGACCAGCAAAAACATATGTAGAACCAGGAAGGGCAAAGACAAAGAGCGCAAGTGCGCGCGATTCGAAATTACCAATTCTCGTAGCAATTCGAGGAGAGTCATGGTTACTCAATGCCCAAGTGGGTAAAGCATCGACCGTGGCATTTAACTCGATTGATCGATTTATAACATCAAAGAGAAATGCACCATCAAATGGTGCAGTCAGAAGATCAAAGTTAAAGACCTGATGAAGTTCATCGGCACGGACATATCGTGTTGCATTAATTGGTGGGTGAACCCAAGCTTCAGCCACCGCCATAACATCACGGCCAACATAAGAGTCAAAAATAGTTCGCCACTTGCGATAAATTTCATGCACTCCTTGACGGTCAAAAAATGGAACAGTTTCAAGTAAATCACTCCGCTTATCCGGATCCATTTCGATATCTAATCGAAGCGCATTACTTAAGCCTTGAGGATCAGGATGATTTTTTTGAATGTTCTCTTTTACTAATCCATGGGCAACATCGATTCGAAATCCATCTATACCTAAATCTAACCAAAAGCGTAATGTCTTTTCAAAGTCGTCATTGACGTCAGAGTTTTCCCAATTTAAATCCGGCTGCGAAGAGTCGAATAAATGTAAATAATATTGGCCATCGTCAACTTGCGTCCATGCAGGTCCGCCAAACAGAGAGATCCAATTATTAGGTGGGTTGCCATCAATATCGGCATCGTAGAAATGAAATCGATTGCGTTCGGGTGAACCACGCCTAGATTTCAAAGCAGATTGAAACCATTCGTGTTGATCAGAGAAATGATTTGGAACGATATCTGCTATAACGCGCAGCTGTAATTCATGTGCCCGGAAAATCAAATTTTTAGCATCGTTTAAATCCCCAAAACGTGGATCTACATCTCTTGGATTAGCGACGTCATAGCCCCCATCCTTATTTGGTGAAGTATAAAAGGGGCTGAGCCAAATAGCATCAACTCCAAGTTTTTTGACGTATTCAAGATTGGCAGTTATTCCAGGTAAATCGCCCTCACCGTCGCCATTGCTATCAAAAAATGAGCGGGGGTAAATTTGGTAAACCACGGCTTCTTTCCACCAAGGAGCTAATTTCACTCTCTGAATCTAAATCATTAGTAAGCTGCTTTCAATGCAATAAACCTGAAAGAGTGTTCCATTTGATTTCGCTTGCATAACGATTTACTTTGCAAGCTTAGCTTCTACTTCCCGCATGAGCGCATGTATGCTCTTGGAAATATCATGAAGCTCGCTTAGCTCTTGGTCAGCTAAAGATCGTGCCTCTTTAGCCAACTCAAACTCGGCAAGTGAGGCAGTGTGTGTTTCATTAATAGTATTTTCCACACTTGCCGACGCGACTTTTTGGCCAACCATTATTATGGAGAGTAAAACGAGTTGTAGAAAAGTCTGTGCAATCCAGGAAACGATTACAATTGAATCTCCTGACGAAATTGCTTTTGGCAGCGAAATGAGAGCAATGGCTGCAAAGAGATAGGCACACCACATATTTGCAACACCATTGGTGATCTTCTCGGCCAACCATGGGTTAAATCGTTTCATGGCTAAACGATAGTCAAACTAAGCTCTATTCATCGGGAGTGGGGATGAATTTTTACGGTTTTGTTTTTTTTAAAGGGGCATTCACTTGCAACTTAACGGGTTTGATGGGCTCGAGCGGAATCGGACCTAATCCAGTATTTGCAGTATCACGGGCTTCACTGGCAGTACGAATCGAGATTTTCAGCTGATCTCCAATTGCTGTTTTAGCGTCAGCAGTTTTCGCGGTACGCAAAGCCGATTTTGCAGCAGAGTTGGCTGAGGAAACGGCAATTATAAAATCTTGCGTGATTAATTTTTTATTTTGCTCACGAGTGACGATGAGGGTTCGATATTGTTGCATATCCGATTTGTACTGACTCAAGACGTTTTGATAATCGTTATTCGAAGAAGCCGTAGGGGTGGGTTCGGCCATACCGATATTTGTACTTGCCAACGTAATGGCAATTCCAATGGCTGCTACCGCCCACCTTCTCATCCGCATAGGTTAACAATGGTGGTCTTTTTTGTGATTTCTCTGTGAAATGGGTCGATTTGGGGACGATTTCATTGGTTTTCGTGCTCATGCGTGAAAGAGTAGGGTCATGACCGAGCTGATAATGATCGTAGATGATGAACCTGGGGTTCGAGCCTTGTTGACCGACACCTTGCGCATTGCCGGCTTTGAAACCGTTGAGGCTAATGATGGCATGTCGGCACTTACTTTGCTCCGAAGTCATAAACCTGCACTTATGGTCATTGATATAAATATGCCGCTGATGGATGGTTTTGAACTCGTTGAAAGGCTTCGCAGCACCAAAGACCTTACTCCGGTTTTAATGTTGACGGCGCGCGAAGACAAAAATGACATTGCACGTGGATTAAAAATAGGAGCCGACGATTATGTCATCAAGCCATTCGGAATTGAGGAGTTAATTCTGCGGATTAAGGCGATTTTAAGGCGCTCCTATAAATCTTCCGAAGCACAACTACATCTCTCATGTGGACCAATAACTATTGATGATGAACAACACCTTGTTACGTTTAATGACAAGGAAGTCGAATTATCTCCCACTGAGTATCGACTCTTACAAGTACTCATTGAGAAGAAAGGACGAGTCTTAACTAAAAAACTTCTGTTAGATGAAGTTTGGGGCATTACATTTGAATCTGAAAGTACTGTAACTGATACATATATTTCATACTTGCGTAAAAAGTTTCATCGAGATGGCTTTGAAGGCATTAAAACTATTCGCGGGGTAGGTTTTCAGATACAGGAACCTAAAGCGGTTTGATGAAGAGTAGTACTAAACAAGTTCTTGCCACCGTTACTGTCACATCTATACTCTCGATTCTCATAGGTGGATTTGCTATTTGGAGTTCTTATAAATCTCAGATAACAATGGTAGATGATAAAATTAACACGGTTATTACCGATGTTGCTTATAGTCCCAATGAGCCAATTACTGCTGCACTGTTGAGTGTTGAGCAAAATAACTTTGATATGACTATAGCTTTTGTTGCTCCTACGGGAGAAACGGCGATTTTAAAAGAGTCTAAAAATGCAATTCTCGGAACGCACAAGAACCTAAGAATTAGGCATATCCAGTTGCAAGATGGCGAAAAGTTGATTGTGGCAGAATCTATTACAGACATCAGCAACTCTTTAGAAAACAATCTGTCGAAATTGCTCATCTTTATTATTTTTGCCAACGCATTGGCCTCGTTCATTTCTGTCCAAATTAGCCGAACAGGAGTATTGACTTTTGAACGCGCACAGCGAGAAAAAATGCAAGAATTTCTCGGCGATGCTGCCCATGAGCTCAGAACACCATTAACGGTTGTGAAGGGTTATTCTGAACTTTTAGAGGGTGGTAAATTAGAAGGCGAGCATTCGATTGTTGCCTTTAAACGACTTAATAGTGAAATTAAGCGCATGGAATCATTGATCGGAGATCTGTTAATTTTGGCAGAACTGGGTGAAGAGAGTGGGGATGAGTTTACCGCTGTAAATCTGACACAGTTGCTTCGTGACTGTATTGCTGATTTTCAAGTAATCTCGCCGCAGCGCGTGATTGAATCGCATATAGATAATGAAGTAATTGTAAGTGGTTCTGAAAAGTATTTGCATCAATTCATCGTAAATGCTCTTGTAAATATAAAAAATCATACTGACAGCCAGGCGCTAATAAAGATTACTTTAAAAAATGCGAGAAATATTGGGTTGACCATTGAAGACGGTGGAGGAGGTCTACCAGCGTCCTCTTATGGGGAAAAAATCCAAGGTCTCAAGCGCTTTGATCGATCGCGCTCGCGGGAAACAGGTGGAAGTGGCCTTGGTTTGAGCATTATGAGCGGAGTAATTGAACGTCATAAAGGCGTACTCAATTTGAGAAAGAGTTCGCTGGGTGGTTTGGCAATTGATGTTCAACTTCCGCGCATCTAGACTAGGGTGGTGCAAATCCTCAACGCTCTCTTGCTAGTTACCGTTCTGGCAGGGGTTTTTTACTGCGCACGATTATTGCGTGCATTGCACGGCAAAGTAAGCGCATTAACGTCGGCTCATAAAAAGAACGTTAAAGAGTTGAAGCAAATGGATTGGCAGTCATATCGCCAAATTGAAGCGTTACAACAAATTCTCTTATTACTGAAATTTTCGGCGCCGATTCCTCCCATGCGCAACTGGGCCGCATCTCCCGACCTTCTCTTAACAATTACAGATTTGGTACGAACACATAAACCGAGCTTGGTTGTAGAACTTGGATCAGGTGTATCTACTCTGATACTTGCTAAAGCGGGCGCAAAGAAAGTAATTAGTATTGACGACTCGGAAGAGTTTGCAGGTAAGACGCGCGAACTATTGAAATCCCATGGTATTCGTGGTGTTGAAATCCGTGTTGCACCTTTACAAACTCACTTTTCCGGTATTGATTGGTATGACACCTCCACATTAATTGATTTAAAGAAAATCGACCTCTTAATAATCGATGGACCACCCGGATCTAAAAACGCAGCTGCTCGCAACCCGGCCCACGCCGAGTTTATAAACCGAATTTCCCCTAAGGCAATTGTCGTTATTGATGATGTAAACCGAGATGGCGAACGTGAGTTGGCGCACGCATTTGCTAAGTCACTTCCAAACCATGTACTCACTTTCTATCCGCATGAAAAGGGTACTGCGGTAATTTCGCCACAATAATCAATGGCACTGTCATTAGAGATTGCGCTCAAGGACGCTTGTCTTAAGATTCTAGATACCAACACACTTGTACGAGTTGTTCTATCAGGCAGACGACGAAATATGAACGTTGAATTTGAGCGCATAGATATCCGTCCAGTTGAAATTAAGGGCCACATATGGTTGCAGTTCAGCGTGAACGATGGCCGAGAGACAACGGTAAAAAATCGTGGGGTAGATGCTGATGCTATCTTCTTGCTTTTGGGGAGTGGTTACTCAAATATCTTGATCGAGAGCACCGAGATTACAATGTCGATTCGCATCACCAAGCAGGGTCAAGCGCACATTCATCTTGAAAACAAAACTCTGAAACAAGAGTTAAGTCATGATAGAAAAAAACTAAGATTATTGGATCCTAATGACCCTTTTTTACTTGAGGTAGGCATCGCCGATCACAAAGGAGTGATTAAACCCTCTAAAAGTGATAAGTACATGCAGGTAGAAGAGTTCCTTCGCTTGTTGGTGCCTACGCTGAATTCAGCAATCGAGTCAGGTCAGATTCGAAAACCAACACTTAAGAATCCGCTATCAATCGTCGATTTCGGCTGCGGACATGCCTATTTGACTTTTGGCGCGCACCAATTTCTTCGTGCAAATGGTTTTCCGGTAGTTGTCACTGGTATCGATGTGAGGCAAACATCAAGAGATCGCAACAATTCAATCGCTCAAAAGCTTGGAATTACATCAACGATAAGTTTTCGTGCCGAAGAGATTGCGGCGACAACTGCGCAATCAGCAGATGTCGCAATAGCCCTTCATGCTTGCGATACTGCAACCGATGATGCCATCGCTTGGGCAGTCAATAGTGGTGCAAAAATAATGTTGATAGCTCCATGTTGCCACCACGACATTCAGCGACAGATGGATGTCGCTCCTGAACCGTGGGGTGCGCTGACAAGGTTCGGTCTTATGAAGGAGCGCCTCGGAGATTTGTTGACCGATACATTGCGTGCACAAATTTTACGAATTCTCGGTTATCGCGTCGAGATTATTGAATTTATTGGAGGAGAACACACCTCTCGCAATCTGATGATTCGAGCAGTAAAGACGGATGCCGTTCCAGTTGCCGCAGATGTCAATAGATATCGTCAAATGTGCGCAGAGTGGGCTGTTACACCCGCCCTTGAAAAGAAACTTCCAACGTTTAACATCGGTTAGACTGCGTCTATGTCTAAGGTTCTAGCATCACTGCCAGTTGGCGAAAAAGTCGGTATCGCCTTTTCTGGCGGTCTAGATACTTCTGTGGCCGTGGCATGGATGCGGGCCAAAGGCGCAATACCGTGTGCTTATACGGCAGATCTTGGTCAATATGACGAGCCCAATATTGACGTAGTTCCAGATCGGGCCAAAGAGTATGGCGCGCAGATAGCCCGCCTTGTCGATTGCAAAAGCGCTCTCGTGGAAGAAGGCTTTGCAGCAATTGCTTGCGGAGCTTTTCATATTCGCAGTGGACTCAAACAGTATTTCAACACGACACCACTCGGTCGAGCAGTCACAGGCACAATGTTAGTCCGAGCCATGCATGCAGATTCAGTCGAAATATGGGGTGATGGTTCAACGTACAAAGGCAACGATATTGAACGTTTTTATCGTTATGGGCTATTGGCTAATCCAAACTTGAGAATTTATAAGCCATGGCTTGATGCCGAATTTGTTACAGAACTTGGCGGACGCAAAGAAATGTCCGAGTGGTTAATCGCCAATAATCTGCCTTATCGCGATAGTGCTGAAAAAGCTTATTCGACCGATGCAAATATCTTGGGTGCAACCCATGAAGCAAAATCTCTTGAGAACTTAAGTACATCAGTTGAAGTGGTTCAGCCAATCATGGGTGTTCGCTTCTGGGATCCATCGATTATAATTGCGAGCGAAGATGTCACCATTGAATTCGTTCAAGGCCGACCAGTTTCAATAAACAAAGAAGGGTTTGATGGGGCTGTAGAACTTATGCAAGAGGCCAATACCATCGGTGGCCGCCATGGTTTGGGAATGGCCGATCAGATTGAGAATCGAATTATTGAGGCCAAAAGCCGTGGTATTTATGAAGCTCCGGGAATGGCGCTTCTATTTATTGCTTATGAGCGTTTGCTTAGTGCAATTCACAACGAAGACACGATTGCTAATTATCATGCCGAAGGCCGTCGACTTGGCCGCCTGTTATATGAGGGCCGATGGTTAGATCCACAGTCGTTAATGCTTCGCGAATCCTTACAACGATGGGTGGCATCTGCCGTTACTGGAGAGGTGACCTTGCGGCTGCGCCGCGGTGATGATTACTCAATTATTTATACAGCAGGGCCAGCCTTTAGTTATCACCCAGACAAGTTATCAATGGAGCGAACCGAAAACGCTGCCTTTGGTCCAGTTGATCGTATTGGTCAATTGACCATGCGAAACTTAGATATTGCTGATACACGTGCCAAGTTAGAAATGTACCGAGCACAAGGTCAACTTGGTGATAGTGAGTTTACATTAATCGGCGAACTGGAATAGAGGATCAAGATGAAAATTAGAAAAAAACTTGCGATTGCCGCAATTATTGCGCTTTCGATTACATCCCTAACATCATGTGGAGGAAAAGATAAAGTGTCAGAATCAGCAGCGGCAGGACTTCCAGCGGTGAGCGGAAATGCCGGTCAGGCACCAACGATTGCAGCCCCAACAGGAGCGCCGCCAACAACTTTGCAAACTCAGGACATCATCGTAGGTACAGGAGCGCAAGTTCTGGCAACGTCAACTTTGACGGTCCAGTACACATTGATGACATGGTCCAAAGGCGCGATTGTAGAGTCATCGTGGAGTAGCGGACAACCCGCAACTTTTCCACTTGCAAATGTGATTGCTGGTTGGCAACAGGGTCTACCCGGTGCAAAAGTTGGTGGGCGACGGTTACTAGTCATTCCAGCTGATCTTGGCTACGGGCCAAACGGATCTGGCCCCATTGGGCCGAATGAAACATTAATTTTCGTCGTCGACATCATCGCGGTTTCCTAACTCTTTAAAAGTTTGGCAAGTATTTAGTGCTCGCTCACTTTGCCAAGTTACGATGGTCAAAAGGTAAAAAAAGCAAAATTGTCGATGGTCGATCGTTTTCTTCCATTATGGATTTTGGGCTCAATGGCAATCGTGGTTGGACTTGGAAAGCTCTTCCCCGATCTAAATGATCTAATTTCGACATACCAAATTAATGGGACTTCGCTTCCAATTGCGCTAGGACTTTTCGCAATGATGTATCCCGTCCTGGCCAAGGTCCAATATGAAGAAATGGGTCAACTTCGCGCGGATAAGAAACTTTTAGTTTCCTCCTTAATTCTGAATTGGCTTATTGGTCCAGCTTTGATGTTCATTCTCGCCTGGACATTTCTCGCAGACCAGCCTGCGTTTCGGACGGGTTTAATTGTCATTGGGTTGGCTCGTTGTATTGCGATGGTATTGATTTGGAATGACCTTGCATGCGGAAATCGAGAAACCGCCGCTCTCCTTGTCGCCATTAACTCAATTTTTCAGATTCTTGCCTATGCAATTCTTGGAACTTTTTATTTAAAGACGTTGCCTGACTTACTTGGGTTTGACACTTTTGATGTCACATTTTCAACTACTGATATCACGAAAGCGGTTCTACTTTTTTATTATGTGGGGATGCTTGCCCGTTCTACCCGGGCAAACGTTATGAAGATTGGGTGTTAGAGGATCCAGCGGGTCAAGACATCGAAGCGGTCCGCCGAATCAGAGGCGATATAAAAGGACGGGTACTACTCCTATTGGACGAGCTTTTAGCAACCTGACACCTTCTGAGAGAGGTTCCACTCGCAGGCATCATAGATATTTAATTGAATTAGGCGTAACCTCAATCCAATAAAACAAGATTAAATCGCTTATTGGAGGAAAAATCACATGACCGGTTGGTTTGCAGATTTTATGAATCATCCTGCAACATATCTGAAATCAGGATGGCTTCAAATTTCAGTAACAAATCTTTTAGTAATTCTTTTAATGTTAGCGATTTTTACTTTAGCTATTTTTCTTCCTTTTCCAAAAGATAAGAATCGGCATCACGAATGAGTCAGATGTGGACGGCAAAACTTCGTAATAAGTGGCAGAAGGAACTACCCATTGAAAAGCTCTTGCCCGATGATCAACCGGCTTATGTTTCCTCTTGGATTTATGTCTTTGGCGTCTTAACTCTTGCCACACTAGCCGTAATAATATTTTCTGGAATTATTTTGGCATTTCAGGGACCGGCTTGGTATCACATTTCCAAAACAGGAAAGTTTGTAAATAGTCTGCACTTTTGGAGTGTGCAACTTTTCTTCGTCTTTATGGTTATTCACTTATGGGGAAAGTTCTGGATGGCAGCATGGCGCGGAAATCGGTTTGCAACGTGGGCAACGGGCGCCGTTGCCTTTATCGCATCCATTGCAACGGCATTTACAGGTTATCTAGTTCAAACAAACTTTGACTCTCAGTGGATCTCATTTGAGGCCAAAGATGGCTTTAACTCGGTGGGAGTTGGAGCTTGGTTTAATGTAACCAATCTTGGTCAGATGCTTCTTCTTCACGTTGCATTCTTACCCGCGATTTTAGGAGTACTAACAGTTGTTCATGTCTTAATGGTTCGAAAGCGTGGAGTCGTACCGCCAATCGACTCTGAGCCCTCACCAGTAAACGAGGCCAGTAAATGAGCACAAATAAAGAAGCTAAAGCAGAGTTTGATGCCGCACCTTGGGCTGGTAAAACTAAACGCTATGATATTGTCAAAGAAGGCACCATTGCACTTGTCTTTGTTTTTGTACTCACAGTAGTTCTTTCGTTAATTATGAGCTCACCGGATGAACCTCCTTTAACTTTTAAAGGTTGGGCCGTGAGCAATCCCGATAATCTGTATGCCACAGCAGTTCAAGAGTTAGCCGGTACAAGCGGGACTGCAACCTACGGTGGTCCATACAACAATGCCTCTGATGGATTAAATGTTGGCCCACTCTGGTTACAAAAATGGGCAGGCGTAACCCATCCAATCGATGCCGCAAATGATTTTGTTATTACTCCTTTAAGTACGCAGGTGTTAGCACCTGAAATTGCGAATGCGGTAGCTACATGGAAAAGTGCGGCGGATTCACAAAGGCAAGCATGGGCAACAGCATATGACGATGCAATAACTAAAGTAGAGGGAAAATTGAGTGATGTTGCAGTTGGCGCATATGGACCTGTTCCGGTGCTGGCTCAAGGCTTAACAGATATGGCAAAGAGCGGTGCATTAGATGCAGCGCTCTTATCACAAGGTGGTTTTTTCCAAACCGATAACACTAAACAGATTCTATTCTTTGGTGACGGCGCCTATCTGGATGATGCTGGTACTGCAGCAAATCTTCAAGGTGGAACGTGGGGAATGATGAATGAGACCGGCCGATATCCTGGACAGGCTTGGCTATGGCTCTATTCGTTCTGGTATCAAATTCCACCATTTAATAATGGAGAGTCAAAGCCAATCGGAGCAAATGCCGATGCATACATTATGGTCATCATGGGCTTACTCTCCCTCGGTTTAATTTTAATTCCGATCATTCCAGTTATCAGGAACCTACCGATGCGAATTCCAATACATCGAGGAATTTGGCGTCAGTATTATCAAAGTCAAGGAATCAAGCGACGTAAGATGTAACACCCTCGTTGAGACAGGTGAGGAGAGTTACTCGCCTATTTTAGCTTTTAAAAAACGTTTAAATTGTTGCTCCACGCTCTAATTGGTGTGGCCATGTTATTTTTGTCCCCAACTTTTCAGCCGCACTCAATGCCCATCTGGGATTGCGAATCATTGCGCGAGCAAGAAAAACAGCATCGGCCTCGCCCGTTTCAATAATGTATTGAGCTTGCTCGGGCTCTGTAATTAAGCCGACGGCTGCGGTCATGATGTGTGCCTCTGTTCGAATAGCGGCGGCAAAGGGAACTTGAAATCCTGGGATTGCCTTAACTTGAGCTTTATGGAGATTTCCTCCCGTTGATACATCAATTAAATCAACGCCTAAAGCCTTGAGTTGAGTACAAAGTTCGATTGAATCCACTAAGTTCCAACCCCCATCGATCCAATCTGTCGCTGAGATTCGAACAAAGAGTGGGGTAGTCGCGGGTATTGCAGAGCGAACTGCTGTGGCTGTTTCTAGTAAGAATCTGACTCGATTTTGAAAGTTTCCGCCATATTCATCGTTTCGGGTATTTGCTAATGGAGAGTAAAATTGATGCAGTAAATATCCATGGGCGGCGTGAATCTCGATGACGTCAAAGCCAATGGCGACTGCACGCTTTGCCGCAGCCGCAAAATCCAGGGTTAACTGATGTATCTCTTGAACGGTTAATGCACGCGGCTCGGGATAGCCAGGAAATGCGATGGCAGAGGATGAAACGCTCTGCCAGCCACCTTCCGCGTTGCTTGCCATCAGGTGGTCGTCCCACGGTCGCATTGTTGAAGCTTTTCGGCCAGCATGGGCCAACTGGATACCGATTTTTACATTTTGTGAGTGCGCAAAATCGATGATGGGCTTAAAGGCCGCGACATGCCGGTGATCATCTATTGTGGGACAGGCGATTGAAATTCGCCCCTCTGCAACCACTCCGCTGGCCTCAACCATGATTAACCCCGGAGCACCCGTTGCAAGGGCGGTCAAATGTGCGCGGTGCCAGTCACCAACCAATCCATCGACGGCCGAATATTGACACATTGGTGAGACCCAAACGCGATTTTGAAAAGTTGTCGAACCAATAGTTAGGGGATCAAATAAAGTGTTCATCCATAGATTCTATGCGAAATTACTTGGAAAAAAAGATGAACTTAGTACCGGCAATAAGCAAGACGATTCCAAGTGCCCGCTTGATTCCGGTGCTAGAGAGTTTAGAAATGCCAAACCTTGTGCCAATGAACGCACCGAATAAGACCGCCACGAGAAAAACGGGAAGCTGGCTCGGAAGGGATTTGGTTGATTGAAAATTACCGAGTAAGCCGGCGATTGAATTAACGAATATAAAGCCGGCAACGGTTCCACTGGCCGCTTTGACGCTCACCCAGCCGAGCCAAATAATGAGGGGTGATAAAAAGATACCTCCACCGGTGCCAGTAATGCCAGAGAGTAGACCAACACAGGCGCCTATCGCAATGGCAACTCCACGATTAAACCGCCGCGCAGGTTGATCAACCTGCAATGCTTGAATCAGAAACCGTACACCCGAGATGAGGAGCAATACTCCAATCACGGGTTTATAAATATGGCTTGGTAAATTGATACGGCCACCGATAAAAGCTGAAGGCACTGAGCCAATAATTAAAAACACGAATAAGGATTTATTAAAATAGTTATTGCGAATATAGCGAAAACTCGTATAAGAAGAGACAAAGATATTTAGAGTCAGCGCGGTTGGCTTAATGACAACTGGCGGCAAATCAAAAATCGTCATCACCGCTATATATGCAGATGCTCCAGCATGGCCAACAGATGTGTATAAAATCGCACCAAGGAATAAACAACTTGCGATTATGAGTGTGTGCAACTCAAACATGGAACTCCTTAAACCAGTCTAGAGCTTGCGGATTAGCCAGTGAATCTAGGTTTCGAACTTCTCGCCCATTGACGACATCGGTTACTGCAAGTTCGACTAATTTATTTGACTTTGTTCGCGGCAGCGCAGGCGCCACCATAATTAAATCTGGTACATGTCGTGGGCTGGCCTGCGTTCGCAGCGCACTTCTAACTGCCTGCTCACGCTCTGGCGTAAAACTCTCACCCGCCTTTAGAACGACAAATAAAATCACTCGAGTGTCGCCCTCCCATTCTTGGGAGACTGCCATAGCTTCGATGATCTCTGGAAAGTTTTCTACGACTCTATAAATTTCCGCGGTTCCGATCCGTACCCCCTTTGAATTAAGTGTTGCATCACTTCGTCCAAATAGAGTAAATCCCCCCGTAGCCGATTTGGAGGCAAAATCTCCATGGGTCCACACCCCGGGAAAACCTTGAAAGTAAGCGGCAAGGTATTTCTCATTATCGCGATCTGACCAAAAACCTATCGGCTTTGATGGAAATGGCACGGTACAAACGAGCTCACCCTTTTCATCGATTGCTGCTGACTTGCCCTCGGCATTGAATACATCGGTCGCCATCCCTAAGCACGCCCCTTGTAGCTCACCCCGATAGACGGGTTGTGTCGGAACTCCGGCAAGAAAACAACCGCAGATATCGGTCCCTCCTGACATCGATGCCAAATGCACATCGCGCTTTATGTTTTCGTACACATAGTCAAAACTTTCAGGAGATAGAACCGATCCCGTTGATGCAATGACGCGTAAGTTAGACAAATCATGGGTGTTGGCCGGCGCTAGAGCCGCTTTGTGAGCTGAATCAATAAATTTCGCCGAAACCCCTAAGAAATCTAACTTCTCGCGCTCGGCAATATCAAAGAGTCGGGTTGGCGCGGGATACATAGGTGCCCCATCAAATAGGATAACCGTGGCACCGCGACCCAATGCCATCGTTAACCAGTTCCACATCATCCACCCGCATGTAGTAAAGAAAAAAACCTTTTGTAATGCGTGAATTTCCAATTGATATAATTGCTCAGCCAATGCTTTTAACATAACTCCCGCGCCACTATGAATGATGCATTTTGGTTTGCCTGTAGTACCTGAAGAAAAGAGTACAAAGCCAGGATGATCGAAGGGTAGTTGTTCGTACGTTGGTTGAACTCCCATAAATGGTGCTATCCATGTTTGGTAATCATTTATATGTATCGTGGAAGTGAGCGTCGGTAAAAGCGATTCAATTTCGGCGATTTTAAAACTGCAGTCAAAGGTTTTGCCATTGTATTGATATGTGTCAGCGGCCAACAAAATTTTAGGTTCAATCTGTCCGAAGCGATCTTGTACAGCTAATGGCGCAAAATCTGGCGATGCAGTTGAAACTATGGCACCGATACTTAGCGCTCCAAGCGCGAAAATAATTGTTTCGGCAACATTTGGTGCCCAAGCAACGACTCGATCGCCTTTTACAATACCGACAGCCTTCATCGCCGCCGTTGTCGCGCCAACTTGGGAGCGCAATTGTTTCCACGTTAATTGGCTGCGTGTCCCTTCTTCAAGGATTGAAACTATTGCAATATCACCATCACGGCCCTTGGATAGTAGATTCTCGGCAACATTTAAGGTTGCATCGCTAAAAAAGGTTGTGGAGATAAAATCTTTTCCTGGAGTATAAAACTGGGAGCCCTTGTTCCCAATGATGTGGCAGTCATCCCACGCTCTGAACCAAAAATCGCCAGGATTTTCAATCGACCATGTGTGCAGCTCTGAGTATGAATGAAAGCCGAGCTCACGTTCAAGCCGTGTAACTGCCATATCGCTCGTATTACTTGGCCGCCAAAGTGGGGTATTCATTGAGATTTTTTAGTTATTGCTTTTAAGCGAAGTCGATAGTAAGCCCCAGATAATCCACCAGGGGCAAACATTACGACAAATATAAAGAGGAGACCTAATATAAAGGCAGGTTCGGAAATAGGTCCGCCAATCCACTTTGGAATCGTTTTGAAGGAGTCTTGTTGAGTTAGATCTTGCATGCGCGTTGTTGCTATCGAATAGAAAATTCCTCCGATGACCGCGCCCCAGCGAGTGACTGCCCCGCCGAGAACCACCATTAATAGCAGACTAATTGTGACTCCAGCATCGGCAAATCGGGGAGCAGCACTTCCTGCTGCTAATAGCATGACATCACCCAGAAGTGCGGCTAAGGCTGCACTTATTACAAAGGCTAGAAGCTTAAATCTCTGAGTATTGAGTCCTAAAACCTGAACTCGAAGTTCATTATCTCGTAGGGCGGCAAAAACTCGACCCGCTGAACTTTCAGTTACCCACCAAATAACGGCATATGTAAAAACGAGTACTGCCAAAGCCGTCCAATAAATATATTTAGTATTTACAACACTTATCCAAAAACTTGGAATTAAATCGGCATTAAGTGCTATCCCATTTTCTCCACCAGTTAGGTTAAAGAAATTTCGCTCTAGAATCACATGGCCGGCTTCACCGAATGCCAAAGTAACCATCGCAAAGGTGATTCCTGAAGTGCGAAGCGATGCCGAACCTACGATGAAAGCGAGCAGTGCACTTACGGCAATTGAAATCAGACTCGCGAGCCACCAACTGACAATTTCGTGATTTATCAAAATGCAAGTGACATAGACCCCAGTGGCAAAGTAAAGCGCGTGGCCAAAAGATAAAAGTCCAGTGAAACCAAAGAGTAGGTCGTAGGTGAGAGCTAAACCACCCCAAATAAACGCAACCGCCATTGTCTGTTGCAGACCTGGCCGACTCAAGGGATTTGAACCAAGTACCGGAGCGAGGGCCAAAAGTGCGATAAAAATTGTGAGGAGCGGGCGTGAGTATTTCCAGCGCAACATTATGCACGCACCTTACCTAGTAGGCCTTGTGGTCTAATGAGCAAAACAACGGCTAATAAAATGACAACAACAAAATCACCGAGACCGGTTGCATAATAGTTAGCGAACTGGCGAATGATGCCGATCATCATTGCGGCTAAGAAGCTACCCGGAACTGAACCCATCCCACCGATGACAACAACGATAAAACCATAAATTAGATATGTTCCGGCAATGAGTGGAGAAACACCGTTAGAGTAAACTGAAACTAAAACGCCGCCGACACCTGCGGCAAATCCACCGAGGAAAAAGACGGTGCTGAAAGCGCGCCGCACATTGATTCCGAGGGCGTTGACCATATTTCTATTCTCAACGCCTGCTCGGATTATCAAGCCAATGCGAGTGAACTTAAGAAGTGCCCAGTTAGCGATTAAAAGTAGAACCGCGGTCACGATGTAAACCGCTCGATCCGCAGGAATTTTTGCCCCTCCCACATCTATGGCCGTTAAAAACCAGGATGGGGTGGGAAACATTCGAAGATCATTGCCAAACCAGCCACCAAGAACCGCACCAACGACAAGTGAGACGCCAACGGTGACGAGTGCTTGATCTATGTGCCGATCGTATAGGCGAGTTATGAGTAACTGCTCAATCAGCAGAGCAAATAAACCTGCTGCAAGGCCCCCAACAATCATTGCAAGAATAAATTCTGGCATCGATGTTTCAAAACCCATCTTGCTTGCTACCCAGAAGCCCACAAATGCGCCTACCGTTAAGAAACTTCCATGTGCAAAATTTAAGACGCCCATGAGGCCATAGATCAACGACAGGCCTGACGCAATAAGGAAATAAAGAGCCCCGAGGCCAACGCCTGTGATCAATATTAAGATGAAAGTATCCATCTACAGCTTGCCTCCACTCACGCCCAACATCTGATGCACCCACGCTGGGTCATTTAAGTTTTCCGGACTGCCTTGGAAAATTACTCGGCCTTGATCCATTACAACTACGTTATCGGCAATACGTCTGACTAACGCTAAATTCTGCTCGACTAGCAACATTGTTGTTTCATGAGCGGTTTTTTCCAATGCGTTAGCAACTTCAGTGACTAGTTTTGGTGCAAGACCTTTTGTGGGCTCATCAACAAGAAGAATCTCATTTTTATTCAATAATGCACGAGCTATTGCCACCATCTGTTGTTGGCCACCCGATAGCGAACCGGCTAATTGGGAGGCACGACTGTTGAGTTCTGGGAAAAGATCGTAAATAGTTTCAAATGCCTTTCCATTGTTCTTCGTGCGCGATGCCAAAGCTAAATTGTCTCGTACTGAGAGTGTTGAGAAAATTTCACGGTCTTCTGGAACGTATGCGACTCCAGTCTGTACGATTTTATAAGTCGGCATCCCAATAATTTCTTGGCCATTTAGCTGAACTGACCCGGTACCGGGATATAGGCCCAAAATTCCTTTTAGTGTGGTGGATTTACCTACGCCATTTCGTCCAAGCAATGCCGTTACTTTATGGGCAGGAACATCAAAAGTGACTCCATGCAAGATATGAGACTCATTAATCTTTACATGCAAATCCTTAACACTTAGCGCGATCAAAGTGCTTCTCCTATGTAGGCCGATTGCACTAATGGATTATTAATAACATTATGTGGAGTATCACAGACAAGAAGTTCGCCATAATTTAAAACTGCGATTCGATCGGCTAGGCCTAAAATAACCTCCATATGGTGTTCAACAATTAAAACGGTTTTTTTGTGAATTGTGGCTAATGAACGGATAATCTCTACAAGCTCAGGGACATTTTCAACGCTCATACCTGCCATTGGTTCGTCCAACAAAACTATCTCAGAGTTAGAAGCTAAAACAATCGCGATTTCTAAACGCCGTTTGTCTCCGTGAGAAAGTGCGCCGGCACGTTGTTTTGCATAACTAGCCAGACCGACTTTTTCTAAACACTCTTGGGCATGCGCAACGACTTCTGTGAATTTGTAAGCGCTCCTAGTTAAGTTCATAGACTTTCCATTGGCCGCTTGTGCGGCGATTCGAACATTTTCCAAACACGTCAGATTTACAAAGACACTGGAAGTTTGAAAAGTGCGGGCTATTCCGGCCTTGGCGCGCTCGTGCGGTGCCAACGGTGTGACATCAAGATCACCAATATAAATTCTTCCACGTGATGGTTTTCGGATTCCGCTAAGAAGATTAAAGAGCGATGTTTTACCGGCCCCATTTGGTCCAATAATCCCAAGGGTTTCATGCTGATTCACCGAGAGTGAGATACCATCCAGAATTTTTGCGCCACCGATATCTAGTGATAGGTCGGTAACGCTCAAGGCAGAGATCAATTCCTAGCTCCTTAAAAAGATTAGGCTAAATATATAAAGAACCCCAGTGTATTTCTACACTGGGGTTCTTTAACGTTTCTATCAGGTGTTAACGACCAACGCCTGAAATGGTCTTTTGAAGTACAGGTACATAGCCAGTGGCAGTCTTAGTCAGACCAACAAGGAACATTGGCTGAATAAGAAGGTGGTTGGAAGCGTTGACTGACATCAAGCCTTTAACTCCAACCCATGTGTAGCCCTCCAGGTTGGAAATCATCTGGTCCACATCCTGTGTTGGGTTGCCCTTAAGTGCACGGACAATCATCTTGGCAGCATCCGCGCCCGTTGAGGTGAAGAGATCTTGAGTCTTCTTATTAGCGGCATACCAAACGGCTAGATCGTTTGATGCCTGAGTCCTGCCAGCTCCAGCGAAGTAGCTATTTGTCATGATGGCTTTAGCGCCTTCAAATAAAGTTCCGTAGATGTTGTATGTGGCCGCACCTGCAAGACCTGTGATTGGTCGCGACTTAACAAATGCACCTTGAACCTTAAGTGAAGTCAACATTGCACCTGCTGTAAGAGCATTTGACCAAGCGATGAAGGTATATGTGCCATCGGCATCTACAGCTTTCTTCGCAAAAGGTGTGAAGTCAGATGTTGATGTCGGTACTTTGATCTCTTCAAATATGGCGCCCTTTGGTCCCATGAGTGCACGCGCGGCGGCAATATTTCCAGCTCCGAAAGCATTATCCTCAACAAAGAGAATAACTTTCTTTCCATTGATTGGTTTAATTCCAGCTAGTGGAGCCAAATCTTGACTTGAAGAGTTACCGGAACGGAAAACATACTTGTTGGCTGCCGATGTAACTAAATCGTTCTTAGCCGGACCAGAGATGTACAAGACCTTGTTCTGTGCAGCTAGAGGTCCAAGAGTTAAGGCAACTCCTGATGACGCCGTACCGACAATAACTTTTGTTCCGTTACCGACCATCTCTTTGAATGAAGCGGTAGCAGATGCAGGATCTGCAGCATCATCTTTTGTTGTTACAACGAGCTTTGCACCGTTGATAGACATTTTTCCACCGGTGTAATAGTTCAATCCCCAAGCAAGACCATCGTTATAGGCAACTCCATAAGAACCAAGCGGGCCTGAAGTTGCAGTAATGACGCCGATCTTTATTTCATTTTCGGCCTGAGCTGGTGCCATGCCAGGCATGATGACAGCTAGGGAAATTACGGCCGCTCCCAAACGTGCTAGTGAGCTTTTGCTCATTGTGTGTTCTCCTTGTTGATTATGTAAGCCATGTCGAGGGATGGCTAGTTTGGGCGCAAATCTATCCCGTTAAACATTAACCTTATGACCGCATTGGACACTTTTCGGTAACGATTTTGGAAAAAAGAGAGCAGACTTACATCTATGTCCCTTCCAACACAGCGCACTCTCATCCCCGTCTTAGGTGGCTTTTTAGCGGTATTTCGTTATGGAGATGGAGTGGGTGAGCCAGTCCTATTGGTTCATGGAGTCACTTCATCAAATCGTGCATTTCAACTCTTTGCCGATGCTTTAATCGCCCGAGGTAAAGCTGTGTATGCAGTTGATCTGCGCGGACGTGGCGATTCAAATACTTTGCCAGGACCATTTGGAATGGCCCAACATGCACACGATATGGCCGCTGTGATTGAAAATTTACATTTGATTAAGCCCGATGTGATTGGCCATTCGATGGGGGGCTTTGTTGCCGCGGCACTCCACGAGTTATTTCCAAACTTGGTCAACGAGATTACCTTCGTCGATGGAGGGCTGCCATTGCCGCTGCCGGTAGGCGTGAGTTTAGAACAAGCGATGCCATTCATAATGGAGTACGTGAGTAAACGTCTAACGACTGAGTTTGAATCCAAAGAGGCTTATAGAGAATTTTGGCGACAGCATCCAGCATGCGTTGATGGGTGGGCAGAGGTTCTCAATGAATATGCAGATTATGATTTACGTGGTGTCGCTCCACATTTGAAACCAGCATCAAATTTAGCTGCCGTTGAAGCCGATATTCTAGAAGAATATGGCCACGAGCTGAATGTACGCGCGCTCCAAGGACTTACTAAGCAATCAATACTTATCAAAACTGAGCGTGGACTATTTAATGAAGAACACGGCGTATATCCTATGGATTGGCTAGATCAAATTCTTCCGCTTTATCCAAAAATAAAGTTAGAATACTTGGCAGATTACAATCACTATGAAATTATGTTGGAAAAAAGTGGAGCCGAGAAGGTCGCACAAATAATTTACGGAGATTGCATATGAGTTTAAAGGGAAAACGCGCTTTCATTACCGGCTCATTCCAAGGTATCGGCCTTGGAATCGCGACGGCACTTGCTCACCAAGGCGCCGATATAGTGCTGCATGGCTTAGCCGATCCTGAGACGATAAAGAATGCTCATGCCGCAGTCGTTGATGCAGGAGCTGGCAGCGTTGAATCACATGTGAGCGATCTGAAGGACAGTGTTTCGACTGAGCGCCTAGTTGCAACTATTTTGGCAAGTGGCCCTGTAGATATATTGTGTAATAACGCAGGTATTCAACACACCGCAAATATTGCTGAGATGCCTCGAGAAAAATGGAACGACATAATCGCAATTAATTTGACATCATATTTCGACACGATGCGTTTATTACTCCCACAGATGCAAGCGCGAGGATATGGACGTGTCATCAACACCGCTTCAGTTCATGGCTTAGTTGCATCGATTTCTAAGGCGCCATATATCTCGGCTAAACATGGAGTTATTGGTTTAACTAAAACTGCCGCTCTGGAATATGCTGCCAGCGGAACGCGCGAATCAGGCGGAGTAACGGTTAATGCAATCTGTCCAGGTTGGGTAGAAACTTCACTGATTGAGCCACAGATTCAAGCCCGAGTAGATATGTTTAATGGTGATCGTGCTGCTGGGATTGCAGACCTACTCTCTGAAAAACAGCCCTCACGGCGAATGTCAACTCCCGATGAGATTGGCGCATTGGCTGCATTTCTTTGCTCCCTCGCAGCTCATAACATCACCGGTGCTTCGATTCCTGTTGATGGTGGCTGGACCGCGCAGTAAAGAATATTAAATGTCAAAACCCCCGAACCAGAAGTGATGGTTCGGGGGTTTTGTTTAGTTAGTTTTAAGGCTTTTTCGTTTTATCTGGCTTTGGAGTCTTTTCAGACTTGTCTTCTTTACCTGGCTTTCCAGGAGCAACGGGCTTTATAGGTGCGGCTGGTTTTACAGGAACTGGTGGTCGATTAAGTTCGGCTGGTTTAATTGGCTTCACTGGCTCAGGGCCAAGTGCAGTAACTGCAGATTTAAATAATGTGTTAGCAGCATCTATTGCTACAGCATGGTTCTTAAGTGCAAGTTCTAATTGAGCGTTTGTCGCACCGGATACTGCAATCGCTGCCAGAAATTCAGCATCTGCTTTTTGTACTGCAATTTTGCGTATAGCGGCAAGGGGTGCGACCTTTGCTTGATAAGCGCTACGAAGAGCTTGATATTGCTCAATTGCAGCCTTCCAATCGGCATAATATTTGGCTTCGGCACTCTGCACGGCGGCCCAATATGTGTCCAAGGCCACTCGATATGTGATTCCGATTTTTGTAACTTCAATTCGGTATTGAAGAATTTCTGCTTGATATTTAGTTAGCTCAGCTTGGTAAGCCGCCGAATTAGTCGCCGCCGGAATCGGAGTTGAATCGGCATGGACGGCGCTTACAGAACCTAACAATAAACCAGAGGCCAAGAGGGCCACGCTCAAAACTTTTCTTACCTTCATAATTGACTCCTCAAAAATGCTGCGGGTCAAACTGGCCCGTGCATAGAAACTAAGCCCATGCTTTGTGCCCCCTCTGCGAGATTCCTCAAGAGTTCCTGTGCTAAAAAGGTGAATGTGCCTGCGTGCGCCTAATTACCAAGATTGAGAATGATGCGGAGTTTCTCATGATTGTGATGAAGGCAACCCGCGCCAGCACTCATGCAATCGACATTTCCCTCTTTTGAGTACATGGCGCAAAGTATTCTTTTCTTATGAAATATCCAAAGATCCTCATAATTCTAGTTAGTTTATTTTTGCTCAGCGGTACAGCCACTGGTTTCGCCGATGAAGCCAGTGATGCTAGGGCGGCCACGGTTGCTTCGATTCAAAGTAAATATAACCCAGGCTTTGATGCCCAGTATCTCAGACTTATGGCTGTCCAAGCAAAGACTGTCAATGATGAAGGCACAACGAAGGCTCTTAAAGTTCTCATTAAGGAATTTTTAGGAATGCGTAAAACAATAGACGCCAGCTTAGCAAATCCCACGTCGGATCTCGATACTGTTTTGGGCTTTGCAGAAGAAGAGTTAGGAGAATACGATTTCTTCATCTCTCAAGTTGAACTACAAATAACGAAGAGCAAAACAATTAAATGTGTTAAAGGTAAAACCTTTAAGAAAGTTATGGCACTTAAGCCGGTATGTCCTAAAGGCTTCCAAAAGAAGTAATCTCCCAGCCAATCGTGAGGGCACGTAGACTCTATTTTTCACTAGGTGTAGAATCATCTGCAAAGATGGGGAGGCGTTTATGAAGCGAACCAGATTGGCTCTTACAACAATTTTAATCTTCGCTGCGTTTGCCTTTGTTCCAACAGCAAACGCTGGTCAGTACTGTTCGGATGGCTCACGGAGTTCAAGCAACAAGAGTTCTGCCTGCGCTAAGCACGGAGGTGTGCTCAGCGCCACTCCCAAACCAAAGACAACGACAAATAGTACTTCCGAGAGTGCAACAAATACGCAATCAGTTACTACTGTAGAACCCACCGACAGGGCAACGGGAAAAATTCCGGGGCTTTGTTCGAGAATTAATAAGTACGCCCCTGGTACTTGCTAGTTCTTCATCTTCATTTTCGATGGAATTTTAAAGAATTGCTAGAACTCAACTGACCGCTTTAGCAAAGACAATAACGTTATCTAAGTGGCGCTTGAGTTTGGTATCAAACTTTCCTCCACATGTAATCAAGCGCAATCCAGCATAATCAATATC
>JANYCW010000016.1 GCA_025360085.1 Actinomycetes bacterium
CGGTCAACCTCTACTTCGCGAAAACTTACCTGTGGCATCGCCAGTTGCGCGTCGCACAATGTGTCAACTCGCGTTAACAACGCTGCCAGAGAGTATTTCATCCCACGTTGAAGTAAGCCCCATCGAAATCCTGCGTGAGGGACCAAGTTATGCCATTGATACAGTGGAGGCGGTTCGCACTGCATATCCACATGATGAAATATTTTTGATTGTGGGAGCCGATGCATTTTCAAAGATTGACCAGTGGCACCGCGCCTATGAGCTTCACGCACTTGTCTCGATTATCTGCATAAATCGTCCAGGTTATGCTCAACACGGCATCGATATAGCCGCACTTGATGTTTCTGCCTCCGAAGTTCGCGCTGGCTTGAGCGCAGATGTTCCGGAAATCGTTGCCGCTTTTATACGCGAGAATAGGCTCTATGACAATTAGCTCACGCACCCTCGAAATTACTCAGGCAGCCGCTGCTGCGATAATTGAGAAACTCGGAACAGATCTTGTTGCCATAGACCTATCTGATCAACTGGTCTTAAGCGAAGTCTTTCTTATTGCAACAGGTCAAAACGTTGCTCAGGTCGATGCAATCGCTGACGAGGTTGAACGCCAATTAATCGCAATTGGAGAAAAGCCTGCGCGTCGCGAAAAGGGTGCTGAGTGGATTCTCTTGGACTACTCAGATTTAGTCGTGCATATTCAAAGCACGGAACTTCGAAAGTATTACATGCTCGATCGTCTTTGGAATGATTGCCCAACAATTGAGTTAGATGCAGTGAAAGCCGTTATGGCAAATGACCGGTAATCGCGTAGTTTTATGGCGTCACGGACAGACCGATTGGAACATGGTCAATCGATTCCAAGGTCACTCCGATATTCCACTCAATGAAGTTGGTCGCTATCAAGTAAAGCATGCCGCTGAAATTTTGGCTGGCATGAATCCCACTGCGATTATTTCAAGTGATTTAGGGCGTGCGCGTGATACTGCTCAGGCGTTAGCAGATTTAGTGGGACTTAGCATTCGAACCGATGAAAACTTGCGCGAAACAAATGGCGGATTGTGGGAAGGGAAAACCGGTGCAGAAAATCGCGCCGAAGATTTTCAAAACTTTATCCGTTGGATAGATGGCGATGACAATCCTGCTGGTACAACTGGTGAAACCAGAAGTCAGGTTGCCGACCGCGCCGTTAGCGCAGTTATGAGAGAGCTTGAAGGAAAGACTGATCAACTTTTAATAGTTGCTACCCATGGTGGTACTGCGCGCTGTGTTTTGGGTCAACTCTTACAACTTCCTCTTACGCATTGGGGTGTTATTGGTGGACTTTCAAATGCATCGTGGTCAATCCTCGAACGCAATCCACGTCAATGGAATTTAATGGAACATAACGCCGGTTCTATTCCAGAGCCTGTCTATGGCGAAGAAAGTGGCGCTACTGCACCGTAATTCATGCGGTAAGGTTTGCACTTCCCGATTAATTGGGGCTGTGGCGCAGCTGGTAGCGCACCTGCATGGCATGCAGGGGGTCAGGGGTTCAAATCCCCTCAGCTCCACAAATTTTGAACTCTCGAAAGACAACGTCCCAAAACTCAATTAATCAGGGGATCTCTCATCCCAAACAAAATCGGGGACTTTCGCTTCTTAGGTAGATTCATGTTCTAGTATCCACAGGTGTGTCTAGTAAATTGGAGGTCCAAGAGCATGGGATTCCTTGAGGCGCAGAATAAACTCGAAGCTGTTGCTCGTATAAGCAACCTGACGAATAGTGGTCCAGAATCGCTGGGACCCGGCAGCAAAGAACACAAATCCGTACGAAACTGCTTTCCGTCAAGTAATGCAGTGACTGCCTGGCTCCAGTTTCCTGTTGTGTTCATCATGCCTAGCTTGAGATGACCCTCGGCAACATTTCGAGCTCGTTTCATGACATTTTTGAAGAGAGTAACCGTTTCGGGGTCAAGTTTGTTTAGCATCATTTGCGCAGTTACATCTGTTGGATCTTTCTTCAAGGCCTCTGTATGGTCAGCATAGGCGTCGAGATAGCTCGTCACCGAGTGCCAGACCATGTTTCTGTTCCGATCAGATCTGATGATTTGAGGGTCAATTGGTCCGAGTTCGGAGGTGTCGCTCATGACTACCGAGTCTGGGCCTAACACCATCAATGTTCCTGCACTCTTTGCGTAGTCAGGTACGATAATTCGAAGTCTCGCAGAACCAGTCTTCTTACGCTTCATGGTGACCAAATATCTAGCTGAGAATTAATGTAGCCAAACGGTGTGGAATTGAACATTAATGGTATGATTATGGTCGTAATAACAACTATAAAGATGAAAAAAGGGGATAAAAGATGGAATTCCGACCATCTCTCCGTTCGACAGAGGAGT
>JANYCW010000046.1 GCA_025360085.1 Actinomycetes bacterium
ATTACTAAAGGTAAAACGCTCTCCTCAGTGACTGCTGTACTGCGTGGATCAATGCGTGGCAAAGCAGTCCTGCTTCGGGCAGATATGGATGCACTGCCAATAACTGAAGATACTGGCCTAGATTTCTCCAGCACTATCGATGGCGTGATGCATGCATGTGGACATGATTTACATACTGCGATGTTGGTAGGCGCAGCAAAATTACTTTCTGCAAATCGCGACCAACTCGAAGGCGATGTTGTATTTATGTTTCAACCTGGCGAAGAGGGCTGGGATGGCGCCGGACATATGATTGCCGAAGGTGTGTTAGATGCCGCCGGCACACGTGTTACCGCTGCATATGGGATCCATGTTTTTTCTTCCCATATCCCATCTGGAATATTTGCAACTAAACCCGGACCTATGATGGCTGCAGCCGATGAGCTATATGTGACTGTGCGAGGCGTGGGAGGTCATGCATCTGCTCCGCATGTTGCACGCGATCCAATCATTGTTGCAGCGCAAATGGTTGGAGATCTACAGACACTTGTAACACGACGCTTTGATATTTTTGATCCAGTTGTGGTCACTGTTGGCTCGTTTCACGCCGGCACGAAGGCCAATATCATTCCATCGGAGGCGGTATTTGAAGCAACCATCCGAACTTTTTCGGTTGCAACCCGTGAACGCATTCTCCGTGAATCAGTGCATCTCTGCGAAAAAATTGCTGCCGCTTATGGACTAGAGGCGCAGGCCGTGGTCATCGAAGGGTATCCGCCTACAGTTAATAATGAGGGCCATGCGAATTTTGTGGCCGAAACGGCAACAGATGTATTTGGCGCTGAAAAATTTTTATCCATGCGCTCTCCCATCGCCGGCGCAGAGGATTTTTCTCGGGTACTAGAGCAAGTACCGGGAAGTTATATGTTCCTCGGGGCAAGTACTTCTCCCGACTACATGGGTATGGCTGATAATCACAGCACATTTGCTCAGTTTGACGATAATGTCTTACACCTAGGGGCACGGATGCATGCCGAACTTGCTATTAGAGCGTTGCGTCGATAGACGTTACCGCATATTCCATTAATGCGCGCAAAAACTATCTAAGATAGTGAGCGTGGTATTTCAACCGCTAGCAACACGAAGTGACGTTGATGATGTGGCATCACGCTCTATTGTTCTGGTTAACTCACTGTTAGTTGAAGCGAGCATTAATCGCGTTCGAAGCGATGAGTTAAATCGAAAGAGATTTGCACGATTGCTTGAAGATTCGTCGGCGGTTGAACTAACAATGGCTCTAACCGATGAGGTAATGCGTATAAGTTCTTTGCATCAAGCAGCTCGTATATTTCGTCGCCGCGCAAAGTCTGCAAAGCTCTCTGGATTAGGTCTCTTTGATTTCCTTGGCATTAATTGTGCCAGCCTAGCTTCATTTATTGTGCCAACTGTGGTGATGCGAATCGTTCATGCACGGATTCGAAAGGCCGCAGATGGAATTATTTTGTCTGCAGAGAATGTGCATTTGCGCAGGCATATTCAAAAGCGAACTATTCAAGGTGTGAGCTCTAATATCAATCTCTTGGGCGAGGCCGTACTCGGTAATCTAGAGGCCAGCAAAAGATTAAACTCCATTATTGAACTCGTACGACGGCCCGAAATTGACTTTATCTCAGTAAAAATCTCCTCGATTGTCAGTCAAATAGTCTCAATAGATGATGATGGATCCGTAGATCGAGCGATCCGCCAACTGCGTTTACTCTATCGCCAAGCCCGAGAAAACAATGTATTCGTGACTTTGGATATGGAGGAGTTTCGAGATTTGAGAATTACTGTCGATGCGTTTAAAAAAGTATTGTCTGAGAGAGAATTTGAAACTCTAGAGGCTGGAATTGTTTTACAGGCATATTTACCCGAGTCACATGCAGCTTTTGCCGAACTTTTGGAGTGGGCCAACAGGCGACATGAAAGAAGTGGCGCGAGAATAAAGATTAGGCTCGTAAAGGGTGCAAATTTGGCGATGGAAAAGGCCGAGGCCGAAATTCATTCTTGGACGCCGGCGCCGTATCCAACTAAGGCCGATGTAGATGCAAGCTATGCCCGATTAATCGATGCCGCTCTTCGACCAGAGACCACCCAGTCTGTGCGCATAGGAGTAGCAAGTCATAATTTGTTTGCTGTGGCTTGGGCGATAGAGGTCGCATGCGCGCGCGGAGTGCAAGGAGCGTTAGATATTGAGATGTTAGAGGGAATGGCTAATGCTGAAGCTTTGGCGATTGTTAAAAAAACTGGAAGAGTCATTCTTTATACACCCGTGACGAGGTATGAGGAGTTTCCTGCCGCCGTGGCTTATTTAGTGCGGCGCCTAGATGAGAATACTTCATCGGAAAACTACCTTCGAGCATCTTTCGATATTGAAAATAGTCACGTGAAATTTGCCGAGCAACAAAAGCGTTTTCTGATTTCATTAAAGGATCGGCATCTCATTTCAACACAATCACGGCGCCATAATGCGATGCTGATCAATGAACATGAGGCCTATATGGAGGGGGTCTTTTGTAATCAAAGCGATAGTGACCCAACGGAACCCACGCTGGCAGGCAGATTGAGTAAGGCTCTTACATCCGAGTATGCAGTGCTAGATGTACACATACCGTTGGTGATTGGTGGAGAGGAGATATTCTCACAAGAGATCGAAGTAGGAATTGATCCAAACAACAATGGCGCCGCGTGGTATCGATACTGCGTTGCACAACAGATGCAGATCGATAGCGCTGTGAATATGGCACGCGGGGCTGCATCTGATTGGGATTCGATGGGCGCATTAGCGCGTGGTGCAATTTTGGAAAAGGCAGCGCAGATTATGCAGGCCGATCGAGTGGAAACAATCGCAGTGATGTCGCGTGATTGTGGCAAAGTTTTTTCAGAGGCAGATCCTGAGATCAGTGAGGCGATTGATTTCGCGCGTTATTACGCACTCTCTGCTCGCGAAAAGGAGCACGGATCTACTGCGTTAGGAGTTGTTCTTGTCGCTCCTCCTTGGAATTTTCCTTACGCAATTGCGGCAGGGGGAATTTTTGCCGCCCTTGCTAGCGGCAACACTGTGATTCTTAAACCAGCGCCAGAGAGTGTTGCAACTGCGTGGCATCTTGTTCAACAAATCTGGGAAGCTGGAGTTTCGAAAAGCGTTCTTCAATTTCTTCCAACGCGAGATGATGAAGATGGCAGATCACTCATAACGCATTCAGGTATCGATGTGACGATTTTGACCGGTAGTTTTGAAACTGCATTGATGTTTACTTCGTGGCGACCAGACATGCAGTTGATGGCTGAAACAAGTGGCAAAAATTCGATTCTTATCTCAGACAAGGCCGATATTGACGTCGCCGTTAAAGATTTAATTCAATCCGCTTTTGGTCATGCTGGTCAAAAATGTAGTGCAGCGAGTGTGGCCATTGTCGTCTCTGACGTTATGGAGAATCCAAGTTTTCTACAACAGTTAAAAGATGCAGTTGAAAGTTTAGAGGTTGGCTCAAGCGCAAGGTTTGAGACAAGTATTGGTCCGATTATTCATCCACCAGAGGGCCAGCTCTTACATGCATTGACGATTCTAGAAGTTGGGGAGAGTTGGCTCGTTCAACCTCGCCAGTTAGATGCGAAAGGCTATATATGGTCACCTGGAGTAAAACTGGGGGTTAAAGCCGAATCGTGGAGCCATCACCATGAATGGTTTGGTCCAGTATTGGCAATAATGACGGCGCCTGATTTTGAAACTGCCTTAGCTTGGCAAAATGCGGGAGAGTTTGGTTTAACTTCTGGAATCCATTCATTAGATGTCAAAGAGTGTGAGACATGGATTGATCACATTCAATCGGGAAATCTCTATGTTAATCGAGGAATCACAGGGGCCATCGTTGAGCGTCAACCCTTTGGCGGCTGGAAGAAAAGTAGCGTCGGGGCAACATCAAAGGCTGGTGGTCCCAACTATCTAAATAATCTACGCAACTGGCAACCAATGTTTTCGATCGATGAAAGTCTACATAGTTCAAAGAAATGGTGGGATGAAGTTGGTTGCCAGGCAATCGATAGAGCGGGATTACACGTTGAACGAAACTATCAACGATATCGGCCATATCTTAAAGGCATTGAAATTTGCGTCGATGAAGACAGGCATGAAGATATCTTTGACTACATCAACTGGGTGAGCGAATTAGTCGGCACTCACATTCGATGGAATTTCACTGGAGATAGATTCTCGGATTGCGCAAAAGTGCGCTGGCTCTCACGCCGTGAACCGCCCACGGCCGAACTTCTTGCCCGTGGAATATCAATCGACCGGCGCCCAATAGCGGCCCGGGGCGATATTGAATGCCCGCGCTGGCTTTTAGAACAAAGTGTCGCCATTACAAACCATCGATATGGAAACATCGGCGCAGGCCCTAGGCCGCAGCTCTAAACAATGTGAGAAAAATTCCCTTCCCATTTGGGTCAAATGTGCTTCAAAGGGAGTAGAGTTTTTCTTAGTGAGGGGGATGGTAACCTTTTTGGCACGACGAATTATCAACTGCCAAATCCACATACTGACCTCCCTCTCACCTTAAAAGCTCACAAGATGCCAGGCAGCGCCTCTCTTATCTACAACGAAAACACGAGCGCAGCAATACATATCACCTCGATAGGCAACTCTGCATCCTCAACAGGTGTAAGGAGGAGTTTGAAGGTTAAGAAAATTACACGGGTGCAGGTGGAAGCGGTCGAGATCCTGAAAATTTAGATAGAGTGAGCACCATGGCTAATGACATTTTTTCAACTCTTCGCACCTATTTAGGCAAGGTCACCGATGGCGACAAAAGTGCAGCGCAAGTTGCCACTGCAGTCAATCAATGGATGCGTGAGGGTGGAGAGGCCCTTAAAGTTAAAATTGAGGACGAGGTCGAACGCACTGTCTCTAAGATGGGATTTGTTAAACGAGGTGAGTTTGAAGCCCTTAAAGAAGAGGTAGCAAGGCTAAAAATTGAGCCAAAAGCCCCCGCAACTAAGAAGGCTGCAACGAAAAAAGCTGCACCTAAGAAGGCCAGTGCCAAATCGGCAACGAGCAAAAAGGCCAGTGTTAAGAAGAGTGCAAGCAAAAGAGCTAGTACATGATGGATAGCGCGCAAGGGGTTATGAGCGGAGAGAGCTTGGTGGAGCAGGTTCGAGTTGAGCTTGTTGAGATTGATTCGATGAACATTAACGATCATGCACAGCGATTTGAAGAACTGCATGAGCGACTCACGCAGGCGCTCTCGTCCATAGACGGCCTGTAATAGGTCTTTTATTGCTATGAAGATTCGACTTGACGCCGAACTGGTACGCCGCGAACTATCGAGATCGCGCGATGCGGCGGCAGATCTCATTGAATCGCGTTCGGTGTTAGTCAATGGCATCCCTGCGACAAAACCTGCAACGATGGTTGATGCCGAAACATCCATTAAATTAATGGGCAAACGAGATGATTTCGTATCTCGCGGTGGCCACAAATTAGCAGGAGCCCTAGATGCATTTTCCGGAGTCGTTGTTGAAGGTCGACGATGTTTAGATGCAGGAGCATCCACTGGTGGCTTTACCGATGTATTACTTCGCCGAAAAGCCGCGCATGTGGTGGCAGTTGATGTTGGTTATGGCCAATTAGCATGGGCGCTTCGACAGGATACGCGGGTCAGCGTTCTGGATCGAACAAATATCCGACACTTAACCGGTGAGATTATTGGAGAGCCCATTGATGTAGTGGTTGCAGATTTAAGTTTTATTTCACTCACCTTAGTTTTGCCGGCTTTGGCGGCGGTATCCAAGCCCGACGCGGATTTCGTTGTGATGGTCAAGCCACAGTTTGAAGTAGGACGCGAAAGATTAGGCGCTGGAGGAGTCGTTCGCGATGTGGCACTTCGAAAGAGCGCGGTCATTGACGTTGCAGGTTCGGCATATGACGTGGGCCTTGGAACGATGGGGGTCGTTGCTAGCCCTTTGCCTGGGCCTGCTGGAAACGTTGAGTATTTTCTCTGGTTGCGTCGAGGCGCACCAGCTTTAGATCATGCGGCCTTAGATATAGCCATTGCAAGCGGACCACAATGAAACGTAATTTATTGTTGGTCTGTAACCCATCGCGCGTTGAGGCCGTTGAAACGGCGACGCAATTAGCCGCCGATTTTGCACAAGCCGGCTTTGACGTATTTACGATCTCCGATGTTGCTATAGCAGGTGTTACTCACTCAACTTTAGATGCGCTGCCAGAGCTAGAAGTAGGAGTCGTGCTCGGGGGAGATGGCACAATGCTTCGAGCAGCCGAAGTAACCAGAAAACATCACATTCCATTGCTGGGCGTGAATCTTGGCCATGTTGGATTTCTTGCCGAGGTAGAAAAGGCCGCGCTTGCGGCGATTATTAAGGCGATTACTGAAAAAACCTATGTCCTTGATACTCGCATGACATTGAAGTATTCGGTTTTTCGTGATGGCAAGGAAGTTGCCGATGGTTGGGCGCTCAATGAAGTTACTGTCGAGCGAGAGCATGCAACGATGGTTGAGCTCTTTTTAGAAATTGACGGTCGACCAATCTCTAAATGGGGCTGCGACGGTCTCATTTGTTCCACACCAACCGGCTCCACCGCCTATGCCTTTTCAGCTGGCGGCCCTGTTGTTTGGCCCGAAGTAGATGCCCTGGTGGTTTTGCCTATATCGGCGCACGCGCTTTTTTCTAGAACTCTCGTTATTTCTACACAATCACAAATCGTGGTTCGGATAGATTCAAGCCAAGCCGTACTTTCGGCCGATTCATTGCGCAATTTAAATCTTCAGCAAGGCGACCGAGTGCATATATCTAAAGACTCGGGAGTTGTTCAGTTGGCACATTTGACGAACACACTCTTTAGCGATCGATTGGTGGCCAAATTCAAACTCCCCGTTGAAGGCTGGCGCGGTGAGTGAGCGCAGCGTTCTTGAAGTGATAACGATTCGCTCCATTGGTGTCATCGAAGAAGCTACTCTTGAATTTTCACCCGGCCTAACCGTTCTCACCGGTGAAACCGGTGCGGGAAAAACAATGATTTTGACGGCATTAAACCTCATTCTTGGTGGCAAAAGTGATAGCACGTTGATTAGAAAAGGTAGCGAGAGGTTAGTGGCAAGTGCTCGTTTTTCGATTCCATCACATCACAGCGCTGATTTTGATAACTGCGGTGTACTTGTCGAAGATAATGCGCTCATCATCACTCGAAACGTCACCAGTGATGGTAAGAGTAAAGCAACGAGCAATGGAATATCGGTAGCGACAAGTACATTGTCGGCAATAAGTGAGCTATTAATAGAAGTTCACGCACAAGCTGCGAACCTAAGTATCGGTAAATCCTCTAAACAACGCAAGTTATTAGATAGATATGCAGGTAGCGAATTCGATAAGGCATTGGATTTCTACTCCACAACCCTGCATGAGTATCACGCTTTGAAAACGAGAATCTCAACGTTTCGCAAAAGTTTTGATCAAAAGGAGCAAGAGTTAACGCACCTGCGTGAATTCGTGAGAATAAGTACAAAGTTGAAATTAAAACGCGGCGAGTACGTGGAAATTATCGGACAGATAGAGCGATTATCCAATGTCGAAGAGTTACGAATAGCGGGTGCAACGGCGTTAACGACCCTTGATGATGACGAGTCGGGTGCACTTGCATTAATTGCGAATTCGCGGCGAGCTTTAGAGGCGGCACGTTCAAAAGATCCCGCGTTAGATGCTGTATATACCGTATTGAGTGAGAGTTTTTTTCTCATAGATGACTCCCGCAGCGCGCTACGTGCATACCTAGACTCACTTGAGGCCGATCCGATTGCACTAGATCAACTCAATGCAAGAAAGTCTGAGATACACCTGCTCGTTAAGAGATATGGCGGGACAGGTGCTCTGGATTTTGAAGCCGACGAATTAGTTGCGCGCTTTGAATCATCTTCAGATGCGCTATCTGATTTAGAGGCAGGCGATGGTCGTCTCCAAGAGATGGAGGAAGCGTTAGCAAAAGTTAAGAAAACTCTTATAGATGCCGCGAAAACCATTACCGATATACGTGTTAGAACTGCACGTTCATTAGGCGATGGCGTTACACAGGAGATTGCAAACCTGTCCATGCTGCACACTTCGTTTCATGTCGATGTTGAATCGGCTAATTATTTATCACCGAAAGACTCTGATTTCACACCCTCTGGCTGCGACGTTATTGTGATGACTATTTCAACCCATAAAGATGGCCCCCGTGTTTTACTTTCAAAGGGAGCAAGTGGCGGCGAAATGTCTCGGGTGATGTTGGCCCTTGAAGTAGTTATTGCCGCAACACATCCGGTCGGGACCTATATCTTTGACGAGGTCGACGCCGGAGTAGGGGGAAAGGCGGCAATTGAAGTGGGTCGACGCCTTTATTCACTTTCACAGCACGCACAAGTAATTGTCGTTACTCATCTGCCACAGGTTGCAGCATGGGCCAACTCCCATTTCGTGGTGACGAAAGATATGAATGGTTCAGTAAGTCAAAGCGATGTTCGAAAAGTTGAGGGCGATGATCGTGTTGAAGAGATTGCACGGATGTTGGCAGGTCTTGAGAACTCGATGAGTGCGCGTGAACACGCCGCCGAGCTGCTTTTATTGAAGGGGTAATACAGAGGGCTCCACAAGTGATAGGTTCGACTCCCATGGGCCAGCAACATGTGACAAAACATCTCTTTGTATCCGGCGGAGTCGCCTCATCTCTTGGCAAAGGACTTACCGCCTCATCTCTTGGCATGTTATTGGTAGCCCGCGGGCTTCGAGTAACTATGCAAAAACTCGATCCCTATTTGAATGTGGATCCAGGAACTATGAACCCTTTTCAACACGGTGAAGTTTTCGTAACCGATGATGGGGCCGAGACTGATTTGGATATCGGGCACTATGAGAGATTTTTAGATACCAACCTCCATGGCTCTGCCAACGTAACAACAGGTCAGGTGTATTCGCGCGTGATTGCACGTGAGCGTCGCGGTGAGTATTTGGGGGAGACTGTTCAAGTAATCCCTCATATTACCAATGAGATAAAAGAGCGCATTCGTGCAATGGCCGCTCCCGACATTGACATTGTCATTACTGAAATTGGTGGAACCGTTGGCGATATCGAATCTCAGCCGTTTTTGGAGGCGGCACGACAGATCCGTCAAGAAGTCGGTCGTGACAATGTTTTCTACCTTCATGTTTCTCTGGTTCCTTACATTGGACCATCGGGTGAGTTGAAAACAAAACCAACTCAACACTCGGTCGTTGCATTGCGAAGTATTGGAATCGCCCCGGATGCCATCGTCCTTCGCTCCGATCGACAGATCCCACTGGCAGTAAAGAAGAAGATCTCGCTCATGTGCGACGTTGATGTGGCCGCAGTTGTCGCGGCGGTGGATGCGCCTTCTATCTACGATATCCCGAAAGTCTTACATGCTGAGGGTTTAGATGCCTACGTTGTCCAGCGACTTGGTCTTAAAAGCCACGACGTTGTTTGGGGAAAGTGGGATGCTCTATTAGAGAAAGTGCATCATCCGAAACACCATCTCCGTGTTGGGTTAGTGGGAAAATATATTGATTTACCCGATGCCTACCTATCGGTCTCAGAGGCGCTTCGAGCAGGGGGATTTGCTAACGAGGCCAAGATTGAGATTGTTTGGATCATAAGCGATGAGTGCGAAACTCCTGAAGGCGCAGCTAAAAACCTTAGCGCAGTGGATGCAATCTGCGTTCCAGGTGGATTTGGCATTCGTGGAATTGAGGGGAAAGTTGGTGCCCTCACATATGCACGGGAAAATCGAATTCCAACCTTAGGTCTGTGCCTTGGCCTCCAATGTATGGTTATTGAAGCTGCACGTAATTTATCGGGCATCCGTGATGCGAACTCTGCTGAGTTTTCTGATTCTGGCACACCAGTGATTGCAACCATGGAAAATCAAAAAGAGATAGTTGCAGGTAGGCAAGACATGGGCGCAACGATGCGTTTGGGCCTGTATACGGCCTCGTTAAAGCCTGATTCGTTGGTTGCTAAAATCTACGGTGCCCTTGAAATTGCTGAGCGACATCGCCATCGATATGAAGTCAATAATGAATTCCGAGATCAAATATCACGTTCCGGTCTGGTCTTTTCTGGGTTTTGTAAGGATTTAGATTTAGTTGAATTTGTGGAATTACCGCAAAACGTACATCCTTTCTACATCGGCACACAAGCCCACCCTGAGCTGCGATCGAGGCCAACGAGGCCTCATCCATTGTTTGTCGGTTTAATTGCCGCGGCGATTGAGATGAAAGGTCATAAGCGATGATTGTTGGAGTACCTAGCGAAATAAAGGTTCACGAGTCGCGTGTGGCGATCACCCCAGAAGGTGTCGTTGAGTTTATCGCCGCCGGTCACAGAGTCATTATTGAAGATGGTGCAGGCCTTGGCTCATCGATTACAAATGATGAATATATTCTTGCTGGCGCCCAAATCTATCCAGCTGCCGACTCCATCTGGCGTGAGGCCGAATTAATTCTGAAGGTAAAAGAGCCCATCGAAGCCGAGTATTCGAAAATGCGGCGAAATCACATCCTATTTACCTATCTTCATCTTGCCGCATCTAAACCATGCACTGATGCATTGATCTCAAGTGGTATTACAGCTATCGCCTATGAGACGGTAGAAGTACAAGGTCAACTTCCACTCCTTGCACCCATGAGTGAGGTTGCCGGGCGACTTGCAACGCAGGTAGGCGCGGCCGCGTTGCAACGACCAAACGGTGGACGCGGAGTTTTACTTGGAGGTGTTCCAGGTGTTGCTCCGGGTCGAGTCGTCGTTATCGGTGGGGGAGTATCGGGTCTGAATGCTTCGGTAATGGCGGTAGGAATGGGCGCCGACGTTACCGTTTTCGACCGATCGATTAAACGTTTGGAGTACATCGATACTTTATTTTCTGGTCGAATCAAGACTTTACTCGCCTCCACTCATGCCATTGAGCGCGAACTGCGCATGGCCGATCTTGTTATTGGCGCAGTTCTCGTTCATGGCGCAAAGGCTCCGAAGCTTGTTTCAAATGCACTTGTTAAGACAATGAAAACTGGATCGGTTCTTGTAGACATCGCAATCGACCAAGGTGGTTGTTTTGAAGATAGTCGTCCCACTACACATGCCGATCCTACTTTTTCAATCCATGGCTCTGTTTTCTACTGTGTTGCAAATATGCCCGGAGCTGTTCCGGTCACATCGACATATGCCCTCACCAATGCCACGCTTCCTTACGCCCTTGCAATTGCTACAAAGGGATGGAGGCAGGCCTGTGCGCAGGATGCAGATTTGGCAAAGGGTCTCAACGTTCACGATGGCGGGATTTACTACGCCGCGGTAGCAGATGCCCATGGATACAAAAGCCTTAGATTTTGATTCTCTTGCACAGTCATTTCTAAATCACTGTGCAGTAGAGCGAGGCTTATCCCAAAATACAATCGCGGCATACCGCCGAGATCTCTCTAAATTTTCTAATTACCTCAGTGGTTTCAATGGTCTTAATGGTCTTAGCATTGAACGGGTTGACCCTTCGACTATCAGTGGTTTTGAAAGCTCGCTTCGGTTGGCAAAGTTATCAGCATCTAGTATTAATCGAATCGATTCAACGCTGCGAACATTTTTTAAACACATTCATATTGAGCACGCTCTGAAGAATCCAACGTTAGAGATTGAGATGAGTCGGACGCCCCGCCGGCTTCCTAAAGCCCTGACATTAGATCAGATTCTTGCACTCATTGCCGCAGCATTTCATGAGGGTCAACCGATTACATTGCGCGATCAAGCTATCATCGAACTTTTGTATGGAAGTGGAGCTCGTGTAAGTGAGCTCATTGGAATCAATACCTCGGATATACAAATTTCCCAAACCAGTGAAGGTGAGATTACTTCGGTAAAACTACGGGGCAAAGGTGGGAAAGAACGGATTGTGCCTTTAGGAACATTTGCAACTAAAGCCATCGACACCTATCGAGTACGCGTTCGTCCAGAGCTTTTGTCTAAAAAATCTGCACATAACAATGCACTTTTTTTAAACTCCCGAGGTGGACGAATCACTCGGCAGTCAGCCTGGTTGATAGTTTTACGAGCGGCCCAGCGCGCGGGTATAGTCGAAAACGTTTCGCCTCATGTTTTTAGACATTCATATGCGACACATCTTTTAGATGGTGGCGCCGATATACGTGTTGTACAAGAGCTATTGGGTCACGCCTCTGTCACGACAACCCAGATTTATACCTTGATTACGATCGATAAAGTGCGTGAAGCGTATTCATCTGCGCATCCACGCGCGTAGAGCGAATCCCTTTAAAGGCCTCGCAAGCGCCTTGCTAGGATACTTTGATCGCCTTTGGCTTCAAGATCGGCGATTATTACCGAGATTGATTCACGAACGATTCGCCCTCGATCGGCAGCAAGACCCAAATCTCCACGCAGAAGTAATCGAGCTTGATCTAAATCAAAGAGTTCATCGGCAGATAGATAAATCGTAATTTTTTCATCATGACGCTCGCGCCCAGAAGGCGATCTATCAAGAGTAGTGACACGACGCCGAGCAATCGAGCGGACACCTTTTTTCACCGAAGGCGCTTTAGGAGTAGAGATTACCGGAGGCACCAACGGGGTACTAACTTCATGCGTTGTCGGAACTGCACTAAGTGCTGGTGTGGTTGAGCGAAAAAGTTCATCAGCTCCTGGCAGATTTGCTCTACGGGTCATCGTGCGCCTCCTCTGGCGATTAATTCACGGGCAAGACGGCGGTATGAAGCTGCTCCATCGGATGAAGATGCATATGTTGTTATTGGCTCGCCAACGACCGTTGTTTCAGGAAAACGAATTGTTTTAGCGATAATAGTTTCAAAGACATCGGCTGGGAACTGTTCAAGAATTCGTTCTAGAACTTGTCGGTTATGTGATGTTTTTTTATCATACATAGTTGCCAAAATTCCAATGAGGGTGAGATGTGGATTTAAGAAGGTTTTAACTTTATCTAAGTTACCTTTCAACTCTATAAAGCCATGAAGTGCAAAATATTCGCACTGCAACGGAACGATAACTTCATCGGCGGCAACTAAAGCATTTATCGTTAGCTGTCCCATCGTTGGTTGGCAGTCAATCAAAATAACATCGTAGTAATCGCGAAGTGATGCTAGGGCGCGCTTGAGATACTGCTGACCACCGATCTCTGCACCTAAGGTCGTTTCTGCAGTTCCAAGATCACGATTCGCGGGAAGAAAATCTAAACCTGGCACAAGTGATTTCAAGATAATTGTTTCAATCGAAGCCGTTGGTGTCATTAATGCGTAGTAAACGGTTTGTTCCAGCGGCAATGCATGTGCGTTAACACCGAGTCCAAGGGAAAGACCGCCTTGCGGATCGAAGTCGACTAGCAGGACGCGGCGGCCAAGTTCGGCAAGGCTTGCGCCTAAATTAATTGTTGTCGTTGTCTTGCCCACGCCACCTTTTTGATTAAAGACTGCAATGATTTTTCCAGAGCCATGCTCAGCAGGGGCTGGGGGGATTGGATAACTATTAACCTTCTTACCCAAGAGGGTGGAGGTAGTAGAGATCTCTTCGCGAATTGTCGATTTAGCGCTCAAACGTCAAACCTCTTTCTTGATATTGTCCTAGAGCCTACGCATTACATAGAACTCGAGCAACTGTGAAGTAGGGTGCCTCCATGGAGAATTCACTGCAGGGGGCAAGGGATGCCAATAGCGCCAGTGAGGCCACATTCTCCGTTCATCTTGATAATTTTGACGGGCCTTTTGATCTTCTTTTAACCTTGATCTCCCGGCACAAAATGGATATCACCGACATCTCTCTCAACCTTGTAACGGATGAGTTCATCTCGTTTTTAAGGGCGCTCGAGCTCAGCGGTGAAGGGTGGCGTTTGGACCAAGCGACCGAGTTTCTCGTCGTTGCAGCCACGCTCCTAGACCTTAAGGCAGCGCGCTTGTTACCTAGCGGTGAGGTCGAGGATGAGGAGGATCTGGCCCTTCTTGAGGCTCGCGATATCTTATTTGCCCGGCTCTTGCAGTACCGCGCCTTTAAGCAGATCGCTGCGACCTTTAACGAGCGAATAGCTCTAGCTGAGCGCTCTTTTGCCCGAATGACCGCACTTGATTCGACATTGAGCGCTCTTTTGCCAGAAGTTCTCATTGGAGTTGGCGCGATGCGCTTTGCCGCGATTGCCCAGCGTGTTCTCACTCCTAAAACCTCACCGATAATGGATATGGAGCATCTTCATCTGCCCCTTGTGAGCGTTGCCGAAGAGTCTAAGAGGGTTATAGAGGCGCTGCGACGATCTAAATCTATGAGTTTTCGACATCTTGTCTCTGATGCCGAGAACACGTTAGTCGTAGTCGCCAGATTTTTAGCCATTCTAGATCTCTATCGCCAAGGTGTTCTGCGATTTGATCAAGTAATGGCACTGGGAGAGTTGCAGATTTCTTGGACAGGCTCTTTAACGGGCGAGGTTGTGATTAGTGATGAGTTTGATATTCCAGTACTCCTTGAAGGGAGTAACGATGATGGAGGTGGTGAGAATGTCTAATCATGAAGTTGAACGTTCGATTGAGGCGATTTTGATGGTCGTCGATGAGCCGGTTACTGAGTTAGTTCTAGCTAACGTTCTAGGTCGCACGGTTGAAGAGATCGATTCGGCGATTGGGCAACTGGTAAGCAGTTGTGAGAATCGAGGCTTTGCTCTTAAGAAGATAAATGGGGGATGGCGATTTTACAGCCATCCTGATTATTCGGCAGTTGTTGAGAAATTTGTCCTAGATGGCCAACAGTCGAGATTAACTCAAGCCGCCCTGGAAACACTCTCTGTTGTTGCCTACCGTCAGCCTGTTTCGCGGGCGAGAGTCTCAGCTATTCGAGGTGTGAATGTTGAAGCGGTCATGAAGACCTTAGTAACCCGAGGACTTGTTGAAGAGTCGGGGCTAGAGCACGAGAGCGGGGCGATTTTATATAAGACGACGAACTATTTTTTAGAGCGTTTAGGGCTCAACTCTCTGGAAGATCTACCGGCTCTGGCTCCCTTCCTTCCACGTCTGGATGCCCTCGATGATATTCTCGATTCGCTAACCGACTAGAGCTAGCGCTACTCTTGGCCCCTGACTGTCGAGAGGATAGCCATGGGCCAGATGCGCCTTAATAAGATAATCGCCGATGCAGGAATTACAAGTCGACGCGGAGCCGATGAGCTCATAGATTCTGGACGTGTGAGCGTCGATGGAATCACCATTCGAGAGATGGGCTCTAAATTCGACCCAGATTTAGTTAAAGTCGAAGTTGATGGTGAGACAATTAAGCGCTCTTTGACTAAGAGTTATCTTGCACTTCATAAACCAAAGGGTGTTTTGTCAACCATGTACGACCCTGATGGACGCGCTTCGTTGAGTGATTTTATCGATCTTCGCAAAGAACGGCTCTTTCACGTTGGTCGATTAGATAAGGATTCAGAGGGACTCATTCTATTAACCAACGACGGGGAGTTAACATTTAGGGCAACTCATCCCTCTTTTGGATTAGAAAAAACATACATTATCGAGTACGACGGCAAGCTGCCCACCGGTGTCGATAAGAGCCTTCTCAAAGGTGTCGAACTTGAAGATGGTATGGGTCGAGTTTTATCCTTCAAAGAGCTCTCAGCCCGATGGATCGAAGTTACTATTCACGAGGGTCGCTACCACATTATCCGCAGATTGATGGAGGCGGTAGAAGTCGACGTGCTGAGGTTGATAAGAACTAGATTTGGGCCAATTTCACTCGGCGATACGCCTGAGGGTAGATGGCGCGATCTCAATAATGGAGAATTGACAAACCTCCGAAACGTTTTAAAGTTATAACTCTTTATCTATATGTCTATTTTGTCTATAAAGTAGATTTAACGATACAACGACTTTCAATATGAAATATTAATTTGTCGATTTTAGTCACGCTCAAAAATTAGTAAGAAAGTTAATTTGTCGATTTAATGAAGCGAAGTGATGATGTGGGTTTTGATTACCATTTTGTTGCGCATTTAGTAAAAGAGATAAGTAGTTAAATAGTTTAATTAATTTGCGTTCATGCACTTGAATGCACGAATCCCTTAGGGAAGGTACCCTTATCCCATGACGATGAGAGCTATTCGCGGAGCAATTCAAATTAGCGACAACACGGTCGATGCCATACATGATGGTGTCAAAGAGCTCATTTCTACGATTATGCGCGCCAACTCACTCACGCCGCAGAACGTTATTTCGGTCATTTTTACCTCAACTCCGGATCTAACCGCTGCCTTCCCGGCAAGTGCTTGTCGCGAAATCGGTTTTGAATCCGTGCCTCTTATTGGAGCAGTGGAGGTCGATGTACCAGGTGCGTTAGCGCGTGTCGTTCGTGTCATGGTCCACTGTGAAAGTACGCGTTCTTTAGAGTCAATTTCTCACGTATATCTCCATGGTGCCCAGTCTCTGCGCCGAGATATTGCCCAATAATGCTTGAACAAGTCCGTATCGTAGGCGCTGGATTAATCGGAACATCTATCGCCTTAGCGTTATCGGCCCACGGTATTCGAGTCGAATTGGTAGATAGCAGTTCGGCGGCGGCCAACCTAGCCAATGATTTAGTGGGAGCCTCGCACGTAGGGAGTCCCGACTTAGTGATCTTCGCTCTACCAACAAGCGCGCTGCCGTTGGTCATTGATGAGGAGTATCAACTAAATCCAAACTCAACATTTATGGATGTTGGTAGTATCAAAACTCACGCTATAGAACACGTGAAGAGTTCAAATCTACCTATTGAACAGTTTGTCCCCACGCATCCGATGGCGGGCCGTGAAATAGGGGGAGCGCGCGGTGCGCGCGCCGACCTTTTCGAGGTTAGAACCTGGGTTCTTACCCCAACGCCTGAATGCACTCCGAAAGCGATTGCAACCGTTCGAGAGTTGATAGAGATTCTGGGGGGACAAGTGCTCACCATGCCTGCCGATGAACATGATCGAGCAGTTGCCCGAATCTCCCATCTGCCTCAAATAAGCGCATCTCTTCTGGCCTCCAGTTTAAGAAAGGCGCCCCCAGCGTGCCTGGAGCTCGCAGGCCAAGGTCTTCGCGATACCACGAGAATTGCAGAGTCGGAGCCTGCACTTTGGAGCGAGATTATTTTTTCAAATAGAGTTGAAATCAAAGCTTTGTTACAGGAGCTCCATGGGGAACTGGGCGGATTAATCGAGTCGATCAATGATCAAAACGCCATAGAAAACTTCTTAAAGGGCGGCGTCGAAGGGCGCGCGTTGATTCCGGGAAAACATGGTGGCAAAGCACGTGCATATACGCATCTGCCAATTGTTATCGATGATAAGCCTGGGCAGTTGGCCGCGATATTCAATGAGTGCGCTGCCATACACGTTAACGTAGAAGATCTTTCGATTGAACACTCTCCCGGACAGTTGAGTGCACTTATTACTCTATCCCTGTCGTCGCATGATGCCATCTCTTTATCCAAACATTTATCCGACGTCGGTTGGAATGTTCATCCAATTCTTAAATAGAAGTAGGCTCACGACATGGGCATAGTTGTTGCGATGGATGGCCCGAGTGGCGCGGGGAAATCTAGCGTTTCACGAGCAATTGCTATTCGAGCTGGTTGGAGTTATCTAGACACCGGCGCTCTGTATCGCGCGTTGACGTGGATTGCATTGGAGAATGGTTTGGAAAGTCCAGCGCAGATTCTCCGGGCGATGAAGGAATCTCCCATTCGCTTTCTCTGCGATCCGCACGATCCCACTATTTTTGTCGGTGATACTCAAATCACTCACGCCATTAGAGGTAACTCCGTTACTGAAAACGTAAGTCGCATCAGTGCAATGCCAGAGATTCGTCATGCACTTTTAGGTCTACAGCGCTCTATCATCGATAGCGCGGAAAAAGGAATTGTTGTCGAGGGGCGTGATATTGCAACTGTTGTTGCACCTGAAGCGGGTCTGAAAATCTATTTAACGGCCGATTTAGACGCTCGTACGATTCGTCGAGAAATTGAAGTTGATGACAAGAGCGTTGATGTGAGAAGTTCACTGGATGCGCGTGATTTCATTGATTCGACACGGGAGGCCTCACCACTTGTCATGGCGCGTGATGCTGTTGAAATAGATTCAACATATCTAAATCTTGATGAGACTATCGAGCGCATTTGGGAACTGCTTCGGGAGCGCTCATTGCTGGGGCTGCCAATCGTTGCAATTTTAGGCCGCCCAAACGTAGGTAAATCAACGTTAATTAATCGATTTATTGGTCGCCGCGAAGCGATCGTTGAAGATGTTCCCGGAGTAACCAGAGATCGTGTTCATTATGAGTGCGAATGGGGCGGCCGGCGTTTTATTGTGATGGACACAGGTGGTTGGCAAGCAAAGCCAGATGGACTAGCAATTCAAATCAGTGCGGGTGCTGAAATTGCAATGATGGAGGCCGACGTGTTGGCATTTGTTGTTGATGCCCAAGTTGGCGCGCTCGATGAAGATGATGTTTTGGTTACGCGGCTTAGAAAAGCTAATAAACCTTTAATACTTATCGGAAATAAAGTAGATGGTGAACGTGAAGAGTTACTGGCCCACGGACTGTGGAGCCTAGGACTCGGTGAACCATATTTTGTTTCAGCACTTCACGGTCGTGGTAGTGGAGATCTCTTAGATCATATTGTTTCAGAACTTCCTGAGGTCGGTGGAGCACAAACGCACGATGGTTATCGCAAAGTTGCACTCATCGGTCGCCCTAACGTTGGAAAGTCCTCACTCCTGAATGCATTAGCAGGAGAGAGTCGATCACTCGTCGATGATGTTGCAGGAACGACGCGAGATCCCGTTGATGAGTTAATTGATTTTGGTGGGTCGATCTGGCGATTTATCGACACTGCTGGTTTAAAAAAACGTGCCAATCAAGCATCTGGTACGGATTATTACGCATCACTTCGAACGCAAAGTGCATTAGAGCGTTGTGAAGTTGCCGTTGTTGTTCTGGATGCATCCGAACCAATCACTGAACAAGATCTTCGAGTGATAACAATGGTTGAAGAGACAGGTAAAGCGATGGTGATCGTTATGAACAAGTGGGATTTAGTCGATGAAGAGCGACGAGATCAACTCGATCGCGAAATCGATAGACATCTCGATCAAGTTGAGTGGGCGCAGCGTGTCAATGTCGCTGCTAAGACGGGATGGCATCGTGATCGATTGGCTCCAGCGATTCGAACCGCTCTTGAGAGTTGGGAGAGGCGCGTACCTACGGCAAAGCTCAACTCGTTCCTAGGCGCACTCATTGGAGCAACACCACCACCTGTTCGCGGTGGCAAGCAACCAAAGATTTACTATGCAACCCAAGCCGGCATCGCACCACCTAAATTTGTGGTTTTTTCTAGCGGCTGGATAGAGGCCTCCTATAGGCGCTTTATTGAGCGTCGGCTACGAGAAGAGTTTGGTTTTCCTGGAACGCCCGTACAAGTCGTCATTAGAGTCAAAGAGCGAGATTGAGGGTGCCTCCACCACTACTTACAATTCCAAACGGCCTCACACTTCTGCGATTTCTAGGTATTCCGCTTTTTATATATTTGACATTGAAACTGCAGGCCGATGAATGGGCAATTCTGGTTTTGGCGATCGGGGGAGCGACCGATTATTTCGATGGAAAATTAGCTCGCGCATGGAATCAGACATCTAGATTTGGTGAGTTAGCAGATCCAGCAATAGATCGGCTCTACATATTGGCAACACTTATCGTCTTTTTAATCCGCGATATCGTCCCGGCTTGGATGATTGTCTTACTTATTCTTAGGGATGTGATTTTAGGGGTTTTCACTATTGCTCTTGCGCGGTTGAGCCATCCTCCTTTGAGTGTGACATATCTGGGTAAAGCTGCAACCTTTAATCTCTTATATGCCTTTCCATTTCTGCTTTTGGCACAAAACGAATCTGTGATCGGCGATGTTGCATTTGTACTTGGGTGGAGTTTTGCTATCTGGGGCTTTGCCCTCTATATGGTGACAGGTGTAGGTTATGCACGAGAAGCTATTACACAGATAAGAGGCGTGCGTGTCATTAATTCCTGAAACTTTGCGGTACACCAAAGAGCATGAATGGGTCTTAGCCGAAGGTAGTCTCTACACAATGGGTATCACCGATTATGCACAACAGGCTTTGGGCGACATCGTCTATGTTCAACTCCCGCAGGTGGGCCAGAGTGTGATGGCAGGTGCGATTTGTGGCGAAATCGAATCGACAAAGAGCGTCTCAGAGATTTACGCCCCTGTTAGCGGAGTTGTTCAATCTATTAATGAAGCTTTAACGCATGCTCCAGAGAGTATTAACTCTGATCCTTATGGCACCGGTTGGCTTGTCAAGATTGAGGTAACGACGCCGCCATCTGATTTATTGGGTTCAACACAATATGGCGAAATCACGGCTTGACCAAAGACACTCACCACCTTTAGTGTCAGCCTCAGGTTGAGCGTAAAGGAGGTGGGGGATGGATCCGATGGAGAATGAACTCACAAGCATTATCTCCTTAACAAAGCCGAGTATCGCTAGTTCACCGGCAGGGCTTTTAGATGAGTATTTAGCCACATTGGATGAGAACGATCTCTCGGTTATACAAGTGATTATGGCATCCGGTGGAGATAAGGCGATGGTTCTGATTAATCGGGGCGAAAATATGGGCTCACGCTTTTTAATAACCGATGAGGGCGCAACGATTGGTCGCGCAGGTGAGAGTGCAATATTTTTAGATGATGTCACTGTCTCACGAGTTCATGCAGTCATAGAAAAGATTGAGAATAGTTTTCAACTTCGTGACTGTGGATCTCTCAATGGAACCTACGTCAACAATGGCTCAGTTTCTGCGGTGGTTTTACAAACAGGTGATGAGATTCAGATTGGAAAGTTTCATCTTTTATTTGTCTGTGGGGAAAAGAAAGTTGAGAGGCATTAATATGAGAAGACCAGGGGAGTACTAATGGCTGTTCCAGCACGGGCGTATTTGAGCATCGGTGAGGTTCTACATCGTTTGCGCGGTGATTTTGAAGATATAACGATTTCAAAGATACGCTTTTTGGAGTCTGAAGGTCTTATTGAGCCTCAACGCACACCCTCGGGATATCGTAAATTCACAAGCTCTGATCTAGAGCGTTTGCGTTATGTATTGCAGGCCCAACGCGATCAATACCTTCCCCTTAAAGTAATCAAGGACAATCTCGATGCCATGGATCGTGGACTTGCACCTGCGGCAATCGGTGGGGTTGCCCACCCAACAATTTCTCTGGCCACCATTGATGGTGAAATGGCACCGAGCGCCTTTGCCGAAGTCAGTGAGATGCGCCTATCTCGCGATGAATTGTTAAAGAACTCTGGGTTAAGCGATGATCAATTAGTCGAACTTGAAAGTTATGCTCTCATTGCCCCAAGAGGCCGACACTACGATGGCGATGCTTTAGCCATTGCAAAGGCGGTAACAGAGATGGCGAGTTTCGGGATTCAAGCCCGACATTTGCGTTCATTTAAATCGGCAGCAGATCGTGAGATTGGTCTTATCGAACAAGTGATCACGCCACTGCTTCGACAAAAATCATCAGAGTCAAAAGCTCGCGCCGACGAGGTTCAAAGGGAGATTGCATCGCTGTCAATCCGATTGCATGCAGCTCTGGTTCGTGGCGGACTTCATCGACTGCGACCATAGTGATGTTTCTTGCAATGGAGGTGATCGGTGTTCGTGTTGAAATGCCATCAAATCAACCGATAGTTTTACTTAAGGAAAAGGATGGTCTGCGTTTTTTACCTATTTGGGTGGGTACAGGCGAGGCCACAGCAATAGCCTTTGCGCAACAGGGGATTCAACCGCCTCGTCCACTCACGCATGATCTTATGCGAGATGTGATTGAGAGCCTGGATGCGGTTTTAACCACGGTGCATTTAACGCAGATTAAAGATGGGATTTTCTACGCGGTTCTAAACCTGCGCACAAGTACCTCTGAGATCATCAGTATCTCTGCAAGGCCCTCCGATGCTATAGCCCTTGCTATTCGCACCCAGAGCAACATTTTGGCCTCGCCTGAACTTTTGGCCGAGGCCGGTATTGAGATACCAGTGGCCGATGGAGATGAGAATCAGGAAGTGGAGCGTTTTAAAGAGTTTTTAGATCAGATTAACCCTGAAGATTTTAAGGCGTAGGCGTAAAAGCCTCAATCTCTAGTAGAGGTTTGGTTCGTGTCGGTCGTTGAAAGCCAGGCGCCACTGCTTTAGATTAAAGCTCCCAAAAGAATCGAGACCGCCGTGCTTTCCCAAGAACCAGAGATTGGTTACCGAGGCGCTACAGCGTGCTCGGCGGCAGGCATCTCATATCGTCAATTAGATTATTGGGCGCGCACTGCATTGGTATCACCAAGTATTCGAACCGCTAGTGGTTCAGGAAGTCAACGCTTGTACGGATTTCAAGATATTTTGGTATTAAAGATTGTGAAGCGACTTTTAGATGCCGGCGTATCTCTGCAAAATATCCGCACTGCCGTAGATCATCTGCGAAACCGTGGCGAGGTGGATTTAGAGCGCATTACATTGATGAGCGACGGCGCATCTATTTATGAGTGCACGAGTTCAGATGAAATCATAGATTTACTCGCGGGAGGCCAAGGGGTCTTTGGAATTGCCGTTGGCAAGGTATGGCATGAAGTTGAAGGCTCTCTCTTGCTCCTTCAAGGCGAAGTTAACGGTCAGTTCATTAGTGTCCAAGATAACGATGAGCTTTCCCTTCGACGAAAGAGCAAAGGCGCTTAAACCGCATTATTCTTTCTCCATGATTGATTATGATGCATTTTCACGTCGACATATCGGCCCATCCGAAGAACAAGCGCAAACGATGCTCATGGAGCTCGGTTACTCGTCGATGTCGGATTTTATCGCCGATGTAGTTCCGGCAAATATTTCAATGGCGCAAAAACTTGACGGGCTTTTACCTCCACCGTTAAATGAAGTTGAAACGATCGCCGCACTTCGCGCCATCGCACAAAAGAATCTCGTCTATAGATCCCAGATAGGAATGGGTTACTACGCAACCATCACACCGCCCGTTATCCTTCGAAATGTTCTAGAAAATCCAGCGTGGTATACGGCCTACACACCATATCAACCAGAGATTTCGCAGGGCCGATTGGAAGCCTTGTTTGCATTTCAAACTACTGTCTGCGATTTAACTGCGCTACCTATCGCCAACGCCTCTATGTTGGATGAAGGAACGGCTGCGGCCGAAGCAATGACTTTGGCACGGCGAAATTATAAAGGTAGCGATGCAGCAGTCTTTCTTATCGATAAAAATCTGCATCCTCAGACTATTGCCGTTGTTCAAACGCGGGCCAAGCCAGCGGGCATAACCGTTGAGGTTGTAGATCTCTCACATAACCAGCACAATGATGAAGTTTTCGGAGTATTGGTTCAATACCCGGATACGTATGGAAACATCATTGATTATTCTCAGTTAGCCACATGGACGCACGGCAAAGAGGCATTGCTCATTGTTGCAACCGATCTTTTAGCACTTACCTTAATAAAAGCTCCAGGGGAGTGGGGAGCCGATATTGCTGTTGGTTCGGCGCAGCGCTTTGGAGTGCCAATGGGCTTTGGTGGCCCGCATGCCGGATTCATGGCGGTACGAATGGGGCTAGAGCGTTCGTTACCTGGACGACTCATCGGCCAAAGTTTGGATGCACATGGAAATCCTGCTTTTCGTTTAACGTTGCAGACGCGCGAACAGCATATCCGCCGCGATAAGGCCACAAGCAATATCTGTACGGCGCAGGTTTTACTTGCAGTGATGAGCGCATTTTATGCGATGTGGCATGGACCAACGGGTTTAAAGATAATCGCAACGCGAATTAACAATCAAACCAAAGAGCTTGCCGCATCAATTCAAGCCTCTGGACATCGCGTTGTTAATAACGGTTTTTTTGATACGCTCTGGATAGAAGTAGCGGATGCATCTGCGATACATGCAAAAGCTACGGCCAAAGCTATTAATTTACGAATCATAGATCACACCCATGTTGGAATTTCATTAGATGAATCTAGTGATGCCACTTTAATTGCCGACCTCAAAGAGATTTTTGGTGGTGGGCACCTCGCTCCTATCGAAGATTCGATTCCACAAGAACTGTTGCGCACCTCCTCTTACCTTAGACATCCAATTTTTAATACGCATCGCTCTGAGACTTCTATGCTTCGTTATCTTCGCATGCTCTCTGACCGTGACCTAGCCCTTGATCGTACGATGATTCCACTTGGCTCATGCACTATGAAGTTAAATGCAACCACTGAAATGGAGGCAGTTACCTGGCCAGAGTTTGCTTCGTTACATCCTTTTGCACCAGTCTCTCAAACCGTTGGCTCGCGTCAATTAATTACCGAGCTTTCGGATTGGCTCATCGCAATAACGGGCTATGACGCCGTCTCGCTGCAACCCAACGCTGGTAGTCAAGGCGAGTTTGCAGGACTTTTAGCAATCCGTAATTACCATGATTCGCGTGGTGATCTTGATCGAACTATTTGTTTGATTCCCTCTAGCGCCCACGGGACAAATGCAGCAAGTGCGGTGATGGCGGGAATGAAAGTTGTCGTGGTTGCTTGCGATGATTCAGGAAACGTCAGCATCGATGATGTGAAGGCGAAGATTGCACAATATTCAGCGAATATTGCGGCGATTATGGTGACCTATCCATCTACACACGGTGTATTTGAATCTGCTATTACCGATATCTGCGAACTTGTTCATGGAGCAGGTGGTCAGGTCTACGTTGATGGTGCGAATTTAAATGCATTAGTTGGCTTGGCGCGGCCTGGAAAATTTGGCGCAGATGTCTCGCATTTAAATCTTCATAAAACATTTTGCATTCCACATGGCGGTGGGGGACCAGGTGTAGGACCTGTCATTGCTAAAGCGCACTTAGCTCCATTTTTACCCAATCACCCGCTCGACTCTTTGGCAGGCCCTTCAACAGGTCCTGGTCCGATTAGTGCGGCTCCCTATGGATCGGCGAGTATCTTGCCTATTTCTTGGGCCTATATTCGAATGATGGGGGGAGCAGGCTTAACGACGGCCACATCGGTGGCGATCTTGTCGGCAAACTATATGGCCAGCAAACTCAACCCATATTTCCCCGTTCTCTACACGGGGGAGGCTGGACGAGTTGCTCATGAATGCATCTTGGATCTGCGAGAGATCACAAAATTAAGCGGGGTAAGCGTCGATGATATTGCTAAACGTCTCATGGATTACGGTTTTCATGCACCAACCATGAGCTTTCCAGTTCCTGGAACGTTGATGATTGAGCCAACAGAGAGTGAAGATATAGCTGAAATTGATCGTTTTATTGCGGCGATGATTGCCATCTATGCTGAGATTCAAGAGATCCTTGCCGGCGTGATTTCCGTTGAAGAGTCGGCGCTTCGCAATGCACCTCATACGATTGAATCGGTTTTGCACCCGCATTGGGAGCGTTCCTACACCAGAGAGTTCGCTGCAACGCCCACGCGCCGTACCGGCCTCGTGAGCGGAGAGCTCATTGGAATGCCGGGGAAATACTGGCCCACGGTGGGACGAATCGATGGAGCCTACGGGGATAGGAATTTGATCTGTTCCTGTCCACCGATCTCAGAGTATAGTTAACTTTACATAATGTAACTTATCGGCGATTAGCATACTTTCTACTACGGCCAAGGATCCACAACCAGATAAAGGCGCCACTCAAGGCCCATTGACCGGCCTTGTCTCGGGGTGTTTGGCCATCTAGAAGCTCTGGTACCGCAAATAAATACGCCGGAACATGCATGGCACTTGCCTGGAGAACCTTTCCTTTTGCATCAATATGGGCAGAAACTCCCGTTGTTGAGACGGAGAGAGTATTTTTGCCATGTTCAATCGCTCTAATTCTTGTGATTGCTAACTGTTGGGCCGATTCTGAGGATTTTCCAAAAGTTGCGCTATTAGTTTGGACAACTATCAGATTTGAGTTTCTTGCGCTGGTAGCAACTAATTCATCATCAATGAGTTCAAAACAAATGATAGGCGCGATCTTTGCTCGGCCAACAGTAAATAGAGTCGAAGTATTTCCAGGTGCAAAATCGGCGACCTTATCGACAAAGGGAGAGATTTTCCTTGCTAGTGCGCGCAGAGGAATGTACTCGCCAAAGGGAGTTAAGTGTTGCTTTACATAGAGAGATTGGGTGCTTTTTGTCCATAATATTGAAACATTATGAATCTCATTGAGTTCTCGTACTACTGCGCCAACAATCAATGGTTTATTAAAACCGTTCAAGGCATCCTTAATATCTGAATTGGTAAATGGATCTACATCAACGGCATTTTCTGGCCAGAGAATAACGTCAGCACCACCATTTATTTTTAAGGCTCTTTTAGTCTCTTTGACGTGATTATAAAAAACTTGCGATGCACGTGAATTAAAATTTAATCCCAGCTCTGGAACATTGCCTTGAATCATTAAGACTTTAATAGTTCCTACGTGGTGCATCTGTATGGGAATAAGTAAAAGAGCTAATGGAATTATCGGGGTAAGCGTGAGCCGGGCGTTCATAAGTGCAAGAATTACGAGGGCCAGACACAAAGTTATTGCGCTTAAACCCGCAGCTCCCCCGTAAGCGGCGATTTCTCGGTACGGTGCATCGGCTTGCGAGTAAGCGATGCGCAGCCAACCAAAGCCTCCAAAAGGAAATATCCCCCGTACTTCCTCCAAGAGGAGAAAAATCAATGGATAAACTGCGATGGAGTATCGCTTAACAAGTCCAAGAGGAAGAAAAAAAACGGCTTGCCCTAATGCGAGAATTATCCATGGAGTTGAACCCACATAGATACTCGTCCAGTGCAAGGCAATGGCGTTAAAAACGAGTCCAAAGGCAAACGCGTTAATAAAAGGGTGCCTACTTCTATGTAGCACGTACATATGCAGAGCAAGGGCCACGGGTGCCAACCACCATAGTGAAACGGGCGCAAAGGCCGCGCTCAATAATGCACCACTAATAATGCCAAAGAGCATATTTACCAACCTAAAGCACTGATCAAGCGATCTACGCTGGCACCGAGACCATAGCGTTCCTTGAATTGGTATATCTTTGAAATATCAGCAGGTGCCTTAGGTAATGCCAAATTTACATGCGGTAACGGCACATTGCGGGCAACGTGTACGACTGTTGGAGCAAAAGCTAAATAATCGCTTCCTGCAATAATTTTCTTTGCAAGCGATGGTGGAAGGCACTCGTGTGCGCCATGTGCGCCAGTTAAGGCTTCATCAACATTGGCAAAATTATTTGCAATCAATGCCGCACCTTTTTCTCCAATACCGCGAACACCAGGCAATCCATCCGATGGATCACCACGAAAAGTCGCAAAGAGAGCATACCTCTCCCCTGGGATTTGATACTTATCCGCGACGTACTTCAAGTCCACTAAATCATGGGCTGAAATTCCCTTTGCTAAGTAGACAACTTTTATATCGCGCTTGTCATCGATGACTTGAAAGAGGTCACGATCTCCTGTCACAATTCGAATGGGCCCCTTTTCAGTTTCGGCATACGTTGCCATAACATCGTCGGCCTCAAAGTCATCGACACCGACAATGGCAATACCAAAGAGATCGAGCAGATCCAGAAGGATTGGAATCTGTGGAGTCAGTGTTTCAGGCTCTTGCTCAACGTCTCCATCGGCCTCTAAGCGATTGGCTTTGTACTCTGGAAATAACTCCACTCGCCACGAAGGACGCCAATCCCCGTCTAAGCACGTAACGAGTCGATCTGGTCTATAAGTAGTGAGAAGACGGGCCATCATGTCAACGTAGCCTCGGATGGCGTTGACGGGAGTTCCATCGGGGGCCTTTAACGTATCGGGCATTCCATAATAGGCGCGATACCACAGCGATGCGCTGTCGATGAGCATGAGCGTCATACGTCAGCCATGAGATAAGCAACGACACCACGATCGATTCGTTTCACCGCATCTCTACATATGGGATTGAGTGTGGGACTTGCAACTGAAATTTGCTTTAATAAGTCAATCAGCTGCTTGGTTGATCGGACAAAGTCGCCAACGGACATATCGCTATTTTTGAGAACGCTATATAAAGAGCCTCCATTGGCCCACTTAAATGCGATTGCACAAAAGCCAGCATCTGGTTCGCGTTGAGTTCTTACACCGTACTCACTTTCAATTCGCTCTAACTGGCTCCAGATAGCGACAACCTCAGACAAGGCCGCAGCAACATTTGAATTTGGAATCTTAGGCGCTTGATTTTCCACTGATCGCGATTCAAAAATCATACACGAAACCGTCGATAGAAATTCGACCGCATTCAACTCATCAAAAACTCCGCACCGTATAGATTCAGTAAGCAAGAGATCTGATTCAGCATAAATCTTGGTCAAGATCTTTCCTTGAGCCGTAGGTTTTTCTCCTTCTATGTAATTAAGTTGACTGAGAACTTGGCAGATCTGATCAAAAGTCTTAGCAATGACATGTGTGCGGCTCTCCACACGCGCACGCAAACCATCACTTTCTCGATTCAATCGACCTGCTCGTTCAGTAAAGCGAGCATGATCCTCGCGTTCATTGCAACTATGGCAACTGTGATTTCGAAGTTCTTTTCGAAGCTCACTCAAATCACTCTCTAGGCGAGATCGTTGACGATTATCAAAACTCTTCTTTTGATCTCGTCGACTTAATAGAACTTCGACTTCCTTAATTTCACGGCGGATGCGTGCATAATCAATAAAATCACCGAGATGACAAGTGGCCTTTCCTAAGTTCTCTTCAATTGCCTCGTCATTTTTCCGTAACTGCCGTGATAGGCCAACGACTGCGCGATCTGCTTGAAATTGAGCAAAGGAGGATTCGAGAGAGCGTCGTGCACGCTCTCGACCAAATCGGGCAATGAGATTAATTGACATGTTGTAAGAGGGAGCAAAAGATGATCGCAATGGATACGTACGTGTCGATGCCAAGCCCGCCGCTGAACTGGAATCAACGGTAGGAGACCACAGAATTACCGCATTTCCCTCAATGTCTATTCCACGTCGACCCGCTCGACCCGTTAACTGTGTGTACTCCCCCGGCGTAATGGGAACATGCGCCTCGCCATTGAATTTGACGAGTTTTTCAAGAACTACCGTTCTTGCAGGCATATTTATTCCCAGAGCCAAAGTCTCTGTTGCAAAGACGGCTTTGACTAGGCCGCGTTGAAAAAGATCCTCCACCGCACCCTTAAAACTTGGCAGTAACCCAGCGTGGTGAGCAGCGATTCCACGCTCGAGGGCGCTGAGCCACTCGTTAAAACCCAAAACCTCCAAATCTTCAGAAGCGATATTTGCCGTGTATTTGAGTGCAGTTGCCCTAATCTCATCTCTTTCTTGTGGAGAGGTTAATCGAATTCCCGCGCTCAGAGATTGCTTGACCGCGGCATCGCAACCAACGCGTGAAAAAATAAAAGTGATAGCAGGTAGCATGTTTTCGCGTTGCAGCATTTCTATGATCTCTGAACGGCTTAATCGATCATTTGATTGATTGTAGCGGCCGCGATGATGTTTGTTGATAGCCGATTTTCGAATCGCCTCGCGTTCGCGCTGTAGCACTTCCGGATTAATCTGACCAGGTTTTTCAAAAAGCTCCAGCATTCGATTTCCGATTAATACATGTTGATATAAAGGAATGGGGCGGATCTCACTGACTATAACGTGTGTATTTCCACGAACTTGGCCTAGCCACTCACCGAACTCCTCGGCGTTAGAGACAGTCGCCGAAAGTGAAATAACTTGAACGCTCTCCATCAAGTGAATGAGTACCTCTTCCCAAACTCCACCACGAAATTTGTCTGCAAGATAATGAACTTCATCCATAACGACAAAACCTAAATTTGCTAAGGTGTTAGAGCCGCTATAGAGCATGTTACGCAAAACTTCGGTTGTCATGACTAATATCTGGGCCTCTGCGTTGATGCTGGTATCACCGGTTAAGAGGCCTACTTTTTCTTCACCAAACTTTGCCACAAATTCAAAGTACTTTTGATTTGATAGCGCCTTAATGGGGGTCGTATAGAAACATTTCTTAACCAAGTTCATTGCAAAATATGCGGCAAATTCGCCCACCACAGTTTTACCCGCACCGGTTGGTGCGGCCACGAGTACCCCACTCCCCTCCTCTACAGCGTGGCAGGCCGCCAATTGAAAAGGATCAAATTCGAAAGTAAATGTTGAAAGAAATTTTTCTGTAACTGGATGGGTATTTTGTGACGGATTCATGCTAACCACGTTTGCATCACGCCGGGAATGCATTCGGCGTTCACTGGCAATTGGCCAATCCGCTCGCCATCTGCATAGGCAACTGCATCGGCAGCGATTGAAACTTTTTTACTGCGCACTATTTCCACTGCCGGATGGTTCACATGCGTTCCTTTATAAACTCGGGGAAATACTTTAAGAAACTCTATCTTTGAAACTGGATGCAGAATCATCACATCGAAATATCCATCATGAATATCGGCATCGGGGCAAACCAACATTCCTCCACCATAAGATCGAGCATTCGAAACTGCTATGAGCATGGCCTCGGTAGAGATAGTTCGATCATCGAGGGTAATTTCGTAATGCCGAGGCGCAAAACGAGGCAGTTCAATTGCAATGGCAACGTTGTATTTCATCGGCCCTTTGGGCCACGACATTGTGTTAGCTTTTTCATTAACGATTGAATCAAAACCTGTCGACAAAATAGCGCCAAACCATTCGCCATTTACTAAACCCAAATCTATAGACGTTGGGGCTTGGGAGACAATTCTTTTAAGGACTGGTTCGACCTTATCTAATGACCAGCCGAGCGTTCGAACAAAGTCATTACCGGTACCTGCAGGTATAACGGCGAGCGGAATCTGCCCAGGTGTAGTTACTTGAAGGACGTTATGAACTAATCCATCCCCACCTACTGCGATTACACCCTGACAATCTGGATTTTGAGCGATGAAGAGCGTTAAATTGCGAACTAAGGAGGCTGCAGAGTTTCCCGTAACTATTTCATAAGATATCCCGTTCGTGGTGAGAAAAACACCTACATAGGCACCAACTGTGGCACCTCTTCCGGATCCGGAAAGGGGGTTAATGACCAATGCCCACATGAGGCGACCTTACCGCCCTATTACTCGATTGGTGTGACCTCTTCAATCTCTGAGACTTGCCATTGAATCGTCGCACTTCGCTTATCTCGTCGTTTGTCGACTAAAACAGCTACTCCTCCAGCCATAAAATAGAGTGCACATAGCGGCAGAGCCAGAAGTATCATCGTAAAAGGGTCGCCCGTTGGAGTGAACGCGGCAGTAAATAGAACAATGCAGAAAATCCACACCCTCCAAGGCCGAAGAATCGTTGTTCCACGCAAAAAACCGATCAGATTAAAAGTAAGCAGGAATATTGGAAGTTCAAAAGCTAAGCCAAAAATCAAGATAATTCGCATGACGAAGTCCAAATAGTCATCGAATTTAACTAAATTTGAGAGCGCATTGGGCGTAAAGCCAAAAAGTACCTTGATGGCAATAGGAAGTACTACATATCCAAGGGTTGCACCGATGGCAAAGAAAGGTGTGGCCGAGACAATAAAGAGGATGGAGTTGCGTTTTTCTTTACGGTGTAGACCAGGAGCGATGAAGGCCCATAACTGATAGAGCCATAGAGGTGCAGAGAGAATTACACCGGCAAGAATCGCGACTTTGATCTGTAGATTTAATGGTCCCAACACTCCACTTATATATAAAGCCCCGCAGTGGGTGGCACCGGATTGTTGAGCGGCCCTTAAATCGCAAACCGGTAGGGCAAGTCGAGTGATGATGTCATTATAGAAATACCACCCTACAAAAGATGCAAGGAGAATCGCTACAGATGCGCGAAAAACTCTCTTGCGAAGTTCGCGAAGATGATCCAGCAGGGGCATCTGTGCGCCTGATTTCGACGCCATAACTATCTACTTCTCGGTTGTACTCTCGTCTTCAATCTTCTTTTCATCAGTATTCATTTCCTTTATCTCACTTTTGAAGATTCGCATGGAGCGACCGAGAGAACGGGCAGAATCTGGGAGGCGTTTTGCACCAAAGAGGACGAGAACAACGATTAAAAGAATCAGAATATGGCTGGGTTCGCGCAGAAACATGGGGCAAGCTCCCTTGGTGGTTAGTTGTTACAGTTGAGGTCCCCCTAGGCTACCGCAGCCCCGAGCTTTCTGGATAGGTGAAAATTACCTCTCTTTGTAACGATCCAGCATCGCTTTAGCCGCGGTGAGAATTTCAGCGCGAATATTTGGCGGTGAGACGAGCTCGACGCTTCCAGATGAGGCTAAAATTGAGCGCCGAATCCATTCGAGAGAATAAGAAGTGGTGGAGGCGTCAAGATCCATTGAATCTCTATTCAGGGAAAATCTCTCCATTACCTCTCGAGCTCTAGAGTGGGTGCGAATAGTGTACGAAGTGGGCGATTGGATCTTTAAAGTTGGCTCAACATGTGAGGGCATTGGACGTGTGGTGCTCTCTATTGATTGGATTCGATCCAATCTAAAGATTCGCAACGCATGAGCACTTTGACACATTGCCCATAAGTATTCAAAACCACCCTCTTGGCGAATTTCAATCGGAATGACAATACGATTGGAAACAACATCAGAGTAAAAAGAGTGATACGTAAGCTTAACCGCCCCATCTCTGAGAAGTGCAGAGTCAATAATTGATCGCACTGAACCTTCAACTGTCGGTGATGCGCTCAGAATTGCCGGCAAGGAGCCCGGCTTGGAGAGTTTTTCAACAAGAGTTGCGGCACGTTCTTTCAAATCGCCACGAATATCGGGCAGGGATTTGATGACGAGATCTAAACCCAATAGCAAAGCAATCGTCTCTTCATCACTGAGTGTGCGTGGATGTGAAAGCGTTTGTGCATTGTGTATCGTTACAAATCCTGAGTCAAAGGAAAGGTCCATCAGCTCTAAATGTGTGTAACCTGGAAGGCCGCACATCCATAGAGAAGTCAGATCAGCAATCATCTGCCCTTGCGTAACCCCAAAATTTTGGGCCAAGAGACCTAACTCGATTCCCTGGTGTGATGAAATATAGGGGACAAGATCTAGAAGCCTGGCTGTATGTGCCAGCGGAGTCTGAGTAGTTCTATTCATGTAACGCAACTATCTCTTGCAAGCAAATAATTATCGAACTTCGAAGCGTGTCTGGCTCAATAACGAGCACATCTTGGCCATGCCAAAGCACAAGGTCAACGAAGGCGCGTTCGTCTGTGTAATTGAGAGTGATGTGATCCCACTCGCCTTTATCGGTAACAGTTAGCGCTCTCTTTCGAAGTAACTCTGCCTTTCCTTTACGAATATCAAGCGTGGCTCTATTAACGCTCTCTTTTTCAGTTAACGATGCAAAAATATCGAAGCCCAAAGGAATTTCATATCCCTGTACATTTTTAAGAATAGAAATCTCACCATCGATGCGATCTAATCTAAAGGTGCGAACCTGCGAAATATCGATATCATTTCCAGCGACATACCAATGCGTATCTCTTGTTGCAATCGCATATGGTTGAATAGTTCGAATTTCACGCGCTAAATCAGCTGACAAATATGTGAAAGAAATATTTTCACGCTTTGACATCGCGCTCGTAATACTTTGTAAATCTTCATGTTGAGTATGTAAACGTGGGGCAATCGCCGGCAGAGAATCTAGATCTGATTCAATACCCATGGATGCTAGTTTTCGCAGGGCACTGTGGGCCGCACCATCTAATGCCGCTCCTCGCCATGCCGCAGCAGCTAGTGAGAGTAGGGCAATCTCCGTGCCTGAAATTGCCCCCACATCTAATGAATAACCCTCGGGTTTAATCCGATATCCCGCTTCATCTTCAAATAGCGGATCGAAACTACCAACTTCAATTTTGACTCCGAGATTTCTAAGGTCATCCTTATCTCGCTCAAACATTCGCTCCTTAGTCTCATCACTACCTTCATAACCAGAGACCGATCTGAAAATCTCACCCTTTGTTAGAAATCGTTTAGTGGCCAATAGCGCGATTGTAAGATTGAGCAAACGTTCAGTCTTGCGAGACACCGTAAGCCCCTTTTGATGGACGCCGCCTGCGGGCTAAAACTTCAACTCCCGGAGCCATTTTTCGTGACTGTATAAGAAAGCCTGTGTGGGCAATCATGCGGTGTTGTGGGCGAACGGCTAAACCTTCGTGATGCCAACCGCGCACAATAGTTTCAGAACTCTCAGGCTCGGTGAAGCGACCATCGGCTTTAATGGCTTCGGCAGTTGCCGACAATTGTGTGGTTGTTGCGACGTAAGCCATAAATACACCGCCAGGGCGAAGGGCTTGAGCCGCAATATCAACGCACTCCCAGGGAGCCAACATATCTAGAATGACTCGATCATAACTATCGAGCACGATTTGATCTTGCAAATCTCCTACCGTCAAACTCCAATTTTCTGGAGGACCATCAAAATAACTCTCGACGTTAGTGCGTGCATTTTCGGCAAACTCGGCCCTGCGCTCAATTGAATGGACCGAACCTGTGGCACCACATGCGCGCAATAGTGAGATGGTTAATGCTCCACTACCTACTCCTGCCTCTAAGGTTCGAGAGCCTGGATAAATATCGGCTAAACCTATGATCATTGCCGCATCCTTGGGATAGACAATCGTGGCGCCACGAGGCATTGTCAAAACGTAATCTGCCAGCAATGGCTTAAATGCTGTGAACGCTAAACCCCCCGTAGTGGTAACCACTGATCCTTCAGGCATTGCAATCAACTCGTCGTGGGTAATCCATCCTTTATGCGTATGCCATTCTTTACCGGCAATGATAGTAAAACTATATAACTTGCCCTTGGGGTCAGTCAGTTGAATGCGATCACCAACGGCAAAATACCCCACATTAGACACGAAAGCATCTTAGAGGAAAAAAATAGGCAAAGGGCGAGTATCTTGACCTCTCGTGAACACAGATTCTCGACTGCGCATATCGCCAAGTAGCGTCAATGACTATAACAACTGTCCACAACTCTACAAATATCGCTCTATTGATCATTTGCCTCAGCCGCCAAACCTTGATGCAGAGCGTGGAACGTTAGTTCATACCGTGCTGCATGATCTATTCGAAATTATTGCCACTGATCGAACGCCTTCCAAGGCTATAGATTTACTACCATCACGATGGCTCGCCCAAATTGAAGCTAAACCTGAATTAGCTGCCATGGTTACCAATGAAAAAGAGTGGCTTGATCGCGCTTCTGCGCTGTTGAAGACATATTTCACACTTGAACAACCCAGCGCCTTTGAAGCCACCCACCGCGAACTTCATTTGGAAAATGATTTTGAGGAACGAGTGTATCTGCATGGCTACGTTGATCGCCTTGATATTGCATCAACAGGTGAAGTGCGCATTGTGGATTACAAAACTGGTAAGTCACCAAAGCCTGGTTGGGAGGAAAAAGCCCTCTTTCAACTGCGGGTGTATGCCTTGTTGTATTGGAAAACGAGTGGAGTACTCCCCCGTCTATTGCAGTTAATCTACTTAGGCGATGGAAAATTGGTAAAAAGTAATCCCACTCTCGCCGAAATCGAATCAACTGAAAAGTTTTTGCACCGCACTGCAGCGGATATTTTTATCTCAATTGAAAATAACTATTGGCCGCCAAATCCAAGTAGATTGTGCGACTGGTGTTTCTTTAAAACAATCTGCCCAGCTCATAATCGCTAAATTACGGCGCCGAAATCACAGTAGAGCTCTTTCAGCGTAGAGATTGAGAGCTGTTCAAGAGATTTAACACTTCGGACCCGTGCACTTTCAGGGACAGTTACTAAGTGAGGTACGGCGATAAGCCATGCACCGCTAGCCTTTGCCGCTGCAACTCCCGTTAAAGAATCTTCAAAAATTAGGCACCTGGTGATGTCGGCCCCACTCTTTTTAGCTGCAAGCAGATAGCAATCTGGATGGGGTTTCGTATTTTTTACATCATCAGAACTTAGTGAAAAGGGAAATAGTGTTCCACCCAAATTTTCCAAAACGGCATCTACGATGTTTCGTGGACTTGCCGATACCAATCCTGTAGCTACCCCGCTGGCCTGTAAATCTGTGACAAGTTTGATAGCCCCAGGCATTAATGGCGTAGAACCGAGCAATTTTGCACTTTGAATATCTATAAGGCGTCGCGTGAAGTATTGCGGGCTGTGAACGCCTTTGCAACGCTGGAACATATACTCACCCACTCGTGAAAGTGGGCCGCCTAAACAGGCGATCTGATCAGCGGCAACCCAGGTATATCCGAACTCTTGGGTCAACTCGCGCTCTGATTCCAACCACAATGGCTCAGAATCGACCATTAACCCATCCATATCGAAAAAAATGGCATCAAAAAAATCTCTGTTTTTAGAGTTCGTCACTTGCAGGAGGTTACCGTAAGGTTTGTTGACGTGGAGATCTCTCAAATTCCGATGCTAAGAAACCCCGTGATGGTTATGGCTTTCTCTGGATGGAACGATGCTGGCGAGGCAGCAACAGGCGCAATCGAATCACTCATGAATGCGTGGCTTGATATTCCATTTGAAATTAGTCCCGTATTAATTGGCGAAATTGATCCCGAAGATTTTTACGATTTTCAAGTAAATCGGCCACAAGTCGCCACCGACGAGAGTGATAATCGCAGTGTTACGTGGCCAACTACTCGAATATTCAGCCTAACTCTTGCGCATCTACCTCAAGATCTCATCATAGTTCAAGGCGTTGAACCATCAATGCGCTGGAAGAGCTTTACGCGGGAACTTCTGGATTTAGCCGATGATCTTGAAGTTTCGAAGATTCTTACTCTCGGTTCTTTGCTAGCAGATATTCCACATACTCGGCCATTCACAGCAACTGCTACGGCCGCAAATCCAAGTATTGCAAAACGATTAAATGTAGAAACGTCGCGTTATGCGGGCTCAACGGGGATTCTCGGCATCATTCACGATGGCTGTGTTCGTCGTGGAATCGATTCGCTCTCCTTATGGATCCCTGTTCCACATTATGCATCTAACGCGCCATCACCCAAAGCCGCACTAGCCCTTATCCATGCGCTAGAAGATTACTTACAGATAACGGTTGCCCAAGATGAACTTGCCGCGCAATCAGATGCATGGGAGATAGAAGTTGATGAACTTGCCAAGCAAGACACTGACATATCAGATTACGTAAAGACCTTAGAAGAATCAAAAGATGCCCAAGATATTCCAGATATTTCTGGCGAAATGATTGCTAAGGAGTTTGAGCGATATTTAAGACGTCGAACACAAGATTAAAGTTTTAGACCGAGCAAAGCATCTAAAACTAACTCTAATGCGCTTCGATCTCCACCCGTCTCTCCATCAAAACTACGTTGCACCCATAAATCTAATACAGAAATTACTCGCGGTGTGTCGAGGTCATCGGCTAAAGCTGCAAGAATTTCATTGATTAGTTCACTGGTCGGCGCCAACGAAGTTCCATCTAACGCCTTTCGAAGTCTTTCGATAGATAAGGTCGCTTTGCGCAAAAGCTCGTTTCCCCACATACGATCACTGCGATAGTGATCAGAGATTAAGGCGAATCGAATCGCCATAGGATCAACACCTTGGCGCACTAATTCAGAAACTAAAACTAAATTCCCTTTACTTTTGCTCATTTTCTCGCCATCTAAGCCGATCATGCCAGCATGGACATAGTTAGTGGCCAATTCTTTACCCGTCAAAATTTTTGCTTGCGATCTACACATCTCGTGATGTGGAAAAATTAAATCACTTCCGCCACCTTGAATGTCGATGAGTTCAAGGTCGAGGGAATTCGGATGTAAGTATTCAAGGGCTATTGCCGTACATTCAATATGCCAACCAGGGCGTCCTGTACCAAGGGATGAAGTCCAACCAGGTTCACCTTCACGTTGTGACATCCACACTAAACAATCAAGGGAGTCACGCTTGCCCTCTAATGTTGGATTCCCTCCACGCTGCGAGAAGATGAACTCCATCTCCGCGCGATCTAAATGTGAGAGACCACCAAAGTCCGACTCAGCCGAATTGGAAAAATAGAAATCAGTATCAATGGGATAGATTGAACCCAAATCTTGAAGCGTTTTAATTGCAGAAATGATGAGAGGTATTGCTTCAACTGCGCCAATGTAATGTTCTGGCGGGATGACTCTTAAGTTGACCATATCGCTGGTAAAGAGATCGATTTGCGAGTGTGCTAACTCAACCCAATCCACGCCGTCGAGTTTAGCGCGCTCAAGTAATGGATCATCGATATCGGTTATATTCTGAACGTAGTGAACCTTTGAGCCAGATGCGATCAAGTAGCGGTTGATGAGATCGAAAGTTAAATACGTTGCGGCATGACCGAGATGAGTTGCATCGTAAGGTGTAATTCCACATACATACATTCGATATTCAGATTTATTGGGTACCTCTTGCAATTTGCCTGTTTTTGAATTAGTCAGATGCAATTGTGGGACTGAGATGCCAACGTCGATGCTTGGAATATTTACTTGAGCCCACGATTTCATAGGCACATCATAGTTAAGACTTGCTTAAAAGGCGGGCCATGGTACGGCCGGCCAATCTGGATTCGGTATTGGCATAGCCGCTTTTGATATCAACCTCTGTACTCGAAGTTCTACCGCAGATATCTCTTCTGAAGTTAAATAAGGGCTTAGGTCTAACTCGCTTTGAAATATGCGTAGAGAACGAGAGAGCAATTCAAGTTCTGCAATAGTGAGGGCATCCCCAGACCATTGCCACAACACGGTGCGCAACTTATCCTGTGAATGAAAAGTGACCCCATGATCACAACCATAAAGTTCGCCCGAAGTACTGGGGAGCAAATGTCCAATTTTTCTATCGGTATTATTTATGATTGCATCAAAAATAGCCATGGACCGCAGCGCAGGAGTGTCGCTAGAGAAAAACTTAACCAACTCAATGCTTTCATCGATCTCTATCCATTCTTGAACCATTCCTTCGCCGAACGGGCCGTCGCGCAAAACTGTCAATGGAACACAGTTGAATCCGCAAGCTTGGCTGACTAGATAGGCCGCATATTCACGGTGAGCTAAAGCGCCATCGGGAAAATCCCATAAAGGTCGCTCACCCGCAATAGGTTTATAAATACATGAAATCGATTGATCATTGTGAGTAAGAGTTGCAAATAAAGTTGCATTTGATGCATCAATGAGCCGGCCCGTAACCTCAAGCTCTCCATTGAGCAACAAGTTCAACTTATCGTCGATAACCATTTGCCCTTGGACATAAATGTCCTTGCGGATCAATAGGAAGTGCGCAGAATGGGCAAGGAAGTCGACCTGCATTCAGCACCGCCTTTGATCGTGCGATAAAGGCATCACACATAGATAAACTCAATCGAACCTTCAAAGCAAGTTGCCCACTATTTTCTTCTTGAACAAGTTCAGAAAATTCAATAGTCATCATCACATCAAGGGCATCCCACTCAAGTGAAATCGCACCAACGTTGAATTCAGGCTCGATCGGTCCCTCCAGAGGGCCATCATCTTGTGGCTGCGGCTCAACACGAAGCGAAAAGTCATTTGAACGAAGTTCTTTGATGACAAGGGTTAGCTGCTCGGCTAGAAGGGCAACTTGCGCTTTTTCAAGTGCAACCGTGACTAAGCGTTTTGAATTTCGAGCTTGAATAAAAAAAGCTCGCTCACCAGGTTGGCCAACCGTCCCAACGATAAATCGCTCAACAGATTCAAAATCAAAACTCATTTTCCTGCTCCCCCACCCAATAAATTTCCATGTCTCAAAGGAGCATTTATAAAACTCTCCAAGTGTGAGCGCGAATCATTGAGTAACAACACGCGTGGTCTAGTCCCACCAAAATCGATTATCGATATTGATGCGGGATCGATAACAATGCGCTGAAAATCATCAAGATGCATACCAAGGCAAGAGGCCACAATAGATTTTATTATGTCACCGTGACTCACTAGTACTACCACGCCTTTTCTCTTAACTTTGAGAGATTCATGCACCGCGCGCATGGCACGCTCCTGCATCGCAGCCATCCCTTCACCCAAAGGGAAATACATCGCACTTGGATTATTTTGTACCGTTTTCCATGACTTGTTCGTGGCAAGAACTGATAATTTTTTACCGCTCCACTTTCCATAATCAACCTCAAGCAAATTACGATCTTTTACGATATCAACGCCTCGGTTATGTTTTTTGCCGACGCCATCCCACCAAGGCGAAATGCTCTCAAGACAGCGCTCCAACGGACTTAGCCAAAGCGCCGCAACTTTTATAGCTCCTAGTCTGGAAATGAGTTCTTGCGACTGCGTGATACCGAGCGGCGATAAATGAACGCCAGCGATTCGCCCCGACAAAACCCCCCGCGCATTTGCTATCGAGTGAGCGTGTCGAATCAAAACTACCTGCATAAAGGTAAGGCTATCGCAGGTTTATCAGCACCGCCTTGCTAAAGTCTGGCTATGCAGTTGCGCAAAGCTGGAAATAGCGGGTTATTACTCTCGCGTCTTGGACTTGGCACGATGACATGGGGTCGCGATACCGATGAACATGAAGCGGCCGATCAATGTCGAGCTTTCATCGATGCCGGAGGCAATTTTCTCGATACCGCTAATACTTATGGCGATGGAGATAGCGAAAGAGTTATCGGTGGCTTGATCGACACGTTCTTCAAGCGCGATGATGTTGTGATTGCTACTAAATCAGGATTGAGTTTTGTCGATGGCGCAAGGAAAATTGATGCATCTAGACAGGCGTTAATTTCCGAATTAGATAAATCTCTGGGACGTTTGGGAAGTGATTTCGTCGACATCTGGCAGATTCATGCGTGGGATCCATCGACGCCACTCGATGAGAGTTTAGCCGCGCTTGATTATGCATATACGTCAGGTCGAGCCAGATACGTTGGAGTGAGCAATTACTCTGGTTGGCAGGTGGCACGTGCTGCAACTAAACAACAATCAAACTCTATGAAGGCACCGATCACAACAATCCAGTCTGAGTATTCTTTACTCAATCGTGAGGCCGAAATTGAAATTCTTGATTCCGCAAAAGAATGTGGTATTGGTTTCATTGCTTGGGCACCGCTTGCTAGAGGAGTATTGACAGGAAAGTATCGAAGTGGAATTCCAAGTGATTCACGTGGGGCCGCGCCCCACTTTTCGCGCCATATTGAACCATATTTAAATTCGCACAACGAGCGCACAGTAGATGCAGTGAGCGTAGCCGCATCAGGGCTGGGCTATTCACCTCTTGAAGTTGCTCTAGCTTGGGTTCGTGATGCTCCAGGTGTCACCAGCGCAATAGTTGGTGCAAGAACCGGCGCTCAATTGCGAGGCATCCTCAAGAGCGAAGAGATAACTTTGCCCGATATTTTGCGTAGTGCCCTAAACGATGTGAGCGCTTAAGCGTTCTCCAAAAAACTTTTGAGAACTCGTACACCAAAAGTTAAACCAGCGACAGGAACTCGCTCATCAACGCCATGAAACATTGCCATAAAGTCGAAATCCTCCCCCAACTTTAATGGGGAGAATCCATAGCCAATAATTCCAAGTTCAGCTAAAGCTTTGTTATCGGTTCCGCCACTCATCATGTATGGAACTGGAATTGCCTCTGGATCCTCTTTCAGAATTGCTGCACACATCGCGTCAACCAGATCCCCCTCAAAAGGAACTTCTAGCGCCTTATCGCGAGTAATGGTATCTATCGTTATGTGCGGGCCAACTAAGGATAAAATCGTCTCATTTAACTCTTGTTCAAAGCCAGGAATGAATCGGCCATCAATAACCGCGCTTGCTGAACTTGGAATAACATTGGCTTTATATCCGGCCTCCAACATCGTCGGATTAGCTGTATTTTGTAACGTTGCACCAATCATCCGAGCGGCAAAACCAATCTCAGAGAGCAACGGGCGTAGATCCTTTTCATCGTAGGTTTTTTCCGTTATCGCGGCAACGCGTTTGAAAAGCGCTTTGACCGTCTCGCTATAGCGCTGTGGCCATTGGTGAGTTCCAATTTTCTCCACAGCTTGAGATAGACGAGTTAATGCATTCTCATCATTGTTAACTGAACCATGGCCTGCTCGTCCATGGGCAGTTAACTTCATCCAATGAATACCCTTTTCGGCAGTTTCAATCATGTACAACCGCTTACCGCCAGCAACCGTGACTGAAAATCCACCAACTTCAGATATCGCTTCTGAACAGCCCGCAAAGAGTTCGGGGTGAGTATCAACCATCCAATGTGAACCAAAAATACTTCCTGCTTCTTCATCTGCAAAGAAAGCCACAACAATATCGCGGGGTGGAACATAACCCGTTTGTGCCCAATCTCTGACTGTTGCCAAAATCATGGCATCCATGTTTTTCATATCAACTGCGCCGCGGCCCCAAATCATTCCATCGATAATGTCGCCGCAAAACGGATCAACACTCCACTCCGACGCATTAGCTGGCACAACATCTAAATGCCCATGAACAACTAAGCCCGCGCGCGTTGAATCTCGCCCGGGAATTCTTGTCACAACGTTGCAACGTCCCGGCGCAGACTCATAGATAGTTGACGCAATTCCAACTTCTGCTAAAGATTTAACGACGTAATCTGCCACTGCTTTTTCATCTCCTTTACCGTCTCCGAAGTTGACGCTTGGAATCCTGATGAGATCTTGGCAGATACGGATTACTTCTTCCTCAAGGGCTGGAGTTGTAGTCATTTAGGCATTCTCTCACCCCATTGCTATCCTTGGCACTTCACTCAGTCCGGGTGGCGGAATTGGCAGACGCGCTAGCTTGAGGTGCTAGTGCCCGCAAGGGCTTAGGGGTTCAAGTCCCCTTTCGGACACCGAATTGAGTCGCTCGGCCCCCCTGGCGGTCATTTTTTATCCTTTATCCCGCTTGCGCAAAAATCCCCTAACGCGTTGTGCGCTAGGGGATTTTTGCTTAGCTAAAAAAATTAGCCCTTAATTGGTTTAGCTGGTTTAGCAGGCTTATCAAATTTGATGTCCTGTCCATGATTGACATCAATATCTATTTTTTTAACAGGCTTAACTGGGCGATCACCCATGGCATCACTTGCCGCCTTCCTGACTGCCGAGGCAGCCGCAATAGCGTTTTGGCGCGCTGTTGTGGCAGCAAGTTTTTGTTCTGCAGTTGTGGCAGCAGCAGTCGCCGTTGCATATGTTGTATTAGCTTTATGAACTGCCTCTGAAAAAGCCATGGTAATCGCTTTACTCAGCTCTTCACGCATGTTCATAGTTGCCTTATAGCTTGTCATTGCAGTTTCATATGCAAGTTTGAAATTTCCCTTAGCAATATCAAATGCAACTACCTGAGCTTTAAATATAGCCGTTGCATTATTGTAGGCAGTTAATGCCGTGTTATACGCGGCCAACAGGACTGCATACTGAGCAGGAGTTGTAGCAGCTCCATTTGCCTTGAGTACTGCTTGGTAATTCAAACGTGCACTCTCATAAGAAGTTCTGTACACCAGAACCGCTTTATCAAAAGCAATAACCTGAGCTTTGATGGTGACAGTTGCAGTCTCATATACCGCTAAAGCACTGTTATAACTCGCTAATTGAACTTTGTATGTTGCCACAGTGGCCGATGCAGTCGGTGTTGACGGTGCACCAGCAGCAAAAGATGCGCCCATGGAGCCCATGATTAGACCTGCACTTAGTAATGTGGCTGTAAAGATTCTCTTCATTGTAGTCCTCCTTGCATATGCAAAGCGCATGTGCTTTACAAAACAAAGACTGGGCCAACTTAATGTGCATTTCCTTCGCAAATGCATACGATTTCTTGCGTAAATCAATTTCCGTTGATATCCACGCAAAATGAGCTTTTCTTGGGAGGTGGCTCGTTAAACATCCAATACTTTTGCGAATCTGCGTAGTAGTCACGCCTCTGATTGGTGTCAATTACATCACTTGGCGTTGTTTTTTTCAGTTAATTGGCATGCATGGTGGATTGCCACACCACTCGTACTAGCTGAAACATATTCTTTGATAGATGTTCTCTTTTTTGGACTCACGGTGTGGCCTTCACAGCGATTTGAACCTTCGCCGGCCTCCCCTTTAGCTGGATTAAGTGTCGATGTATTCATAACGACCTACAACGAACCGATTGAACTTGTAATGAGGAGCGCAAACGCTGCCCTTGCCATCAGTTATCCTCATTCAACATGGATCTTAGATGATGGAGCCCGCAACCAGATGCCGGTGGCAGCAGAAAAAATGGAGGTTGGATATATATCTCGAGGAGAACACTGGAAAAACCAACCATTGCACGCAAAAGCAGGCAATTTAAACAATGCTTTAGTGGAAACAAGTGGCGAATTTGTTTTGATATTGGATGCCGATCAAATTCCCCATCCTGAAATTCTTAATCATACGTTAGGTTATTTTATGGATCCTAAAATTGCACTCGTACAAACTCCTCAATGGTTTGGCAATGTAAGCGCTTATGATCCACTGGGTAGTCAAGCGCCTCTTTTCTATAGTCCAATTCAACAGGGAAAGAACGGGTGGAACCCTGCATTTTTCTGCGGATCAAATGCGATTCTGCGTCGTGAGGCCCTGATTATGAAAGTAATTCGAGAGTAAATGCGGCACTTGAAAAAATTTCAGTCGCATTAGCACGAACGCGTAAGTCAATTAAAAACGTCGAGCCAATTGCAAGTGCTACCTAATCTCTTCAAAAGCGCATTGATACCATCTCACAGGAGTTCGTTGCCGACGATTTACAACTGCTATCGGTTGATCTTGATGCAATTCTTGAGGTAAGTACCGGCACAGATGAGGACTGGGATTCTCTTTCTGATATTGGCCCGATGATTCGCAGCCTTGGCTGGAAGGGTGTGTACCACCACGAAACGCTCGCCAACGGCTTAGCCCCGCAAGATTTAGGTAGCATGCTCTACCAACGTTAGCGATGGGCGCAAGGGACGATGCAGGTCACGGCCTTTCGATTCTGATTCCTCGAAGTGGTGAAATAGAGCGGCTGACTTCACAAAAATCCTCCCATAGGTGTTGGAACTGATTTTTCGTGGCAACAAGATAGTTGTATGTTAAATCCTGGTGACACATTGATTTCTGTTAGTGATGGAGTATTAGATCTATTTGATGGCACGTTGCGTTCGCTAGAGAGTGTGGCTGAAATCGCGAGAGGTTGCGCAAGCGCCCAAGAAATAGTCGAGGCAATTATTGACCACGCAGGCCAAAATGCCGACGATGACGTTACGGTGCTAGTACTACGCCGCAATTTATAAGAGTGAGCTCTCTGCCGATAGAATCACTCCCATGGATGTTAAGCAAGCGCTATCACTGATCCGCGAGATCCCTGATTATCCAAAACCAGGAGTTAGATTTCAAGACATCACTCCTCTGCTTGCCAGCGGTGAAGCCTTTTCGGCAATCACTAAAAAATTCGCATCGTTTGGGGCGCCTGGAACGTTGGTAGCAGGAATTGAAGCTCGAGGTTTCATCATTGCCGCGGCCGTGGCACATGAGCTCGGATCAGGATTTATTCCAATCCGTAAATCTGGAAAACTCCCACATACAGTGATTTCAGAGAGCTATAACCTTGAGTACGGTAATGACACCCTTGAAGTTCACGTTGATGCGATAACTGCGGGTACGGCGGTAATGCTGATAGATGATGTCTTGGCAACGGGCGGAACTTTCTCGGCCGCGATTGAGCTGATTAATAGAAGTGGTGGCCACGTCATGCATCTCCTGACGATTTTGGAGATTGCCAGTCTTGGCGGACGAGCGCGTTTGCATGTTAAATATCCCCACATCAATATCTCTTCGTTAGTTACCGCTTAAAGGTGCGCGTTCTTCAGATTCAAGGCCTTCGCGCCTTTGCCGCGATAGTAGTCACGCTTTTTCATGCACGCCTTGTACCAGGTGGATTCATCGGCGTCGATATTTTTTATGTTATTTCGGGATATCTCATCACTGGCCTCATACTTCGTGAATTGGACTCAACGGGGCGCCTTAATTTAAGTGCGTTTTATCAGCGACGAATAAAGCGATTATTGCCCACGTCAGTCTTTGTACTTTTTGTCACCGCCGTAATTGCATGGTTCGTTCTGCCCCCCAATACACGAGGTGCATTGGGGCGAGATCTATTTGCCGCGGCTGCATATATTTCCAACTATCTCTTTGCATGGTGGCAAAATGACTACCAAAATTTAAATGCGACTCCTTCACCCTTTATACATTATTGGTCGCTTGCAGTCGAAGAACAGTTTTACTTGATTTGGCCAGTTTTAATGATATTCCTGGCACGATATGGAAGGCGCGCCGTCGTACAAGGGGTTGCACTCATCACCCTTCTTTCACTGGCATTATCGGTTTACCAGACGCAAACTTCACCCATCTGGGCTTTCTACTCACTTCCCACACGCGCTTGGGAGCTTGGCGTTGGCGCGCTCTTACTTTTTATTCCAAAAAATTTATTCAAACATCGCCTCCTTCCATGGCTAGGTTTTTCTGCAATTCTCGTTGCATCCTTTAGATTCGATGACAACACCTCTTTCCCCGGATTTAATGCAACGATTCCGGTATTTGCTACCGCACTCTTGATAACTACGATTCCTTTCTGGCCACCAGTGCTTAATTTCTTAGCTAATAACAGAATTAGCCAATGGCTTGGAAAAATCTCTTATCCTCTCTATCTCTGGCACTGGCCCGCGTTAGTAATTCCAAGCAGTGCAATTGGACGCCCTCTCCATATTAGAGAACGTTTTGCATGTATCGTGCTAACGCTGGTATTAGCTCATTTCACCAATAAATTTATTGAAGAGCCGCTGCGACATTTAAAAATCGCACCACGAAAAATTTTTCTCGGTGCGATTGCAACGACCATAACTTCACTCCTTGCCGGAATTCTCATAGCCACTACAGCGACATCGGTAATTTCGACCAAAGGCGATAATTCCTTTACTTTCGATTTGACCAAGGTTATGGCAAAACCCGCAGTTTACGGTGATGGCTGTCATGTAAATTATGGAGAGACAAAATCGGGTTACTGTACTTATGGAAATAAGGCATCTCTTACAACGATAGTTCTTTACGGCGACTCACATGCCGCCCAATGGTTTCCTACATTAGAGAAACTGGCAGAAAAACGCGGATTCAAGTTAATTTCCTTAACGAAATCGGCCTGCCCATCGGTAGAGGTACCTCGCTCAGATCAAGGAGCTTTCAAAGATGTGCACTGTCGGAAATGGCGAGAAAATTCGATCGCTAGAATTCAGGCGATTCACCCTGCGGCGGTAATAGTGAGTAGTTTTCAATACTATTCTTCCCCAAAAACATATCCAAATCGAGATAAGTGGTGGAGCGATGGTCAGCAAAAACTCCAATTGTCCTTGAAAGGAGCAAGTGCGCATCTTTTTTACATAAGTGATACTCCGCGGCCATTGCGTGATATCCCTTCATGTCTTGCTTCAAAGGGATCTAATCGTTGCGACACGACCAAGAAAACTCCCGTCAAAATAATTTCAGGTTTCACACTCATCGATCCGACGCCATGGCTATGCACCTCTTTCTGTCCAGCCATAAAAGACTCGATTGTTGCCTATCGTGATTCTTCCCATATTTCAGTAGCGATAGCCTTGCACTTATTACCCCAACTTGAGTCGGCTTTGTTGGTTCATGGGCTCTTCAGGTAAGAATATGGAAGGATGTCGTCTGTGGCTGAGTTAATTTACTATTGCGGAACGATGGATAGTGGTAAATCCACTTTGGCTTTGCAGACGGCCCATAATCATCACAGCCGCGGCCGCAGTGGGATTATCTTTACAAGTAAGGATCGCGCGGGAAGTGGAGTCATCTCTTCCCGATTAGGACTCACCTCCCCCGCCATTGAAGTCTGGACAGGAATGGACTTACACAAGCATGTAGTTGATCATCTTTCAGCCGGTGATCGTATCGACTACGTAATCTGCGATGAAGCGCAGTTTTATGAAAGAGTTCAGATTGAGCAGTTAGCAAAAATAGTCGATGGTTTAGGAATAGATGTATTTGCTTTCGGGATACTCACCGATTTTCAGACGCTTCTATTTCCAGGTTCAAGTCGCCTTATTGAACTTGCCGATCGAGTCCATGCCCTGCAAGTTGAAGCGCTGTGCTGGTGTGGCTCGCGCGCAACCCACAATGCTCGAACTAAAGGTGGAGTGATGGTCATTGAAGGAGAACAAGTCGTTGTCGGAGACGTGAGCATTGGCGATCAAATCGCTTATGAAGTCTTATGCCGGCGCCATCACATGCGACAAGTTACCGCGCGTGCATCACGCGCCAGCCACACATCACTTCAACCACTTCCATTCAAGGAGTAAAACTATGAAATCACGTGCCTTAGCTGCAATGTCGCCATCGGCGTCACTTACACGTTTAGATTTTGAACGCAGAGATTTAGGTCCCCATGACGTCTCCTTAGAGATCTCTTTTACTGGAATCTGCCATTCTGATATCCACCAAGTACGCCAAGAATGGGGGCCAGCTATCTTTCCCATGGTTCCAGGTCATGAGATTGTAGGCACGGTGAGTGCAGTCGGCTCGAAAGTAACAAAATTTACGATAGGCGATTTGATTGGAGTGGGCGTTTTTATCGATTCTTGCCGAACCTGTTCAAGCTGCGTGGCAGGTTTGCAACAATATTGCGAAAATGGAATGACCGGAACCTATAACACGCTAGAGCGTGATGGAAAGACCGTTGCTTACGGTGGTTATTCAAACAACTTTATTATTAACCAAGATTACGCCGTTCATATTCCAGCCAATCTTTCCTTAGCCGGTGTAGCCCCTCTTTTGTGCGCCGGAATTACTGTGTACTCCCCACTAAAGAAATGGGGAGCAAAACCCGGAATGAGAACCGCAGTCATGGGCCTTGGAGGTCTAGGACATATGGGGGTCAAATTCGCACATGCAATGGGCGCCGAAGTTACGGTCCTTTCTCACTCGCCAACAAAAGAGGCCGATGCGCTGGAAATGGGCGCAGATCATTTTGTTTGTACGAAAGACATCGCCGTTCTTAAAGAACATCAAAAGAGTTTTGATTTGATTTTAAATACGGTTAGTGCCGATTTAGACATCAACCTCTATCTTGACCTATTAGCCCTTGACGGAACACTGGTAGTAATTGGTCTTCCTGGAAATCCCTATGAAGTAAATATTGGCGCATTACTCAATGGTCGTCGACGCATTGCTGGATCGATGATTGGAGGAATTCCGGAGTTGCAAGAGATGTTAGATTTTTGTGGGCAACATCAAATTGTCAGTGATGTGGAAGTGATTTCAGCTGACTATGTTGACACTGCTTATGACCGAACCGTTGCCAGCGATGTTAAATATCGATTCGTGATTGATGCATCAACTATTTAATGACACATTGCTAGAGAAAACTATGAACGATAAATGCCATCACTGGAGCGATCGCTAAAGCGGGAAGTAAATTTCCGACTGCAATCTTCTTTACGTTCAAGAGTCGTAATCCAATGGCCATGAGCATCGTGCCCCCCACAATGCTCATTGTTTCGATCTGATAACTTGTGAGAATTTGCCCCAAAAAAAGCCCAATTAAAGTCCATATGCCCTGGTAGATTCCAACGGGAATGGCCGCAGCCGCGACTCCCCAACCGAGCGAAGATGCAAAGGCCATAGCGGCAAAGAAGTCGAGTGTACTTTTGAGGAGTAACTGCTCTATTCCCGATGACATTCCATCACTAATCGAGCCCAATATAGCCAAGGGTCCGATTGCAAACAAAAGTGAGGCTGAGACAAACCCTTCAATGAAACTGCTGTTACTAGATGCCTTAAATCCCTTACGCAGATTCTCACCAAATGAATCCAATTTCTCCTCTAGTTTGAGTACCGTACCAATCACACCACCGATGACCAGAGATCCAAGAACGATCAATAGCGGCCATCCACTTGGAAAGGCTAATGTGAAATCAGCCTTCCATAATGGCGCAACAGCTAATGAAGCGCCTAATAGTGTTGTTAAGCCAAGTACATCATTGAGCAAAATTCGCGTTTTGATGTTTAAACGATTTCCTACTAGGACACCCGTTGAAGCTCCGACAATGATTGCTACGACATTGATAATCGTGCCGATTCCCGGAAACATTGTCGCAGGCTACGCAACATTAATTAATGTTGCAACATGCAGTAGGCTCGTTCAGTGTCAGTAATCTCCTTCATCGAGTTCTTACGGCCCCATAAAACAATTCCTCGGACGCCATGGACAGCTGATGGTCGATGGGATTTAAACTTTGTGCGGACGTTTATACTCTTTGTTAGTCTATTTATTTTTGGTATTGGTGACGCCTTTGTAGTCCAAAGCGATATTGGAAATGGACCATGGTCGGTACTGGCTCAAGGCATTTCACGGCATTTAGATATCTCAATGGGTTGGTCGACATTTGCTATCAGTGCGCTCGTTTTAACTGCCTGGATCCCGCTTCGGGAAAAGCCGGGGTTCGGTACAATAGCAAATCTAATAATCATTGCTCTCGCAATTCAAGTGGGAGTTACGATCATTCCGTTGCAGCATAACTTTATTTTGGGAGTTGTTTTCGTATTGCTTGGCATCGGCATGATTGGAGTTGCCACAAGCTTCTACATCACATGTGGATTGGGAGCTGGCCCTCGTGATGGCCTCATGACGGCGATTCATCACCGATCTGGAGTGCGTATATCTCGTGTGCGTTTTGCTTTGGAGTTTAGCGCAGTCGTTATCGGAACGCTTTTAGGTGGCACTATAGGTTTAGGTACGCTCCTATTTGTCTTACTTATTGGTCAATCCATTGCTACCGCCCTTGGTGTCGTTGCTCGAATTGGCGTTAAATAGCCGATAGTCTGACGCCTATCTTCCCTCGGTATTTGCACGAGCCGAAACTTCGTGCACGGGGTCGTAAACACCCCCGATACCAAAACAGAAAGGGATAGTCCATGCTCGATTCCTATTTTAAAATTACAGAACGAGGCTCAACCGTTGCCCGAGAAATTCGCGGAGGTTTTGTCACCTTTTTCACAATGGCATATATCGTCGCACTTAACCCTTTAATCATTGGTCTTGCAAAAGATGCCGATGGAAAGTTTCTCGGCGGTGGCGATGCACCAAATCTAGCTGCCGTCGCTGCCATGACGGCCCTGATGGCAGGAGTTTTAACAATACTCATGGGGGTAGTCGGTAATTATCCATTAGCTCTGGCAACTGGTCTTGGACTCAATACCTTTGTTGCTGTAGGTATAGCTTCAAAAATGTCGTGGGCCGATGCAATGGGTCTTGTCGTCATGGAAGGAATAATTATTACGATTCTCGTTTTGACGGGATTTAGAACTGCCGTATTTAAGGCGGTACCAGCTCAACTAAAGATTGCGATCTCGGTTGGAATCGGACTCTTTATCGCACTCATTGGTCTCGTTGATGCCGGATTTGTTCGAAAAACTGGTGGCGGTCCAGTTCCAGTAACCCTTGGTGATAATGGAACTTTGGTCGGTTGGCCAATCATTGTTTTCGCTTTCGGTCTGTTTCTTATGATCATTTTGATGGTGAAGAAAGTCAAAGGAGCTCTTCTTATCGGAATCGCTTCTGCAACGGTTTTAGCAATCTTCATTGAATCTGCTTTCAAGATTGGGCCTAACTTCAACGGTGCCACTGGCGCCGTAAATCCAAAGGGTTGGGGACTCAATGTTCCTGCGGTGCCTACTGACATAATTGGTAAGCCTGATTTTGGTCTTTTTGGGCAATTCAATCTCTTAGGATCTTTTGACCGAATCTCATTAGTGGCTGGAATCCTATTTATATTTACATTAATGCTCTCTGACTTTTTTGATACGGTTGGAACGGTTACCGCAATTGGATATGAAGCTAATCTAGTCGACAGTGAAGGCAATATTCCAAATAATGATCGCATATTACTTGTTGATTCACTTGCTGCAGTAGCCGGCGGAGTGGGAAGCATCTCTTCAAATACAAGTTATATCGAATCTGCCGCTGGTGTTGGAGAAGGTGCACGTACCGGACTTGCATCGGTTGTTACGGGAGTCTTGTTCTTATTAACAACATTCTTGGCGCCCCTTGTAGCGGTTATCCCCTATGAAGCGGCTACTCCAGCACTTGTCATTGTGGGTTTTCTCATGATGACTCAGATTAAGAAAATCGATTGGGAAGACTTCGGAATTGCAATTCCCGCTTTCTTAACGATTATCTTGATGCCATTTACATACAATATCTCCGTAGGTATTGGCGCCGGCTTTATTTCCCACGTTGTCATCCGAATCGTTCAAGGCCGTCGCAAAGATGTTCATCCATTGCTCCTGCTTGTATCAGGCCTATTTGTGATCTACTTTCTTGCCTCGCCCATTAATGCTTGGATTGGATAAGTACGTTAAATTAAGAAATCACATACCCCGCAGATTTTCTGTGGGGTATGTGATTTTCTACCAATAAATTGCCGCCTTACCGTGACTAGTTAAGATTTCATTAGCTCGCGAAAAAGGTCTAGAACCAAAAAACCCACGATATGCCGACAATGGACTTGGGTGCGCTGACGTAATCCTGAGCTCAGCACTAAAATAACCGGCGAGTTCTTGCGCATTTTTTCCCCATAAAATAGCAACTACTAAATGAGCTCCGAGAACCTTTGCAATTTCATCGGTAATGGCTTGCCACCCGATATTCACATGAGCTAAAGATTGACCTACTTGCGTAGTCAAAATTCGATTAAGTAAAAGCACGCCTTGATCACTCCACCGCTGGAGATCGCCATTTTCTGGGCTGGAATCAGGATAATCGTTGCTCAATTCTTTAAAGATATTTTTTAATGTCGCAGGGAGTTGGGAAATCTGTGCGCCTACTGAAAAAGCCAATCCTTGTGCATATCCAGGCGTCGGATAAGGATCTTGGCCAAATATCACTACTCGAATGCCAGAAATTGGAAGTTTAAGGGCTCGCATAATATTCTCATGAATTGGAGCAATGTACTGACCTGTAAGTGCGGATTCTATTTTATCAAATTGAGTTTTTTGATTCGCCAACTCGTGTTGCCACTCTGAATGCATCTGATCAAATAACTTCATTCTTCTACATTCGTGCGCGGGCTGAGAATCTACCACCGTGTGAATGTACTTCGATGTCACTCTGAAAAACTGCAGAAATATACTCGGAGGTAATTATCTGCTCGACTGGACCTGAGGCCATAGCTACACCATTCCTGAGGAGTAAGGCATGTGTTGTTCCGATGGGGATCTCTTCAATGTGATGGGTGACTACAACAGTTGCGGGCGATGTTGAGCTTAAAGAAAATTCGGCAAGCCTTCGGAGTAAATCTTCCCGCCCTCCAACATCCAAGCCACCTGCCGGTTCATCGAGAAGCAAGAGTTCAGGATCGGTCATCAGGGCTCGTGCAATTTGAACACGTTTTCTCTCCCCTTCACTCAGGGTTTGATACACGCGATCTCCTAGGTCGCGAACTCCAAAGGTGGTGAGTAAAGCCATCGCACGAGATTCATCCCACAAATCATAAATCTCGTTCCATCGTCCCAGAATCGCATAAGCCGCGGTCAAGACAACGTCTCTTACTTTTTCATCCTCTGGAATTTCGTAGGCAGCGAGGGCTCCGCATAGACCAATTCTCGTTCTGAGTTCAAATAAATCAATGTGTCCCATTACTCTATCTAGGATTTTGACCGTACCCTCCGTTGGAAAAATTCTGGTTGCTAGTAATTGCAAGAGTGTCGACTTCCCCGCCCCGTTTGGACCCAGAACTACCCATCTCTCTCCCCTATCTATTGAAAAATTGATGGGTCCAAGAATAGATTTACCGTCACGTATAATGTGAATATCCGTGAGTTCTAAAACATGAGTACTGGCCATAGAGCAAAAAGATACTGGGTAGTTGATAAAAGTAGGGCCATTAACGGTTTTGGCGCCAAGTGATTCGCGATAAACTCCATTTCTCATGACAAATACGCGCGAAATTGATCAATTTACGGGACTTATCTTGCTCACTGGCAACGATAAACCTGGTATCACTGAGGCTCTTTTCGCAACGCTCTCGCCTTTTTCAGTTGCAATTTTAGATATCGAGCAGGTTGTCATCAGTCATCGATTAATTTTGACGGTCTTGATTGCCCTCAATCCCGCTCACGAAAAAGCTATCGTTGCCGATTTACTCCAATGCGAGCAATCAATGGATGTCGAAATCGCAACCCTATTTTCTACGAATACTCCACAAAGCATCGCCGTGAAGAAGGGATTACTCCACGTTGTTATTTTGAGTACAAAACTGCACCCCTTAGCGTTGGCAGCTATTTCAGGTGCAATGGCTAGCGTGGGCGCCAATATCGAACGCATTTCCCGAACTGCCTCACAACCTGTTATAGCGATAGAGTTTTTGATTTCAGGTGTTGAGCAAATCGCTGTAAGCGCCGTTCTTGCTCCAATTGCAGCTAAACATAATGTCGATATGGCAGTTCAACCAGGTGGCTTACTAAGACTGGCCAAAAAATTAGTGCAATTGGATGTGGATTCAACATTAATCCAGCAAGAGGTCATAGAGCTCCTTGCGGCAAAGGCCGGGGTAAGTCAAAAAGTCAGAGAAATTACAGATTTAGCAATGCGTGGAGAGTTGGATTTCGAGCAATCATTGAGGTCAAGAGTCAAACTACTAAAAGGTCTGCCGGAGTCTGTAATCAGCGAGGTTCAAAATGAGATTTCATTGACCCTCGGCGCCCGAACTCTTATTGATACGCTCCATCGACTCGGACACAGCGTCGCCGTTGTTTCTGGTGGCTTTATAGATGTAATCGCTCCACTTGTGGATTCGTTGAAGATTAAATATGTCAAGGCTAATAAGTTAGAGATCATCGATGGATTCTTAACGGGTAACATTTCAGGGGAAGTCATTGATCGTGCGGCAAAAGCGGCCGCGTTGCGAGAGTTTGCCGAACTCGAAAACTTAACGATGTCACAAACTATCGCTATTGGCGACGGCGCAAATGATTTAGACATGATTGCCGCCGCCGGTCTTGGAATAGCCTTTAATGCTAAACCTGCAGTAAAAGCCGCAGCCGATAGTTCATTGACGGCGCCGTATCTAGATTCCGTGCTCTATTTGCTAGGAATTGCCAGTGAAGATATTGAAAGCACGCGTGAATAGTGCGTTAGAGTCGGCAAGCATGGATATCTGTAACCAAAATTCCTCGAGCACCTACTGTCCATAGTTCATCCATGACTCGATTAGTGTCTTTGCGCAGGACCATGGCACGGACTGCAACCCAATCAATATTTTGTAATGGTGAAATTGTTGGGGATTCTAATCCTGGCGTTATTGCGCACGCCAATTCGACATCAATTTTGGGAATGTCATAATCTAGAAGTACATATCGACGAGCGGTAACAACACCTTGTAAACGTCTAATAAGAATTTCAAGATCTTCGGGTCTAGTAAAATCCTTTCGAGAAATTACAATCGCCTCACTCGTTAAAATTGGATCTCCAAATATTTTTAATCCCGCTTGGCGTAGAGTATTTCCAGTGCTTACTACGTCAGCTATTAGATCTGCCACACCTAATCGAACACTGCTTTCAACTGCACCATCCAAACGCACTATATCGGCATGAATACTCAGATTTGTTAAATAGTTCGAAACCAAACCTGGGTATGCGGTAGCCACTCTTTTGCCCGCGATGTCAGCTAATGACCATTCATAATCAATCGGGGCTGCGAATCTAAAAGTCGAGCCACCAAAATCTAACGCAAGAAGTTCCTTGGCCGATGCTCCTGAATCAATAAGCAGATCACGACCCGTTATACCGGCTTCAAGTTCGCCTGAACCTACATAAATTGCAATATCGCGTGGTCTTAGATAGTAAAATTCAACGCAATTTTCAAGATCAACTAAAATTAAATCTCGGGTGTCACTTCGCTGCTTGTAACCTGCTTCTTGCAAAATTTCGATCGACGAGTCCGCCAAGGAGCCCTTATTTGGAACTGCAATCCGTAACATAGGTAACTCGATTCTTTAGAGATATTTGTAGATATCGTCGGGCTTTAACCCTCGAGCCAACATCATGGTCTGTATATGGTAAATCAATTGGCTAATCTCTTGGGCTAACGCCTCATTAGATTCATATTCGCCAGCAAGCCAGACCTCACCTGCTTCTTCTAAAATCTTCTTTCCGATGCTATGAACTCCAGCATCCACTGCGGCAACCGTGCCTGAACCCTCTGGGCGGCTCATCAGTTTTTCGACAAGCTCTAACCAGAGGGCGTCAAAGGATTTCATAGCGGCAACTTTACTAGATTTAGTGCGGTGCTTGTATGGGATTTCTTTCACGTTTTGAAATACGCAACCACGATAGAAAACCCCAAATGACGAAGGGAAGGTAGATCGCGTATAAAGTACCGGTGGGATAGTAACCATTCTTAAAAGCAAAGGGAACGCCGACTAAGTCAACGGCAACCCAGACTAACCAGAATTCAACATAGCCACGGCTCATTCCGTATGTGGCAAGAGCTGTACCTGTAAAGATCCAAGTATCAACTAAAAGCCACGTACCACTTTCTCCTAATGCTTTAAAGATCTGCATTGAGAGTAAGTAAAAGACAACAATCAATGGGAGAAGAATTAGCCTCTCTTTTGAACTCGTCCATCTGGGGGAAACAGCAGGCTGTGATTTACCATTGTTTCGTTGATGATGGGACCAACGAATCCAGCCATAGACGCTCACAACAATCAGTAAGAGATTTCGACTGGCCTGTCCATAGAAGTTGGCCGAGGGCTGATTCGAATAGGCGAAGACTGCACCTAGAAAAACGGTGAATAAAAGTGCATCTCCAAGGATTCCGACGGGCCATGCCAACACTTTTCTACGGGCCCCTAAAATGGCACTCGATAAACCCAGTGTTCCCCCGATAATTTCGCGTATTGCGATTGATTTACTGCCGAAGTTGATATTTGTTTCAAATAGCCATGTAATGATATTCATAGTTGATCCTTCCTAGGATGAAAAGCTCCAGGAAGCAACAAAACACCCATGCGCGAATTGCACATGAGCATTTGCTCCTTTATCCAGACTTTAACTGTCGGTTTTGGAATTTCACCAAATCAACCGACCACTGGATGTGATCGGGTCGCGGACTATACCGCCGGTTCGGAATTATCACCGACCCCCGGAACAACGTTTGCCTAGTCTGTCACAGATAGTGCGCAATTGCGTAATGAACGAATCATCTCGTTTGGATCCGATGAATTAAACACCGAACTACCTGCGACAAAGGTGTCGGCGCCAGCTTCGGCAGCTTGGGCAATGGTCTCAAGTGATATACCTCCGTCAACTTGCAGCCAAATGGGCCGAGCACCGATTATTAGTCGTGTTTGGCGAACTTTATCCAACATTTCAAGCATAAATTTTTGTCCGCCAAAACCAGGTTCTACTGTCATAATCAAAAACATATCAACGTCATCAAGAAATCTTGCATAACTAGCTATCTGCGTTCTGGGCTTTAAAGCAAGACCCGTACGTGCACCTTCACCATGAATTGCTTTTAAAGTTGACACAATATTTTTCGTTGCTTCCGCGTGAACAGTCACACTTGTCGCACCTGCTTGGGCATACGCCGGCGCAATATCATCTACATCGGCGACCATCAAATGTGCATCGACTCCGATTGGAGAGTTTTTGATAATCTGGCTTGCTCGCTCGAAGTCAAAGGTAAAATTCGGTACAAAAATATTATCCATAACATCTAAATGTAGAAAATCAGAAGCATCGGCAATGAGGGCAATCTCTTGTTCCAAATTCGCCAAATCGGCATTTAGAATGCTCGGCGTGATGCGGATTTCACGTGACATAGCAGAAGTTTAACTTCGCTTAACGAAAGCCGCTAGAAACATTGCATCTGTGCCATGAAGATGAGTCCAAAGGCTCATGGCTCCGTCGCGTATTCCATTATGGAGTCCAGACGGCATCTTCGATGATAAATCAATAAGTTCAAGCTCTGGATAGTTTTTTAGAATATCGGTAACTTGAACGGTTGTTTCAGCCAAATGTGGTGAACACGTCGCATATCCGAGTACTCCCCCAGGATTTAAAACGCCAATAGCTGCGTGAATGAGTTCGCGTTGTAACTTAGTAAGTTCACGTAAATTTTGTAATGTTCGACGCCATCGCACCTCTGGCCGCCTTCGCAATGCTCCAAGGCCCGTACAGGGCACATCAATTAAAATCGCATCAAAGCTCTCGCCCCGTTCGGCAATGTCGCGGCCATCGCCAACCCATACTCTTGCACCGTGCACCACACGTTTCACTAACTCCGCGCGAGGAGTTGAAATCTCATTTGCTGTTACTTCGATGCCTCTCTGTGCGGCAATGGCGCACAGAAGCGCCGCTTTACCTCCGGGACCAGCACATAAATCTAGCCATTTCGTTCCGTTGGCCACTGATGCAAAAACAGTGGCGACCAACTGAGATCCCTCATCTTGGACGCCGGCTAATCGATGTCGAATTAGATCTAGACTGCCAGAATGTCCTTTCCATCGAGCTCCCAGCGTGGAAAACTGCGTTGCAGTGGCACCTACGTTAATCAAATCTGACTGCGTTGAATATCCCGGCCATGAAACCAACGTTGGCAGCGCTGCAATATTATTTATTTTTAGTGCTTCCTCTGTCTGCTTCCAATCCTTGAGTAGATCGTAATATGCAGAGACGATCCATTCAGGATGCGAATATACGATAGCCAGCCTAGATACTGGATCTTGCATCTGGGACAGAGGTGTAAACCACTCATCCATAGATTTTCTGGTGACGCCTCTCAAAAGAGCATTGACAAAACTGGCCTTAGATTCACCGAGTCTTGCACGTGCCACTTCAACAGTTGCAGCAACGGCGGCATGGTCGGGTATGCGCATTTCATGCAACTGGTGTACTCCTAAGCGCGCAACATCAATGATTCCTGGATCAACTTCTGACCAAGGGCGATCACTAATCTGAGCTAGTACCCAGTCGTGTTTTCCCAACATTCGAATAGTCCCGTAAACAAGTTCTGTAACCAGATTGCGATCGCGCTCGGACAGCGAGCTAGATGTCAAAGCTTGCGGGAGCAGTAAGTTTGAATAACCGTTATTGCGATTGACCTCCGTTATGACATCAAAGGCGAGAAGACGAGCTGCATCAGGTCTGGGTGATTTAAAAGAATCTCTCCGTGCTTTAGTCAAAGCGCTCTCCACCGTGCAAATGTAAACCTCGTGACCATTCAATTCCTGACATCTCTTTGCTACCGCCAGGTAGAACTCGCAGTAATGCAATCGCCGATGAATCTGCGCAGCCAACAACAAGATTGCCATCGATAACTGATATCTCCCCCGGTTTAAGCGAAGCTTCGAATAGCTGCGCCTGAAATATTTTGAGCACCATGCCGTTGAATTGGCTCCACGCACAAGGTTTGGGGAAAAATCCACGAATTCGGGCCAGATTAACCTCCGAGTGAAAGCTCCAATCAATCTTGGCTTCGGTCTTGGAAATTTTAGGTGCCATAGATGCCGCGCCAACCTGTGGTCTCGGTTGGATACCTTTTTCAACTGCGACTAAAGCCTCTTCAACGACGTGGGGTCCTAGGAGCGCAAGCGCATTCATTAATTCAAGACTGCTCCACGTGGGTTCGATAACCAGATGCGCATGCGAATAAATCGCTCCAGTATCCATTCCCTTATCCAAAGCAAAAACCGTAACACCCGTGGCGCGCTCTCCCCGTTCAATTGCTCTTTGCACGGGAGCCGCTCCGCGATATGCAGGCAAAATTGAAAAATGTAGATTAAGAAATCCATGAAGTGGAACTCTAAGAATCGATTCGGGTAACAAAACACCATAGCCAATCGTTAAAACACAATCGAGATCGTCAATGTATCCGTGTAAATCTTCGGGTGAATGCGGGCGAATCAATGGGATTTTTCGATTGAGCGCCCATTGACTCACGTCAGAACTTACAAGTGGGCGACCTCGACCAGATGGTCGATCTGGTTGAGAGATAACGAGCGCGATTTCATGAGCTGATTCAAAAAGCCACTCAAGCGTCGGGAGCGCAGCTGCCGGAGTAGCGGCTACTCCGATGCGCATTAAAGTCGCCGTCCGAAAACCGCATGCGGTGATTCTTTAATCACAAGGCTATCATTGCCCTCAAACGCGGCATTAAACCACTGCGACTCTCTAATCTCTTTCATGGCTAACTTACGTTCGGCCTTTGGCAAACGATCGATGAATAAGATTCCATCTAAATGGTCAGTCTCATGTTGCAACGCCCGTGCTAGAAATTGCGAACCATCGACTTCGATAGGCTCTCCAAACATATTAAAACCACGTGCAACTGCCCGAATCGCCCGCGGAGTTGGAAAGCTCAACTCTGGAAAGGAAAGGCATCCTTCATCATCGATTTCGATCTCATCGCTCAAAACTAAAGTTGGATTGATTAAATGACCTAAAATATCATCCACATGCCAAACAAATGCACGCAACCCCACACCTATTTGAGGGGCTGCCAATCCAGCGCCGGGAGCTTGCAACATGGTTTCGGTGAGATCTGAAATTAGTGTTCGTAACTCTTTATCAAAATCTACAACCATAGCCGCCGGAGTGAGCAAAACTGGATCTCCAAAGTAGCGAATCTCTTGAACGGGCATTACCCAATCCTAGCAATAAGTTAGAGGGAATAAGGATCAATTCTCATTTCCAGACGCTCCTTCTTGGCAATACTTCGTCTACGTTGTAACTCAGCAAAGAAGCTTTTAACCACAGTTGAATCTTTGTGGGGAAAATAGAGAACAATTTTCGAAAGACCTTTACCAATATTTGTAGGGCCATAAAATTTGGTCGTGTGTGCAAGACGGTTCTCAGCAATAGCTTTTCTTAGGCCAGTTGCAATCGAAGTGAATTCACTTTCAGTACCCACTAAAACCGCACTTGATACGTACGGTGGAAGCGGAACTTCCAATCGTTCTGATAGTTCGCGTCTAATCATTGCACCAGGATTCCAACGAGAAATCGCAGAGACAATCGGATGAGAATCTTGAATACACAGGAGTACGAATCCATCTGGATTTAGCATTCCAGAGGTTTCGAAAAATAACTCGCGCGCACGCTCTTGTGCACGTAAATCAGGGTGCGAAAAAAAATTTAAACCTTCCATTATGACTACAGCGGCATAACCTGTTTCAACAGTTGGAACGGCGCCAGGTGTTGCTAAAACAAGTGCTGGACGATTTGAGACCTGGTCCTTAATAACACCTCCAAATGAAAGTATTGTTGGAAAGTTTGGGAATGCCCGTGAAATTTCCTCGCCAGCGCGATCAATTCCTCGCGCTACAATGTACTGTCGATCTCGTTGGCACCATTGACACTTCCAACCTTCATATCTTCTTGAACACAACACACAAAGTGGCGCCGCGTTTTTCGCGGTGACTACTAGACGACCACCGCAACTACACATTGCCATATTTTTACAATGCGCACATAAGAGCGCATTACCGTAGCCCTTGCGCGGCATAAGAAATAGGACTGGACCATTCGAAAGCCCTTTTCTAATGTCATCAAAGATTCGACCTGGCAAAAGCGATCCATCTTCTGATGAAAATGCCCTCACATTTAGTCGATGGGGTTTGGTGATAAAGGTCAGCTCATTATTCTCAATCAATAGAGAGAGATCAAGGCTTGGGACACATCCAGTGAAGATAACCGTCAGATTCTCCCTTTTACGGCGAAGAATGGCGATATCTCGAACATTCCAGCCAGGGCTACGAATTTCATAATGTTGATGTGAACTTTCTTTGAAAACGAGAATCGTTCGTAAATTTTTTACTGGTGTGAAAATCGCACCACGTGCTCCCACGACCACCCAGTCTCCCTCTCTCATTGATTGCAAGTAGTTCGCATATCGCATTGCACGAGGAATTGAACTATCAAGTCGAAAATGCGCAACTCCGAGTTTGCTCAAAGCGGCACAAATCGCTGCAATATCACGAGTATTTGGAGCTATAACTAAAACTGAACCATGCTCGCGTTCTCGTGAAATAATTTCCGCCGCACTTGTGGCTGGACTTACAAAGGGAGCATCTGCTTGATATGCAAAACTCCGCTTCCCGTCATCGTTCATTTGGTTGAGAGAAGTTTCGGGAAAAATGTTGCGATCGACGCTGGCAACACGAGGAGGAATTGCACTTCGAAGTAATTGCCATGGGTTTGTTACCCAATGCTGGGCAATGGATTCTATTAAAGCTAAGGACTCGACCGTTGCTATCGGATGGGCAGAGATAACTCTACTTATTGCGCTTATGCCTCCGCTAACACTCGGCTTTTCCAGACGCTCTAAAACTATTGCTTCAACTTCTCTGCCATTAAATGGAACTTGAATTCGAACCCCAGGAGCTATGAGATCCGAAAAGGATTCGGGTACGCCGTAATCATAGGATGCGTCTAAATGCGATATCCCAGAATCCACCCATGCACGCGCATAGGGTAGGAGCTCTGCCAAACGCTCAACTGGCCTTGGAATTACCTCGGCCTTTAAGTGAAATGGGCGCGTTGAAACCACGCTCTACTTAATTGCGCTCTGCAAGGCATCAACTCGATCTGTCCGTTCCCACGTGAACTCTGTGAGTTCGCGTCCAAAGTGGCCATAAGAACTTGTTAGTGAATAAATAGGTCTCAAAAGCTCCAAATCTCGGATGATTGCAGCTGGTCGTAAATCGAATACCGAAAGAACTGCATCTTGAATTTTAGAGACTGGAACGTTTTCAGTACCAAAAGTTTCTACAAATAAACCCACTGGCTGCGCTTTTCCGATGGCATAAGCTATCTGGACCTCGCATCGCTTCGCCAAACCTGCAGCGACGACGTTTTTAGCTACCCAGCGCATCGCATAGGCCGCAGATCTATCTACTTTCGAAGGATCCTTACCGCTAAATGCACCTCCACCATGTCGGGCCATGCCACCATAAGTATCAACAATAATCTTTCGTCCCGTTAAACCGGCATCGCCCATGGGTCCACCGATAACGAAACGCCCCGTTGGATTAATGAGAATCTTCAAATCTGGGCGAGGAAGATCTATTTGAGAAAGGATTGGCGCAATGACGTGCTCAATTACCTCTGGCGTCAACGTTTTTTCCACATCAACATCCTGCGAGTGTTGGCTAGAAATGACGATGGTATTGAGTGCGATAGCGCGATTTCCTTCGTATTCAATGGTTACTTGTGTTTTTCCATCGGGGCGCAGATATGCAAGTGCGCCGGATTTACGTACCTTCGATAGTTGCTGGGCAAGGGCGTGGGCCAAATGAATGGGAAGTGGCATCAACTCTTTCGTATCATCGCAGGCATAACCAAACATTAATCCCTGGTCGCCTGCTCCTTGTAGATCTAAAGGATCGGCTCCTGCTGCAACTCGATGCTCATAAGCATCATCGACTCCTTGCGCAATATCCTGAGACTGAGCCCCAATTGAAATCGATACGCCGCAACTATTTCCATCAAAGCCTTTTTCGGATGAGTCATATCCAATCTTTAAAACCGTATCACGTACGATTGTATTGACATCGGCATATCCATTTGTTGTTACTTCGCCGGCCACATGAACTTGACCTGTTGTTATGAGGGTCTCTATGGCCACTCGACTCTTAATATCTTGGCTCAAGAGTGAATCGAGAACGGCATCGGAGATTGCATCGGCAATCTTGTCAGGATGTCCTTCAGTAACGGACTCTGAGGTAAACAGGCGCTTTGACATATATTTAACCTAACTGCCGAATGGCGTGATCAAGGAGGAGGTTTGCTAAAGCGTCTTTGGAGACTTCCTTGAGCGCTATTTCCGCACCGTGGCGTGTAAGAATCATACCCTGCGTCGTATCCTTTCCAAAGATTTTACCGTCGCTTACATCATTGACGTAGATAATGTCTAAATCTTTGGCGGTTAATTTAGCCCGAGCCGACTCACGTAGGTTATTGGTTTCAGCGGCAAAGCCAATCATCACTTGTTCGGCCTTTCTGGCTGAAAGTTTAACAAGTAGATCGGGATTGGGCTCTAATTCAATTGATGTGAACTGGCTTTTTTTGATCTTTTCTCTTTCCTGATGACGTGGGCGCGCATCGGCAACGGCCGCGCTCATCACTAAAACGTCACAGTGTGGAAAACGCGCAAAAAGAGCTTGTCCTAGGTCGTTGGCGCTCTCCACATGTGTAATCTCAACTCCATGTAAAGAATCTACCTGCATATTTGCGGCAATCAGTTCGACATCTGCCCCCCGTAAAACTGCTGCGCGTGCCAGAGCTAGGCCTTGTTTGCCCGAGGATCTATTTCCAATGAAGCGAACGGGATCGATAGCCTCGCGAGTTCCTCCAGCGGTAATCAAAACTCTCACTCCCACCAAATCGCGAAGATTTCCCGTGAGCAGATCGAAGGCCATCACAATTGATTGAGTATGCGGAAATCGACCTTGACCAGAATCGCTGCCAGTAAGACGCCCAACCTCAGGCTCCATAACAACATAGCCCCTTGATCGCAACGTTGCTACATTTGCAACCGTTGCCGGATCTCTCCACATTGCAGGGTGCATTGCGGGAACCACGAGCATCGGCGCATCTGAGGCAAGGATAAGATTTGTCAAAAGATCATCGGCGCGGCCAGCGGCTATTCGAGCTATTAAGTCGGCAGTTGCTGGAGCGATAAGAAAATAATCGGCCCTATTGGCCAATGAAATGTGCCCAACGTGGTGAGCATTTTCCCAGACCTGTGTTGTAACGGCTCGGCCTGACAGCGCCTCCCAGGTAGAGGCACCCACAAAATTAAGAGCAGATGGTGTCGGAACAACCGTTATGAGATAGCCGCGATCCTGTAAACGCCGTAATAGATCACATGATTTATAGGCGGCAATTCCAGCGCCAACCCCGAGAACAATCTCACGAGATGTGGCAGACATATCTTTGCGAATTAAGCCGTTGGTTCGAGATTTTCAATCGTGAGTAAGCCTTCATTAATCTCGCGAAGTGCGATAGATAACGGCTTCTCATGAACGTGGGTCTCCACCAACGGTCCTACATACTCAAGTAGACCCTCTCCGAGTTGGGAGTAGTAGGCATTGATCTGACGAGCTCTTTTGGCGGCGTAGAGGACGAGACTGTACTTTGAGCCACTTTTGTCCAAAAGTTCGTCAATTGGTGGATTTGTAATGCCATCCATAGCTATTCCCCGCTCGTATCGTGTCCAACAGTGTGGTCAAGAGGTTAACCCTATCAGTTGTTCCACGACGCGCTCGACGTGATCATTAACGATAACAAGGTCGAAGAATGATGCCGCGGCCAGCTCTTCTTGGGCTAACTGCAATCGCTCTGCACGGCGTTGGGGGCTGTCGGTACCGCGACCTTCAAGGCGAGAAACGAGCTCTTCCCACGAAGGTGGCTGTAAAAACACGAGAAGTGATTGGCCAAGATGTGACTTTACTTGTTTAGCCCCTTCAATTTCAATTTCAAGAAGTACATTGCGCCCCGCTAGTAGGGCCTCTTCCACCGCTGAGCTAGGGGTGCCGTATCGACTTCCGGCGAACTGTGCCCATTCTAGAAATTCATCGGCTCGCACTCTGCGAGAGAACTCATCATCAGTAATGAAAAAATAGTCGACCCCATCATGTTCATTTGGTCGAGGAGATCTCGTTGTTGCTGAAACGCTCACCCAAAAATCACCTGTGGTGCGCAATCTCGTTGCAACCGTACTCTTTCCGACCCCTCCCGGACCGGAGAGAACCAAGAGTTTTCCAGGTGTCAGGGCATGTGAGGATTTCATACATTCGCTACGAAGCTCCTTGATCTGATGTCGACCCAAACCTGCAATCCGCCGTGTCGGCGAAATACGTAAACGTTGCATGAGTGCGCTTGCGCGAATTTTTCCAACACCCGTGAGCGCTTGGAGAAGATCGCTCACCCTCATCTTTGCAATCGCATCTTCATTTGCTGCAATTTCAAGAACGGTGTCGATAGAGAACTCGCCGTTCTTGACCTTTAACTTAACTTCGGCACGGCGTTTACGCGATTGGCTAGCTTTTAACAGCGCCGCGCTGCGTTGTTCAGGAGTTAGTATCGGTGGGGCACCCATGGAGTAAATCTAGTCCACACGTGTGCCTATCAGAGCAACTGGGCGCAGATGCTCTCTGCGCGCCCACGCATAGCAGCCGGTCCCTGTTTCCAGAAGGAGGTGATAGGGCGACCAATAACAACTAAATCTGCGCCTTGCTCGATCGCCTCAAGAGGTGTCAAAGTGCGTGACTGATCATCAACGCTTTCAGAATCGGATGGACGAACTCCAGGGGTAATAATAATTATCTCTGAACCAACACGTTTTCGAATTGCATGTATCTCAAGAGGTGAACAGACAATTGCGCGCGCGCCACCCATTACCGCAACTGAGGCTAGCGCGGTTGCACTTTCCAATGCGTTTGCCTTAAAACCTAGTGTGGCTACATCGGTATCGGAGAGAGAAGTCAAAATAGTTACGCCAGTGACAAACGTCGAGGGAAGGGCGGCAACGGCCGCGGCAACCATAGCGCCTCCACCGGATGCGTGAACTGTTACATATTTTGGGGCAAGCTCGGCGATAGCCCGTGCTGCTCCACTTACTGTATGGGGAATATCGTGGAGTTTTAAATCTAGAAAAATATCACAATCAGTTTCACTGGTAACTGCTTTTACGCCATCGTGACCAAATGTTAAAAAAAACTCTAACCCCAGTTTATAAACTTGCACTAAACCTTCGGTCGCATGTACCCATCCGATTGCAGTTGCTAAATCAGAAGTATCGAGCGCTAACACGATGGGTGTTTTACTACTCATTGTGATTCACTCTCTTGATTGCGATGAGCAAAACCAACTGCCTCACGTAAAGAAGAGAAGCCTTTAGCGACCAACAGCTCCTTGAGTTCGCTCTGAATCGACATGAGCGCAGTTGGATTACCAAAACTTGCAGTACCAATAGAAACACCGCTTGCTCCGGCGAGAATCATCTCTAGGGCATCGCCTCCATTAGATATGCCCCCCATTCCAAGAATTGGGACATGCGGCAGTTTTTCGTGAACTTGGAAAACGGCGCGGATCGCAATCGGTTTAATAGCCGGTCCTGAAAGACCACCCGTTTTGCCACCTAAATGTGGGCGCATAGTGTCGAGATTTATAACCATTCCAAGAACCGTGTTAATGAGGGCAAGTGCATCGGCACCAGCGTCAACAACTCCTTGCGCAATTGCAGTTACATCCGTTACGTCGGGTGAAAGCTTCGCGATTATTGGGATCTCTCCCCCCGTTGCACGTCGAACACCGTCAATAACTCGGCGAGATGCATCTAGATCACAAGCAAAAACTAATCCGCGATTTTCTACATTAGGACAGGAAATATTAACTTCAAGGGCACTAATTCCAGCCACCGATCGAAGTTTGCGAGCCAATACTGCATACTCTTCAATGCTTTCTCCCGCGATAGAAACAATGATGCGCGCCTTTTGTTCAAGAAGATAAGGAATATCGTTTGCGATAAAAGAATCTATTCCGGGGCCTTGTAGACCGATGGAGTTGAGCATGCCACTGGCAGTTTCAGCCATACGTGGCGCTGCTCGGCCAGCACGAGCCTTGTTCATAATTGACTTTGTTACGACCGCCCCAATCTCATGGAGTGGAAAAAATTGCGCTAACTCGCGACCAGAACTCGCACATCCACTCGCAGTAAATACGGGTGAGGCAAACCAAGCATTACCTAAGGTGGTGGAGAAATCTAAAACCGTCATATCACTTTACCAACGCGCTTCCACAGCACATTGGCACCATCCATCACAGGGCCTTCGATACATGAACGAAGCATGGAGACTGCACCCAATTCATCAGCCACAGGCAGTACGCACGTCATACAAATTCCGATACCACATGCCATCGACTCTTCGACGGCACACTGATGTACGACATCGGTGCCTTGAGTGATCTCGCTTATCGCAGCGAGCATCGCCATGGGCCCGCATGAGTAAATAACGGCGATATTAAGATCTTCGATGAGGGTTGCAATGGGATCGGTTACGCGACCTAGCTGGCCCATAGAGCCATCCTCTGTAAATATTCGCAAAGAGTTAACTGATCGTTTACCCTCCATTGGCGCATATATTTTTCCCGCAGTACTTGCGCCGAGCAACATATCAACTCGACAACCCCGAGCATTGAGTACTTCAGCTAAACCAAAAAGTGGCGCAGAGCCATAGCCACCTCCCACGAGCAAAACAGCGACCGGTGTAGTTGGGATGCCAAAGGCATTACCAAGCGGTACAACAATATCGAGAACGGCACCTTCGCTTTGTGAACAGAGCCATCGACTGCCTTGACCAAATGGCGCAACAATTAACTCCATCGTGCCACCAAAAGTTGAATTATTTGATACTCGCGAAATGGCAAAAGCTCTTCGTAGAATCATCTTTGAAGTTTCACCACCAACGTTTATCGCCACAAAGTTTCCGGGCTTACACACGTTGGAGATTTCACCGATATTGATTATAAGTTGGTGATACTGGCCGACTCGCTTATTGCCCACAATCGTGGCATTAATCTGAGTGGCATTTCTATTTATCTCGGCCATCATGGCATCAGCCACTCTTGAAGGGATTGTATAGATAATTCATGTGACTGCAAAAAACGAATCCCCTCAACTGCGGCGTTAAATCCGGCGATTGTTGTAATAATTGGGATGTTGCCTTGTACAGCAGCGGTACGAATGAGCCACCCATCAGCTCTTGTTCCTCGGCCAACAGGCGTATTTATCACTAAGTCAATCTCTCCAGAATTAATAATCTCCACAATGGTGGGCTCTCCCATTGCTCCCGTTCCATCAGAATGTTTGCGTACAGAAATTGAGGCTACTCCATGTGTGGCTAAGAATTGAGCAGTTCCATCGGTCGCTAAGATTCTAAAACCTAAATCCACAAGTCCAAGCGCGGCCTGAACTCCAGCTAATTTATCTTTATCGGCAAGTGAAATAAATACAGTGCCTTTTTTTGGAAGCGGACCGAAAGCTGCAATCTGTGATTTTGCATAACTCTCGCCAAAACTCGGCGATATTCCCATAACTTCTCCGGTCGAGCGCATCTCTGGGCCAAGAACTGCATCTACCCCTTGCCCATTGCTTCGGCGAAAACGGTTCCAGGGTAGGACGGCCTCTTTCACTGAGACACCTTTGGCCACGCCATCACCAACGGAGGGCAAAATACCTTCGGTTCGAAGTTGGGCAATGGATGCCCCAAGTGAGATGCGGGCGGCAGCCTTAGCTAAAGCGACCCCTGTGGCTTTACTGACAAATGGCACTGTTCGAGATGCTCGAGGATTTGCTTCAAGCACGTAGAGAATATTTTCGGCGATGGCGAATTGAATATTTATCAATCCAAGCACTCCTACACTTTGTGCAATTTTGTGTGTGGCTAATTTTATCTCATCTAATTGCGCTGATGTGATGGTCAGAGATGGAAGCACGCATGCACTATCACCGCTATGAATTCCAGCCTCTTCGATGTGCTCCATCACTCCACCCAAGTACAAAACACTGCCATCAAAGAGTGCGTCGACATCAATTTCAATTGCACTATCTAGAAAACGATCGACGAGAACTCGGTGTTCCGGAGTTATTTCGGTAGCTCGGGCGATAAAATCGGCTAGCGCAGCGTCGTCGTAAACGATTTCCATACCCCGCCCGCCCAAGACAAACGATGGTCTAACAAGAACGGGGTAACCGATGCGCGTGGCAATAGTTATGGCTTCACTTTGTGAGGCCGCCATTCCAAATTCTGGTGCATTAAGTCCTTGATCCTGCAAAATTTGCCCAAATGCGCCGCGTTCTTCAGCCAAATTAATCGCTTCTGGACTTGTGCCCAAAATAGTTACGCCATTTGCTTTAAGGCCTGCAGCTAAACTCAGAGGTGTTTGTCCACCCAACTGAGTTATCACCCCAAGAAAGGGTCCAGCAGTAGTCTCTGCATGAATGACTTCAAGAACATCTTCAAGCGTCAAAGGTTCAAAATATAATCGATCACTGGTGTCATAATCGGTTGAAACTGTCTCAGGATTGCAGTTAATCATGATAGTTTCATACCCCGCGGCGCGAAGTGCAAAGGATGCATGAACACAGGAGTAATCAAATTCAATACCCTGTCCGATTCGATTTGGGCCACTTCCTAAAATAACTACGGCCGGCTTCAAACGCACTCGTACTTCAGTCTCTTCTTCATAACTTGAATAGTGATAAGGAGTAAATGCCTCAAATTCAGCGGCGCACGTATCTACCGTTTTAAATACAGGACGGATCGCCAAATGATATCGAATGCGGCGAATCTCATCTTCACTGATTCCACGTAGTTCTGCGATTTGTGCATCGGAAAAGCCAGCGGATTTAGCGCTCTTCAATTGATCAAAATACAACTCGCCGGGCTCGCAAATTTCTGCCGCATGCGCATTAATTGCCTGAATCTGTTGCAAAAACCAACGATCTATTTTGCAAGCCTCATATACCTCTTCTATGGTGGCACCCGCCCACATCGCATGCTGGACTTGTTGCAACCGATACTGCGTTGGTACCACAATCAATCGCAGAAGTTTTTCCTTGTCAAGAGTGGATATTTGTGGCCAAGAAAAATTTGCATCTTTGCGTTCCAATGATCGCAACGCCTTCATTAAAGCCTCTGAAAAGCAACGGCCAATTGCCATCGCTTCGCCGACACTTTTCATGGTTGTTGTTAAACGCGGATCAGCGTCTGGAAATTTCTCAAATGCAAATCGAGGTACTTTGACGACTACATAATCCAACGTTGGCTCAAAAGATGCCGGCGTTACTTTCGTAATGTCGTTTTGAATTTCATCGAGGGTATAACCAAGGGCTAATTTTGTAGCGATTTTTGCTATGGGAAAACCCGTTGCCTTCGAAGCTAACGCACTCGAGCGTGACACACGAGGATTCATTTCAATGACAATAATGCGACCATCAATCGGGTTGATGGCAAACTGAATATTGCAACCTCCCGTGTCTACGCCAACTTCACGGATGATATGCAGCGACAAATTACGCAGTTTTTGATACTCAACATCGGTCAAAGTCATGGCTGGAGCTACGGTTATTGAATCACCAGTGTGCACGCCCATAGGATCTACATTTTCAATAGTGCATACGATTACCACATTATCTTTTTGATCTCGCATCACTTCTAGTTCGTACTCTTTCCAACCGATGATTGACTCTTCAAGGAGTACTTCCGACGTTGGACTATATTGCAAACCCGCTTCAGCTATTTGACGCAGTTCTTCTTCGTTATAGGCGATCCCAGATCCCAAACCACCCATTGTAAAAGATGGTCTCACGACTACTGGATATCCGAGTATGTTTACCGCCTCGAAAATCTCAACTAGAGTGTGACAAATTCGCGAGTTAGCTGATTCGCCTCCTACTTTTGCAACGATTCCTCGAAAGAGCTCACGGTTTTCTCCACGGTTAATAGCATCAACATCGGCGCCAATGAGTCGAACTCCATATTTATCGAGTATTCCGAGTTCAAAGAGCCCAATCGCTGCGTTCAATGCAGTCTGTCCGCCAAGGGTTGCCAGTACGGCATCAGGTTTTTCATGGGCGATTATCTTTTCAATAACCTCTGAAGTAATTGGCTCGATATATGTGGCATCGGCAAATTCAGGATCCGTCATAATCGTTGCAGGATTCGAGTTGACAAGAATTACCCGAATACCCTCATCACGAAGTACTCGACAGGCTTGTGTTCCAGAATAATCAAACTCACACGCTTGACCAATAACGATTGGCCCACTCCCAATGACAAGGACAGATTTAATGGATTGATCTAAGGGCATTAGTTACGAACCTTCTTGCTCATCAAATCAACGAAACGATCAAAGAGATAAGCCGCATCGTGTGGACCTGCGGCCGCCTCTGGATGGTATTGAACTGAAAATGCAGGCCGATCGAGAAGTTGCAGACCTTCGACTACCCCATCATTGAGGCTGATATGCGTTACTTCTCCACGCCCATAAACGGTGGAAAACGCACTATCGGTTGGGGCTTTAAGTGCAAATCCATGATTGTGCGACGTAATTTCGACTTTACCTGTGTTTTTATCCAATACCGGTTGGTTAATTCCTCGATGGCCGAAAGTCAATTTGTACGTCTCAAAGCCCAGTGCACGTCCCAAAATCTGGTGCCCGAAGCAGATACCAAAGATTGGAATCTCTTGCAGCAGTACTTCTCGTACTAATTCAATTGTCTCGAGCATTGTTGCTGGATCTCCAGGGCCGTTAGAGATAAATACTCCATCCGGATTCAAGGCCGTAATATCTTCAATTGTTGCATCAAAGGGTAGAACATGAACGTGCACTCCGCGCTCGGCCAAAGCGCGCGGGGTGGCGGCCTTAATTCCTAGATCAAGTGCGGCAACAACAAATCGGGTCTCCCCTACTGCCGGCACAATATATGCCGCTTTTGCAGAAACATCTGGCACTAAAAATGCCCCACTCATAGGCGCGCTCCTGCGTACTTCAACGACCATTTCCTCGCGTGATAATTCAAGATTTGAAAAAATACCAACCCGCATCGAGCCTCGATCGCGCAGATGGCGTGTAATGGCTCTTGTATCAACGCCCTGAATGCCCACCACATTTTGTTCGATTAGTTCGCTCTCTAGCGAACTTTCACTTCGCCAGTTCGAAGTAGAGTTGGATGGATTGCGTACCACAAAGCCTGCAACCCATATTTTGGCCGATTCATTATCGGTCGAATTCACACCTGTATTTCCAATATGTGGCGCCGTCATGACAACAATTTGTTTGTGATAAGAAGGATCGGTCAGCGTCTCTTGATATCCGGTCATTCCAGTTTGGAACACTGCTTCCCCAAAGGCTTTTCCTTGTGCACCCCAAGAATTTCCTTCAAAAATTCGACCGTCATCTAAGACAAAGAAGGCTTTGCTCATGCGATCTCGCCATTTGAGTGAAGGAGACCATCACATAATGTCGCGATTCCATTAAAAAATGTATGAGTAACAACTCCTGGAAGTTCATATCCGTGAAAGGGAGTATTGCGAGAGTTGGATGCAACTAAATCTTTATCTACAACCCATGTCGCCGATGGATTGATAACGGTCAGATTGGCTTTCGCACCGATTTGAAGGTTTCTGCCTTGTCCTTGATAGCCAGCGATTCGCGCAGGGGCTGTAGATAGTCGATCGGCAACTTGTGCCCAACCGATTAAACGAGTGTCCACCATAGTTTTTTGCACAATTGAGAGCGCCGTTTCTAGGCCCAACATGCCAAAAGAGGCCTCTTGCCATTCGCACTCTTTGGATTCTAGTGAATGTGGAGCGTGGTCCGTGGCAACAATATCAATGACTCCTTCAGCGAGAGCTTCTCGCAAGGCCATCACATCCTTTTCGCTACGCAAGGGTGGATTTACTTTAAAAATGGGGTCATATGAACGAGCTAATTCATCGGTTAATAGAAGATGATGCGGCGTCACTTCGGCAGTGACATTAATTCCACGTGCTTTAGCCCATCGAATAATTTCAACGCCCCCAGCGGTAGTCACATGACAAATATGAAGACGCGACTTAACATGATCGGTAAGTAAAACATCGCGGGCAATAATCGCTTCTTCGGCAATGGCTGGCCAACCTTTGAGACCTAAAATGGAGGAGACCGAGCCTTCGTTCATTTGAGAACCTACCGTTAAGCGTGGCTCTTGGGCGTGCTGAGCGATGACGCCATCGAATTTTTTAATGTACTCAAGTGCCCTTCGCATGACGAGTGGATCAAAGACGCAGTTTCCGTCATCACTAAAAACACGCACTCGTGCGATCGAATCGGCCATCGCTCCGATTTCAGAGAGTGCTTGACCCTTCAATCCCTGCGTCACCGCGCCTATTGGAAATACATCAAGTAATCCCGCCTCTTGGCCTAAGCGAAATACTTGTTCGACAACGCCGGCATTATCGGCAACCGGTGAAGTATTTGCCATCGCAGAAAGCGCAGTAAAACCGCCCTTGGCACCTGATCGAGATCCCGAAAGCACGGTTTCAGCATCTTCTCGCCCAGGCTCGCGAAGATGAGTATGGAGATCAACCAAACCTGGAAGAAGTACCGAACCCGTGACATCGATGAGAGTGGCGTGCGCATCGATAAGGTTCAAATCAATTTTTTCAATACATCCATGTGCAATTAATACATCGGCTTTGCTTCCATCTGGCAATGCCGCACCTTTGAGTAGGTAACGATGTGTGGACATTAACTGCCACCCTCTTTCAAAGATTGACCCGCAAGCAAGACGTATAAGATTGCCATTCGAACACTCACTCCATTTGCAACCTGTTCAACGATGACCGAGCGAGCACTGTCGGCAACTTCAGCTGCGATCTCTAAACCGCGATTCATCGGGCCAGGATGCATAATAATTGCAGGAGCGTTCATTAATTTAAGTCGCTGCGATGTTAACCCAAAGTAGCGTGAATATTCTCTGGCGTTAGGATAGAAGAGATCATTCATTCGCTCTTGTTGAACTCGCAGCATCATCACAACATCAACTGCGCCTATAGCGGCATCAAAATCATATGAAACAGATACTGGCCAACTTTCGATTCCGACTGGCAGCAGAGTAGGTGGGGCAACAATTACTACGCTCGCACCTAAGAGATTCAAAAGCAATACATTCGAGCGGGCTACGCGCGAATGCAGGACATCCCCGACAATCGCAACACGAAGCCCGGCTAAATCCGGTGCGCCTTTACTCAAGTGTTTCCTGATTGTAAAGGCATCCAGAAGAGCCTGACTTGGATGTTCATGTGTCCCATCCCCAGCGTTAATAACACTTCCGTGCATCCACTCCGAACTGGCTAATCGCGCTGGTGCACCTGATGCACCATGCCTGATGACAACTGCATCGGCGCCCATGGCCTGTAAGGTCAGCGCGGTATCCTTGAGCGATTCGCCCTTACTGGCACTCGATCCTTTCGAAGAAAAGTTAATGACATCTGCAGATAGACGTTTTGCCGCGGCTTCAAATGAGATACGGGTACGCGTTGAATCTTCAGCGAAGAGATTGACAATCGTCTTGCCACGAAGTGTTGGAAGTTTCTTCACAGCCCCATCACTCACGCGCGCTAATTCAGTAGCAGTATCTAGAATTGAAAGCGCTTGTGCCTTTGATAGATCTGCGATTGAAAGTAAGTGGCGCATTAGTTATTTTCTATCAAAACTTCATCCACATCCTCTATTTCAACAAGATGTACCTTTACAGCTTGATCAATTGAGGTGGGTAGATTTTTGCCCACGAAGTCGGCACGAATCGGAAGTTCTCGATGACCCCGATCGACTAGTACCGCCAGTTGTACACTCCGAGGACGCCCAACCTCACCTATGGCATCGAGAGCGGCTCGAATTGTGCGACCGGAAAATAAAACGTCATCGATGAAGATAACATCTCGATCATTTACCCCTTCATGTGGAATCACCGTGGCCATAATCGCTCGAGGCGGGCGCATGCGCAAATCATCGCGGTGCATGGTGATGTCGAGCATTCCGACGGGGATTTCATGGCCGGCAATTTCGGCCATAGTTCGAGAAATGCGCTGGGCTAGGTGGGCACCACGAGTCGGAATACCTAAAAGTGTGATCTGAGTGGAGAGTGCGTTAGCCTCTAAAATTTCATGTGACAAACGAACGAGGGCTCGGGCGATATCGGCCGAGGACAGGGCAACACTCACGTAAATCTCCTTCCCCATCTCTCTGGACGGGTCGTTAAAGGATGCGTGGGAGAGTGTAGCACCAGCGATTTCAAACTGTGGATAACCAGGGCTGTGCGTCGGGGCTTCATATTACTCTGCCCTCCATGACAACAAAAGAAGCAATCTCTGCTCGTATCCGTGCCATCCGAATCTCCAAAGGCCTATCGCTCTCTGACGTTGAGAGAGAAAGCAATCGCAGCATTCGAGCCGTGGTTTTAGGTTCTTATGAACGAGGTGACCGTACGCTAAGCATCACGAAGGCGGTAAAAATAGCGGAGTTTTATGCAGTTCCCCTCTCCTATCTTTTAGAGCCACCAATTCCAGCAAGCGGATCTGAGCACGCCCTCGTCATTGACTTACGCCGAATGCGTGCACTCCTGGCCCGAACAGATCAAGCAACCATGCACAACACACCTCTTCGAATCATCATTACCTATATCAGCGGAATCGTCGCCCTGCGAAATGATTGGAATGGTGAAGTTCTCTCATTGCGCGTCAGCGATCTAACTGCATTAGCGATGGCAACGGGCAAAAATAGCCAAGAGATTGAAAGCCTTCTTCATCACAACCAACTTCTGTTGGACGCTAAATTGCCAAACTCTCTTTAATCGACGAAATCCGTCCTAATACTCCATGAATGAAACCGGCAGATTCATCGGTCGATAGTTCTTTGGCAAGGATTAACGCCTCATCGATAGCGACTGCATCAGGAATCGTTTGCGACCAGAGGAGTTCAAAAATGCCAATTCGAAGAATATTTCTATCAACGGCTGGCAAGCGATCCATATCCCAGCCTTGAGCATAGGTCGTAATTAACTCATCAATCTTTCGTCGATTCTCGCCAACCCCATGAACGAGCTCACGGGTGTACTCACGGATGGGCTTTGAATCTGAATTCACGATATCGCGAAGTACTAAGGTTTCAACTGCGCTCGTTCCACGGATATCTGCCTCAAAGAGAAGATCTAGCGCTGCTTTTCTAGATTTGCTACGTGCTGACACTAGTTAGCGCGGCCTTGGTAGGAGCCATCCCGTGTATCGACCATCACGATCTCATCTTGCTTAATAAAAAGCGGAACTTGAATTTCGATTCCGGTCTCAACCGTTGCCGGTTTTGTACCTCCTGATGAGCGATCTCCTTGTATGCCAGGTTCAGTGTAGGTAATCCTCAGAGGAAGTGCCGCGGCAAGTTCGATGTATAAAGGGTTTCCATCGTGGACAGCAACAACGGCATCGGTATTTTCAAGCATGTAGTTTGCCATCACTCCAACTGTGGCCATAGAAATTACCATCTGATCGAAGGTTTTAACATCCATAAATACAAAATCTTCACCCTCTTTGTACAAAAACTGCATATCGCGTTTTTCTAGAATTTCGATATCAATTTTTACGCCCGAGTTGAAGGTGCGATCAATAACTTTTCCCGTAAGAACTGACTTCAATTTGGTTCGAACGAAGGCTGGGCCTTTGCCCGGCTTGACATGCTGAAACTCAACAACATTCCAGAGCTGACCTTCAATATCTAAAGTAATTCCATTTTTCAAATCAGCTGTCGTTGCCACGGTAAAGCTCCACTCGTTGAAATAATTCGGCTACCCGTTGTGATAGCAAGATGGCAAGGATACCCGCAATCTGAGGCCCATATTTTCCTAGCCAATGAGGGCTTTAAGGGCGATAATCGCCAAAACATAAGAATTCGGGCCAAAGCCCGCAATTGTGCCATGGGCCACTCCAGAGATTACCGATGTATGGCGAAACTCCTCTCGCGACATTGGATTCGATAGATGTACCTCAATCAGAGGTGAGTTAACTAACTCGGCCGCATCACGAATGGCATACGAGTAATGCGTAAAGGCAGCTGGATTAATAATGACCGGGGTTTGATTATCGGCGGCCTCATGCAGCCAGCCGATAATGATCGACTCGTCATCACTTTGACGTACGTCGGCTTCAAATCCATGTGATGTAGCAGCTATCTCGATGTGATTTTTGAGTTCACCATAATTTAAATCCCCATAGATCGAAGAGTCGCGAATATCTAAGCGAGCTAAATTTGGTCCATTTATCACCAGTATCTTCATGAGCATATTCTCTCATAGGCAGTGCGCAGCTCAATCTCAAGCGGATTTTCTATGCGCACGGTCTCACCTATCGAAGTTAAAGCTACGAAACGCAGTGAGTTACCCCGCGTTTTTTTATCTAAGGACAATAACGGGAGTAACTCCGGCCAAGCCGCGCGAGGATATGCAATAGGCAGTTGTAACCCACCTAAAACTAATCGATGCTCCTCTACAATCTCGGCCGAAAGCAACCCCTTAATGTGAGCGAGTTCGGCGGCGAAAACCATACCTATAGAGACTGCTTCACCATGGCGAAGTGCAAATTTACTATGAATTTCCAGTGCATGACCAAGAGTATGTCCGTAGTTAAGCACTTCTCGCGCAAAACTTTCCTTAAAATCTTGTGATACAACATTGGCCTTAACCGATATCGCGGCATCTATTATTCTCGCAACACTGTTGAAATCTGAGCGAAGTTCCAAAACTGCTTTATTGCGTAAGAGATCAATGATTCCACCATCTGCAATAAAACCACATTTAATAACTTCAGCCATCCCGGCACAGAAATCTCGATCCGAAAGCGTGGTAAGCCACGAAAAATCAACTAACACTTTAATCGGTGAATGAAAAGCACCAATTAAATTCTTTCCATACTCACTGTTAATCCCTGTTTTTCCGCCAATGGATGCATCTACCATTCCTGCAACGCTTGTTGGCACTGCCACCCAATCGATACCCCTTAACCAAGAGGCCGCAGCAAATCCGGCAACATCGGTTACCGCTCCTCCCCCAACTCCAACGATGAGATCCGAGCGAGTGAAACCGGCAGCACCCAACCAGTCCCAAAGCTTTGACAGGGTAGCTAGATTTTTACCTGCTTCTGCATCCGGAATGCTGAAATAGAAAATCTCGGTATCAATCTCACCAACTATGTGCACAGCTTCGGTCATGGCGCTTGAGTGAATTACTGCCATACGAACTCTGCCTCTCGCAATGGCGCCTAACTCGTCTCTCCAATTACAGTCCGTAGTGACCGTGTAATTTCGTTCGGAATGTACGGAGATGGTTTTCATCTATATCGCCTCCTTAATTGCTTTTACAATCTCACTAATCCGAAGCGTATCGACCTTGATGGTCACCGTCGCTAATTTTTCATAAATCGGACGACGTGCTTCATACAACGCCTGCCATTGCGCACGCGGGTTACCAAGTAGCAAAGGTCTATCTCGATTAAAACCGACTCGTGGCGCCGCCACAGACAAGGAAACGTCGAGAAAAACAATCGCAGCGCCAGATTCTTTGAGTTCGCGTTGTGCCCGTTCGGGGATCGCTGCTCCACCGCCCAAGGAAAGCACCGAAAGAGGCTCCTTTAACGCCAAAACCAAGGCTTCAAACTCGAATTGTCTAAATACCTCCTCACCTTGATCCATGAAAATATCGGAAATACTCGTGCCTGTACGCGCTTGAACCAGGAGATCGGTCTCTACAAAATGCAGATGCAAGGATTTAGCAAGCGCCTTTCCTACCGAACTCTTTCCACTTCCTGGTGCTCCAGTGAGAACTACTCGCGGCATAGTGGCCTTACTTAAAATTTAAGTTTTGCATGTAGCTCTGAAAATTTCGCGTTGTCTCTTCAAGGCTATCTCCACCAAATTTCTCCAGCACTGCCTCGGCTAAAACCAAAGCTACCATCGCCTCAGCAACAACACCCGCTGCCGGAACTGCGCAGACATCAGAACGTTGATTAATTGCTTTTGCGCTCAATCCCGTTGCTACATCAATCGTCTCTAATGCTTTTGGGACAGTGGAGATTGGTTTCATTGCAGCACGTACCCGAAGCACCTCCCCATTTGTCATACCGCCTTCAGTACCGCCGGCGCGATTACTGCGACGAATAATTTCTCCATCCTCAGATCGGCCTATCTCATCATGGGCCACGCTTCCGCGCCGAAGCGCCGTTTCAAAGCCATCACCAATTTCAACTCCCTTTATTGCCTGAATCCCCATAAGAGCCCCGGCAAGGCGCGAATCTAAACGGCGATCCCAATGTACGTGCGAGCCAAGACCAGGCGGAACATTAAAGGCAAGCACTTCAACAACCCCACCTAATGTATCTCCCTCCGAGTGGGCATTTTCAATCTCAGCAATCATCAGAGAACTCGTCCGGGAATCGGCACATCGAACCGGATCGTCGTCTATTCGCTCCATCTCCCCTGCCTCAGGCAGGTGGGCATCCACTGGAGTTCGAATTGCACCGATAGAAAGTACGTGACTTAAAATAGTTATTCCGAGGCTTTGCTCAAGAAAATTGCGTGCAACTGCCCCTAATGCAACACGCGAAGCGGTCTCACGGGCACTGGCACGTTCAAGAATCGCTCGTGCATCATCGAGATTATATTTCTGCATTCCAACTAAATCTGCATGACCTGGACGTGGGCGAGTAAGTGGGGCGTTCCGAGCCAAGTTCTCAATCTCTCCTGCGGGAACTGGATCTGGCGACATAATCTTTTCCCACTTGGGCCACTCTGAGTTCGCAATCTGAATTGCAATGGGGCCACCTTGAGTCAAACCTAAACGCACTCCTCCAAGAATCGTAACTTTATCGGCCTCAAAACTCTGACGTGCACCACGGCCTACACCTAAGCGTCTGCGAGAAAGGTGAAAATCAATATCTACCGTGGTGATTCTTACTGAGGCTGGGATGCCTTCGAGAATTGCACTTAATGCCTCTCCATGAGACTCACCAGCTGTTAACCAACGCATCTGCGTATTCTTGCAGATATGCAGTGTCCTTGGCGCCTAAATAGAGTGCAGTTCCGATAAATATCGCAAATGCTAAGGGTACGCTTTGAGGAATCCGAAGTTTGATGCCCAACATCAGTGCAATCTGTGCTAACGAGCATACGTACACGCAGGTAAGAAAAACTAACAAATTCGATATTTTATCAACATCCAGCGCAAGGACTGCCAGGAGCAATAGTTTGACATCGCCCATTCCGATTTTTAGAAGCAGATTTGCCACCACTGCAATCAGACAAGCCCAAGCCAGAACGGAGATTGAAACTACACCAAATAATGTGCGCTCGATAAAGATTGAATATGCAAGGAATATAAGATAGATATTTGGAATTCTACGATAACGCCAATCTGCAAAACACATTGGAATTGCAAATAATGCAAGCGCTGCCATAAGTAAATATTAAACGTGTATTATGAGAAAAAATCTCTTATGTGGATAAAGATAGAGCCCTGACTCCATGGGTGCGCATGAGTTCTGCCATAGCAAGACGATCAAACTTCTCTCCAGAAAAAATTGATACTTGATCCATCGCTTGATGAATCAGTAAATCCAATCCGTCTATAACGGCCGCGCCAGAAGCGCTCCACTGGCGCAATGCCAGCGTGGGCCAAGGCTTATAAAGAACGTCAAAGAAAACGGCCGAAGAATCAGTTGGGAAAGATTGGACAAGAGAGTCAGTGACACCTTCAGGCGTTGTCGAAATAATCAAATCCGCGTATTCAAGCGCTCCGAAGTCTTGCCAATTCACAAACTCTAATTCCGAGATTTCAACGCTGTTGGAAATTGCTTCAACTCTAGAAATGGAGCGATTCATTACTGTAATTCGATCTGCCACCCCATCACATGCTGCTGCAGCCGCACGCGCCGTAGCCCCGGCTCCAATTATTAAAACTTCACCGCTCGCATCACATCCATGTGCGGCAAGGGCATGTGTAAAACCGGAAACATCGGTAGAGGTTGCACTCCAGTGGCCTTGGAATTGCACCAAGGTATTTGCACTTCGGATTCGTGCTGAAAGTGGTGAAACTCTCGAAACACATTCCAAAACCTCTTCCTTCAAAGGCATCGTCAATGAGAAACCCGTCCATTTTTCATCACATGTCGATAGAAATGATTCCAATGTGCCACTACAAATTTCTATTGCGGTGTACTCACTTTCTAATCCCAACTCTTGATATGCGACGGTGTGCAGTAATGGACTTAAGGAGTGTGAAATTGGAGATCCTAAAACAGCCGCCTTTATCACTTGAAAGCTCCGGCCAATCGATTCTTTTCATATAAGCGCTTCCACGCAAGGAACTCGGCACTGGTTGCGCTAAAGCGTGTATCCCCTGGAGCTACGGTAATAAAGTAGAGCCAATCGCCTTTGCCGGGGTTTAACGCTGCGCGCAATGCATCTGCGCCGGGATTTCCAATGGGAGTCGGCGGTAAACCATAATGTTTGTATGTGTTGTAAGGAGAGTTGATCAGAGTCGAAGAAGTACTTAAGAATATCTCGCCACGCACTCTTTTAATGTAATGCACTGTTGAATCCATCTGTAACGGCATTGAAATATTTAGGCGATTAATAATCGTGCGAGCTACCTTTGTAAAATCTACTGAATCGCCTTCGGCCTGTACAATTGAGGCGATTGTCAATAACTGCAATGGTGAGTATCGATTTTGAGCCCCCAAAATATCGATTCCGGCCTTCTCGCTTCTAAAGCGATTTATCATGGCTTGGACGACTTGAGTTGCAGTAGTACCTTTTGGAAAACTGTATTGAGCTGGAAAAAGAAGGCCTTCAGCGTTTTTAAAACCACTGGGAAGAATTGCATCCATAAATGCCGAATTAATCTCATCTACGGTAAAACCATACTGGCGCATCGACTCTATGATTTCACTCTTCCACGCACCTTCAAAAACCCTGATCAAATTAGGAATTCGGGTTGGATCCAATAACTGTTCTAACGCCTGCGTTGCAGAAATCGAAAGTGTTAGGCGGTGAGCACCTGGAGATGTTTTTTCAGATCTCTTATCACCAACCGCTGCTCGAAAATATGCCAGAGAAGATTTTACAACCCCATGAGCAAAAAGAAGTTGGGCTATCTCCAAACCCGTACTTCCAACTGGAATCTCGATTGTGACCTCTGCCTCTGTAGAAGAAATCACGCGAGTTGGATAGTCAGGGGCGACGGAAACATTATTTCGAAGTGCGTGTAAACCGAAGGCTAAAAGCATTGCAACAAGCACAATGAGAGAGATGACGCGGAGTTTCATTGACGATTTTTTTCTAGTGAAAGGGCAAACTCCAAAATGGCAACCGCCGCCGCTTCATCGATTCGCTTCTTTGATGTCTTTGCGTTTAAACCCGATTCTCGCAAACTCCTGCTAGCACTCACTGTTGATAAGCGTTCATCAATTTCAATAATGGGTACCGTAGTTAATGTCGCTAAAAACGCTATAAATGCGAGAGATTTTTCACGCGCAAGTCCGGTACTTCCATCCATATGTGAGGGTTTACCAACGTAAATGGTGATTGGTTCAAACTCTAGAAAGATTTTAGCGATGGTGGGCATAAGTTTCTTATCATGTGAGTTCAAAGTCACCAAAGGTGAAGCCAAGATTGCATCTGGATCAGTCAGGGCTACACCAATTCTTACATCGCCATAATCAAAGGCGATACGACGACCTCTTTGAATAATCATTACTACTCGTGGAGAGCAGTGGTAATTGCTTTCAGCGCTGCATGAACCTTTGAGCTATCGACTCCACCACCTTGTGCGAAATCATCTTTGCCGCCACCTCCACCGCCTAAAACTGTTGAACCAATTTTAACGAGAGTTCCGGCCTTAATGCCTTGAGCTCGCGCAGCCTCACTTACGGCTACCACCAACACTGGTTTTGCATCATTGATACTGATGAGTGCAACGACCGAGTTCGAAGTTTTTGCACGAACTTCAAGTGCGATTGCACGTAAGTCCTCACCGCTTATGCCAGCACTGAGAACGCCAACGGTGGTAGAAACTCCGCCTATATTCACGGCGGTTTTTGCTATTTCTTCGACTTGAGCAAAGGCTGCCGCTGAACGAATGGCTCCAAGCTCTTTTTCAATATCCTTAATTTTGACGAGCAGTTCAGAAATACGTTCAGGAAGCTCTTCGACGCGCGCGCCCTTTATAATCGCGGTTAATGAGTTTAGAAGAATGTGTTCTCGAGCTAGAAATTTATACGCGTCGACACCTACCAACGCTTCAACTCGACGAACTCCAGCTCCAATTGATGATTCACCTAATAATTTAACAACACCTAGTTGACCCGATCGCAACACGTGAGTTCCGCCGCAAAGCTCACGTGCCCAATCTCCCACACTTACGACACGAACCAGGTCTCCATATTTTTCGCCAAAGAGTGCCATGGCGCCAATACTTTTTGCTTGCGCCTGTGACATTGTTTGGGCAGTAACTTCCAGATTTTCAAGCAGAAGTGTATTAACCCGCGATTCCACTTCATTAATCGTCGCATCTGAGACCGCCCCACTAGAAGGAAAGTCAAAACGAAAACGACCTGGAGCATTTTCAGATCCTGCCTGTGTTGCCCTCTCTCCTAATATCTCTCGAAATGCTTTATGCACCATATGCGTCGCGGTGTGTGCTCGAGAAATGGCATCACGTCGCTCTACATCTATTGCCGCGAATGCATCATGACCGAGCTCCACCATTCCACTGTGGACTCGCCCGCGATGCACAAAGACTCCAGGCACTGGGGTTTGAACATCATCAATCTCAATTATCGCACCATTAGCCATCGTTATAGTGCCGCCATCGGCCAATTGACCGCCACCCTCTGCATAAAATGGAGTGCGATTTAAAATAATCTCAACTTCATCTCCTTCCTTAGCGTTGTGCGAAAAAACACCTTCGAGAACAATTCCGGTAACGTTCGACTCACTGGTGACTCTTGAATAACCGCAGAACTCACTCGCGCCATTTCTATCGACTATTTCGCGATACACACTGAGGTCGGCGTGACCACTCTTTTTAGCACGAGAATCAGCACGCGCGCGATCTTTTTGCTCCTTCATTAATCGCATAAAGCCAACTTCATCGACTTCCAAGCCTTCTTCGCGCGCCATTTCAACCGTTAAATCAAAGGGAAAACCATATGTATCGTGAAGTTTGAATGCTTCAGCCCCCGGTAAAACTGAGTTCAAACTCTTTTTCAAGCCAGCAGTTGCTACATCGAAAATCATCGTTCCACTTTTAAGAGTCTGTAAAAAACTCTCCTCTTCAGCTGTGCTTACCGATAAAATTCGTTTCTTATCGCCGATTAACTCAGGGTACTGGGGAGCCATCACAGCGATTGCCACATCGGTGAGCTGAGAAAGAATCGGATCCATCGAACCTAGTAGGCGCATATTTCTGATGGTGCGGCGCATCATGCGGCGCAAAACATACCCACGGCCTTCATTACCTGGTACTACCCCATCACCAATGAGCATCGCTGATGTACGCGCATGGTCGGCAATAACCCGAAGAGAGACATCTGATTTCTCATCTGCGCCATACCTAACACCGGTTAACTGCGAAGCTTTCTGTAGAATCTGCATTGTGGTATCAATTTCATAGATATTTTCAACGTCTTGCAAAATCGCTGCCATGCGCTCAAGACCAAGACCCGTGTCTATGTTTTTCGCTGGAAGTTGCCCCACAATCGGAAACCCATCTTTATCACCGCCGACCCCACGCACGTTTTGCATAAAAACTAAGTTCCAAACTTCCAAATAACGATTCTCATCGGCCATGGGTCCGCCATCTTTGCCATATTCCGGGCCGCGGTCGTAATATATTTCAGAGCAAGGTCCACATGGGCCAGGTATCCCCATAGACCAAAAGTTATCGCTCATACCCATGCGCTGAATGCGCTCCTTTGGTACTCCGATTTTTTCATGCCAGATATCAGCGGCCTCATCATCATCGAGGAAGACCGTGACCCACAGCTTTTCTTCAGCAAAACCATACCCACCGTCATCAATTGAGCGCGTCAACAACTCCCACGCAAGTGCAATCGCTCCTTCCTTGAAGTAATCACCAAATGAAAAGTTTCCACACATTTGAAAAAAAGATGCATGGCGAGTTGTCTTTCCCACTTCATCGATATCCAACGTCCTGACACATTTTTGAACGGATGTAGCACGCTTAAAGGGAGGGGTTATTTCGCCTAGAAAATATGGCTTAAAGGGAACCATCCCGGCATTTACCAGCAGAAGGTTTGGGTCATCGGCAATCAACGATGCCGATGGCACGACGGTGTGATGTAACCCCTGTCGATTCTCGGTCTCGAAAAAGCGCAGCCAGCGTGCACGGATCTCGGCGGATTCCACTAGAGAAAAACTACTCGGCCTTCTTTTTCGAGCGCGCTTTTTTTGCTGATGCTGCTGAGAGAATAGCGCCTGCGACTTTTACTGCCGCACCATTTTTACTCAAAAAAGATTGGGTGACTTCACTAACTTTTTCAGAGAGATCTTCAGCATTTTTAGTGATGCGATTGATGCTCTTAAGTGGACCGTTAACAAGTGAGACGGTTGTATGAACCTCTTCAATAAGAGGGGCGGTTTCATCGACTAATGACTTCAGAGAGAGCTTGGCTTCATCGATAAATCTGCCAACTCGCATAACGACATAACTTATGGCGATAGCGATGATAAAGAGTGCGCATGCCGCGATAATTGTTGCAATTCCACCTGGCCCCATGTTGTTAGCCTACCCGAGGGATGTTCTTGGGAGCACCATCAATCCCGCTCTCACGGCGCTGGGCCGCAGTAATCGGGGTTGGTGCTCCTGTTAATGGATCCCCACCACTTGCCGTTTTAGGGAAAGCAATGACCTCGCGAATCGAATCTGAACCCGTGAGTAAAGCACAGGTTCTATCCAAACCAAGGGCGATTCCACCATGCGGAGGTGGACCATAATTAAATGCTTCCAATAAAAATCCAAATTTAGAGGCCGCCTCTTCGTCACTTAAGCCAATAATACGAAAAACATCTCTTTGCATTTTTTGATCGTGAATTCGAATAGACCCGCCACCTAGTTCAGTGCCATTGAGGACAATGTCGTATGCATAAGCCAAAGCACTCCCTGGATCTCTCACAAAGGTGGATGCAAACTCTGGTTTTGGACCAGTGAATGGATGATGTACCGCAGTCCAGCCGCCATCATCGGTTGGTTCAAACATGGGAGCATCAACGACCCATAAGAACTCCCACGTGCCTTCGGCGATCAAACTCGCGCGTTTTCCTATCTCAAGGCGCACTGCCCCTAGAAGATTCAGTGATGCCGTGCGCTCTCCCGCCGCAAAAAATATTGCATCCCCCGGTTTTGCCCCGGTAGCCTCGCCAATTCCGGCCCTTTCATGCTCACTTAAATTCTTAGCTACCGGACCGCCCAGCGTTCCATCGTGGTTAAGCAGAATGTAAGCCAAACCCTTTGCTCCCCGAGCTTTTGCCCAATCCTGCCAAGTATCGAGTTCGCGGCGAGGAGAGGTTGCACCACCAGGCATAACCACTGCGCCAACATAAGGAGCTTGGAAGACTCGAAAAGATGTGGCGGCAAAGAAAGCGGTCTGTTCCGATAGCTCATTGGCAAAGCGTAAATCCGGCTTATCTGAGCCAAAACGAGACATGGCATCGGCATACGTCATTCTTTGAAGTGGAAGGTCGATCTTAACTCCGAGGGTGTCCAACCAAATTGTGGCAATAATTTTCTCGGCTATCGCCAGAATATCCTCTTGATCAATAAATGACATCTCAATATCCAACTGAGTGAATTCAGGTTGTCTGTCAGCTCGAAAATCTTCATCGCGAAAACAGCGAGCAATTTGATAATACTTTTCCATTCCAGCAACCATGAGCAACTGTTTAAAGAGCTGTGGCGATTGCGGAAGGGCATACCAACTCCCTGGTTGCAATCGGACCGGTACTAAGAAGTCGCGGGCACCCTCTGGGGTCGATCGTGTTAAATAAGGCGTTTCAATCTCAAGGAACTGCTCTTGCTCCATGATGCGACGAATTGTCGAGGTCACTTTCGAACGCAGCCGAAGATTTGCTGCCGGCTTTTCACGGCGAAGATCTAAATAACGGTACTTCAGGCGAACCTCTTCGCTAATGTCAGCGTCATTTCCACTATCGACAGGAAATGGTAGAGGTGCAGACTCACTCAACACAACAACGTTATCGGCCATGATTTCAATTTCACCAGTAGTAATCTGCCTATTTTCATTTCCAACTGGACGCGCCATGACCTCGCCAGTGATCAATAAACACCACTCAGCGCGAAGTGCTCCGGCAATTTTTTCATCACGAATAACCACTTGCACCCAACCAGATGAATCGCGGAGATCAATAAAGGCGACGCCGCCATGATCTCTGCGCCTGGAAACCCAACCTGCGACCGTGACGGTTGAGCCTATATTGGATTTTCCTAAAGTGCCGGCGTCGTGACTTCTTAACATAATGAGTGTGGTTTCACTTTCTACAGGGCGTCGTTCAAGGAATCAATCGTAACCGAAGTCGAAACCCCGGTGCTCATATTTTTTACTTCCATACTATGACTCGTAATTTCTGCATCTCCGAGCACAATGACGTTACGTGCACCACTTTTATCGGCCGCTTTCATAGAGCCTTTGAGGGATCTATCCCCAAAAGCAATATCAACTATTTTTCCACTCATTCGAAGCTTCGTGGCAATCGCCAATGCCATTACCATCGCGCCATGACCTAAGGGAATAATAAAAAGATCAGAGACAAATGCCTGTTTTGAAATCACTCCCTCTGCCTCAGCCGCCAACAGAGCACGATCAACACCTAAACCAAATCCAATTCCAGAGAGTTCTTGCCCTCCAAGCTCTTTCATGAGACCGTCATAACGGCCGCCTCCACCTATCCCCGACTGCGCGCCTAGTAGGTCATGGACAAACTCAAATGTTGTACCTGTGTAGTAATCCAAACCGCGCACCATTCTTGGATTGAGTTCATAGGAGATGCCCATTGAATCTAAATAAACTTTCACTTGATCAAAATGAGCGCGCGATGTATCGCTTAAGTAATCCATCAATAGCGGCGCTTTCACCATTGCTTGCTTAATTTCCGGACGTTTATCATCAAAGAGTCTCAAAGGATTAATACCGGTTCGGGACGCGGTTGCCTCATCTAAATCAAGGGTTGCAATGTATGTAAGAAAATCTATTCGATGTCGCGCCCGTGACGGTGCATCTCCCAAAGATGTGAGCTCTAAGTGGTATTTTTTTAAACCAATTGCTTTAAATCCCGCATCGGCGATAGCAATAACTTCAGCATCGATTGCTGGGTCATCCAGGCCAATTGCTTCAATACCAACTTGATAAAACTGTCGATACCGACCGGCTTGAGGCCGTTCGGCTCGAAAGTATTGACCTGAGTACCAGATTTTTATTGGTAATTGCCCGCGATCTAAACCGTGTTCAATGACAGCTCGCATCGCACCTGCCGTGCCTTCGGGTCTAAGTGTGATGGAACGATCTCCGCGATCTGTAAATGTGTACATTTCTTTGGAAACAACATCGGTAGATTCACCTACTCCTCTTATAAAGAGTTCGGTCGCTTCAAAAACCGGTAGCTCCACCAACTGATAACCCGCTAACTTTGCCGGCGCAATGAGGCATTCGCGAACAAAGTCGAATAACCTTGAACGTGGTGGAACGTACTCACTGACTCCTTTTGGTGCTTGAATCTTTTGACCACCCATTAGCTTCTCACTTTTAATGATTTTAAATAAGGATTTTCTTTACGCTCACGCGCAATCGTGGTTTCGGGACCGTGGCCGGGCAATACTCGTAGGTGATCGGCAAGAGGGAGAACTTTTTTGCGCAGAGTTTCCTGCATATCTTTAGCCGAACCAGTCGGTGAGTCGGTGCGACCGATTGTGCCTGCAAAGAGCACATCCCCGCTAATGAGTAACTCATTCGAGACCTCAAACATCAACGAACCTGCCGTGTGGCCGGGGGCATGTATTGTTGTAAAACTAAGTCCCACGAGATCAAATAACTGTGCATTGCGCAATTCTCTAACATCCTTTGGTTCGCCAAACTCCATGCCCACTAATGTCGCGGCAAATTCTGAACTCAACAGCTTCTCGGGGCAAGCCAAAGCCATACGATCTTGGCTGTGAATATAGGTCGGGATATCATAACCATCGGCAATAGGTCGAATCGAATACGTATGGTCTAAATGGCCATGGGTTGCAATCACGGCCACGGGTTTTAGCTTAAATTCATCGAGAATACCTAAAAGTTGATGGGAGACATCGGGCATACCAGGATCGATAACCACGCACTCTGCCCCTGTCTGGGTAGCAATCACCCAGCAGTTCGTAGAAAACATTGGGGCTTGGAAAGAGGCGATGAGCATCAATTGACTCCTTCACTCATTCCAGGCTCTCCTGGATTGAACAGTTGCATACTCAGGCGATTAAACACTTATACGATTAAACACTTAGGGCAGGTACAGGGTACCTTTTACCCACCTAAACGCTCAATTCACGTCTATCGGCCACCGCTGGAAGACCATGAAAAAACATAGCGACGTTCTCACGAACAACGCGCTGAAAGGATCACCACCATGACCGATTTCGATTCACTTATTGGCGCCAGTGCAGCAACTGCGCTAATCGGAGATCCTGCAGCATTTGGACGAGTAGCCGATGATGGCACCGTCTATGTTCGTACGCCAGAGGGTGAAAAAGCCGTTGGCTCCTACCCTGGTAAGAGCGCGGAGGAAGCGTTAACGTATTTTGTACGAAAATTTGAAACTTTAGCCGCAGAGATTGCCCTCCTTGCTGCGCGCATAAAGAGTGGAGCCCTGGTTCCATCGGATTCATATGCTGCGGTGAAAAAACTGCGCGAACAGGTTAAGGATCTGAATGCAGTTGGTGACTTACAAGCCCTTTCAATATCGGTTGAAGCCATTGAACCGCTCATTGAAGGTCACCGCGAAGCATATGAAGTTAAAAAAGCGAGCGAACTTGCAGCCAAGAAAGCCCGGCTCGAACAGATATTAGTTGAAAAGGAAAAGATTGTTGCCGAAGCTGAGTCATTAGCTCTTTCTGAAAGTTGGAAAGTGACGGGAGATCGCCTCAAGGTTTTGCTTGATGAGTGGAAGTCGGCGCCGCGTCTTGAAAAAAAGAACGATGCAGATTTGTGGAAGCGATTCTCTTCATCACGCAATAAATTTGATAAGCGACGCCGTACTCATTTTGCAGCCCTTGAATCAGTACAAAGCGTGGTTGCCCAAGCAAAGAAGGAGATTATTACCGAAGCCGAAACGTTAGCAACATCAACGGACTGGGTAACCACAGCAAAGCGATTTAAAACGCTGATGGATATGTGGAAGGCAAGCGGACGCGGCAAACCAAGTGATGACGCGAAAATGTGGGCGCGTTTCAAAGCATCTCAAGATCAATTCTTTATCGCAAAAAATGCCGATTTAGAAAAACGTGATGCAACGATGGCAAGTAATTTGATTAAGCGTGAAGAGCTCGTAGTTCTCATTGAAGCCCTTGTTCCGGTAACTAACGTAGATCAAGCTAAAAAAGCGCTTCGTGAGCATATGAATTCATGGAGCAAGATTGGGATGACTCATCGCGATAAACGCGCTTCCCTAGATGCACGTGTGCTTGCCGTAGAGACCACAATTAAAGCCGCCGAAGCCGATAACTGGCGCAAGAGCGATCCTGCGGCAAAAGCTAGGGCTCAAGAGGTTGTTAAGCAGTTGTCAGACTCAATTGAGAACTACGAAAAAATCGCTGCAAAATCAACGGCCGCCGGAAACACCAAAAAAGCCGCGGAATCCCTTGAATCTGCCGTTGCGCGCCGAGTTTGGCTCGCTGAGGCGGAAAAGAGTTTGGCAGAATTTAGTTAATTAATTATTTGTCGTTCGGTACACATCATAGACGCCTTCAATATTTCTCACTGCGCCAAGAACTGCATCTAAATGGGTTGCATCTGCCATTTCGAAAGTAAAGCGTGAAAATGCGGTGCGGTCTTTAGAAGTACTGACCGATGCACTCAAGATATTTACATGTTGATCAGACAAAGTTCGTGTTACATCTGCAAGCAATGATGCTCGATCTAGAGCTTCTACTTGAATATTTACTAAGAAAATGGAGCCCGCCCCGGCTCTCCATCGAACTTTTACAATTCGATCATTTTGATTCGTAAAAAGATCAGCGGCATTAATGCAATCACTTCTATGGATTGAAACTCCACTTCCTTTGGTAATAAATCCAATAATCTCATCCCCCGGCACTGGCGTACAACAACGTGCAAGCTTAACCAACACATCGTCGGTGCCTTCAACATCAACTGCATTGCTGGAACGCCGAATAGTTGGCATGCGTGATTGGAAAACATCCATAGTTGGTTCAGGATGAGAATCATCACCACCTAAAGCCGAGACTAGTTTTTCAATGATTGAGGCGGCCGAAACATGCCCATCACCGACCGCCGAATACAGGGCGTCGATATCGGGATAACGAAGTTCGTGTGCGAGTTCCAATAATGAATGTCCTGCAAAAATTTTTTGTAGTGGCAAGCCGGCTTTGCGCATCTGACGAGCAATGGACTCGCGTCCTGCATCAATTGCCTCTTCTCGCCGTTCTTTAGAAAACCAAGCCTTTATCTTTGACCTTGCACGTGGACTCTGAACAAAATTCAACCAATCACGACTAGGGCCGGCATGCTCACCTTTATTTGTAAGAATTTCTACTACATCGCCATTGTTTAAACGAGATTCAAGTGGAACTAAGCGACCATTCACTTTTGCGCCCGCACAACGAATTCCAACATCGGTGTGGACTGAGAAAGCAAAATCCACAGGAGTCGAGCCGCTAGGTAAGGCCACCACACTGCCTTTTGGTGTAAAGACAAAGACTTCTGGTGATCCTAAATCAAAGCGCAACGCCTCTAAGAATTCAGAGGGATCTTCCGTCTCCTTTTGCCACTCATGTAACTGTCGAAGCCAGAGCATTTCGGGCAAACTTTCATTAGTTTCACCTCCCTGCTTATATTTCCAGTGCGCAGCAATACCGAACTCTGCTCGCGCATGCATATCAAAAGTTCGAATCTGAATTTCGATCGCTTTTCCAGTAGGTCCGATTACGGTTGTGTGAAGTGACTGGTATAAGTTGAACTTAGGCATAGCTATGTAATCTTTGAAGCGACCCGGAACTGGACTCCACCTCGCATGGATAGAGCCTAAAACTGCATAGCAATCGCGAACATCATCAACGAGTACGCGAATACCGACCAAGTCGTAGATGTCGTTGAACTCTCTGCCACGAACAACCATCTTTTGGTAAACCGAGAAGAAATGTTTCTGACGACCGCTTACCGTTGCATGAATCGCATCCTTAGCTAAATCGGCGACTACGATTCCCACGACTTGCTGTGTCAGCGAATCTCGAGAAGGTGATCGCTCGGCAACTAAACGTGAAATCTCTTCAAACTTCTTAGGTTCAAGAATTTCAAAAGATAAGTCTTCAAGCTCCCACTTAATGGCATTCATGCCAAGGCGGTGAGCAAGTGGAGCGTAAATATCGAGAGTTTCACGCGCCTTGTGTTCAGCGCTTTCCATCGAAACAAATTTCCACGTTCGTGCGTTATGTAATCGATCGGCAAGTTTTATTACAAGGACTCGAATATCGCGTGACATCGCAATGACCATTTTGCGTACCGTCTCGGCTTCGGCGATCGGGCCATACGTAAGTTTGTCCAGCTTTGTAACGCCATCTACTAAGTTGGCAATCTCATCGCCAAAGTCTCGTCGAAGATCTTTAAGCGAGTAAGGCGTATCTTCGATCGTATCGTGCAAGAGAGCGGCGATAATGGTCTCACTATTTAATCCAAGTTCGGCCAAAATCTGTGCCACCGCCACGGGATGCGTTATATATCGCTCACCAGATTTACGCATCTGCCCCTCATGCGCCTTTTCGGCGATAAGAAATGCACGTTCGACATCTTCGCCTTTGCTGTTGGCATGATTTTCTTTGAGCGCACTAACAACGGGTGCAATCAAAGTATCCACTCTAGTTTCCTACTTGCGACCTTTACGCTTTGGCTGGTTACGTGGACCTCGAACTTGTCCAGTAGGTACTGCGACTATGGGTGCAACAACCAATGCCGCACCTCCTCGACCATTGACACGTTTAGCAAGGGCAATCATGGCCGGCTCACGCTCGCGTAATTGGGCTAGAACGGGGGGCGCAATAAAAATCGATGAGTAAGTGCCCACTGCTAAACCAATAAAGAGGGCAAGGGATAAATCTTTGAGGGTACCTGCGCCAAGTAAACCCGCGCCTACAAACAAGATAGAACCCACTGGAAGAAGGGCGATTAAAGAGGTATTAAATGATCGAACCAGGGTTTGATTGACCGCCAGATTTGTTGCTTGAGAAAAAGTACTCTTCGAGCTCGCGGTGATTGTACGAGTGTTCTCGCGAATCTTGTCAAAAACAACGACCGTGTCATAGAGCGAATAGCCAAGAATCGTTAAGAAACCGATTACGGTGGCAGGAGTTACATCAAAACCAACAAGGGCATAGATGCCGACAGTAATAAATACATCGTGAATCACTGCAACGATAGCTGCGATAGACATTTTTGGTTCAAAAGCCATCGCTAGATAGAGCATTACGCAGATAAGAAAACCGAAAAGTCCATAGAGTGCTTTGCGGGTAATCTCTTTACCCCAAGATGGACCGATTATTTGTGTATCTATATTTTCGGTGGCAACTGAAAATTTAGTCGCAAGTGCATCTTGGACAGCATTATTTTGTGGGGTATCTAGTGCTGCCGTTTGCACCCGTACTTTATCGGTACCGATATTTTGAACAATGATCTCACCTGGAACGCCAACGGTTGCAACAGCGGCCCGGGCATCCTCAATGGAGGCATTGATTTTTGTAACGGTAAATGATGATCCACCTTTAAATTCAATACCTAGATGCAGACCTTGCAAGGTAAGGGCGGCGATGGATGCGAGAATAAAAAGAGCTGAAATGGAGTACCAACGACGGCGGTTACCGATGAAATCAATTGAAGTTTCTCCACGATAGAGCCGCCCACCTAAACCTGAAAACTTTGACATTACTTATGCCTCCTTAGGTGCTGGCAGAGTTCCGGTGCTTTTGGCCGAGAAACCAGAGAAACGATGGCCTGATGCAAAGAAATTGAGTTTGGCGACAATGGTTACTAATGGTTTGGTAAAGACAAAGACAACGATTAAATCGACGATGGTGGTGAGGCCAAGCGTGAAAGCAAAACCGCGCACACCGCCGACGGCAAAAAAGTAAAGGAGAACTGCGGCAATTATCGAGACGAAGTCGGCGATCAAGATGGTGTGACGGGCACGAATCCATCCAGTATCAACTGCAGTGCGAAGAGATCGACCCTCTCGAATCTCATCTCGAATACGCTCGAAGAAGATGATAAATGAGTCGGCCGTTACACCAATGGCCACAATGGCACCAGCAATTCCTGCCAAAGTTAAAGTAAAACCAATCCACTTTCCAAGAAGTAAAAAGAGTAAGTAAACAAGTGAGCCAGCGACTAAAAGAGAGCCAACAGTTACTAAGCCCAAGCCACGGTAATACAAGAGTGAGTACAGCAGGACAAGTAGTAATCCAAGTCCTCCGGCAAGTAAGCCCGCATTGAGTTGATCGGCGCCAAGGGTTGGTGAAATTTGTTGAACTTCACCCCGATCAAAGGAGAGCGGCAATGCGCCATATTTTAAAACATTCGCTAAATCTTGAGCTTCAAGTTGTGTAAAGCTTCCGGTAATCTGGGCGTTGCCAGAAGGAATTGGTTCATTTATTCTTGGAGATGAGACAACTAATCCATCGAGAACAATTGCAACTTGGTTAAGTGGCTCGGCCAAAGTCGTTACACGAGTTGTCAATGCTCCAAATGCGCTTGTACCTTCGCCGTTAAATGTCAGGCTGACATACCATGCGTTCCCACCTTGAGTATCTATTCCTGCCGACGCTTTTGAGATTTGACGTCCTAAAACCTCAGCCGGTGCCAAAATATATTTCGTTAAACCGCTGCGATCACAAACAGCGATCGTATCGCTCGGAGCATCCGTACTCGTGCCTTGAAGATTTGCAGCTTTCTTGCAATCTAAAGCAGCGAATGTGGCATTGATTTCCGCGCTGACTCCCGTTGCTGGTGCTGATGCAGAGCCTGCGGCAATGGTTGAAGGTTGACTTGCAAGGACTTGGCGAAAACGAAGCTCTGCAGTCTGGCCTACCAACTCAACAACGCGACGACCTGTGTCTCCTGGAACCGAGATTACTATCTGGCGATTTGTTCCGCTTCCTTGCGCGGCAACCTCGGACTCTGCAACACCTAATGAGTTCACGCGTTGGCGGATAATGGAGACGGCTTGGTCGATCGCTTCATTAGTAACCTTGCCACTCTCACCAGGTGCGATGCGAGGCTGAAGCGTCACAGAAGTTCCTCCGCGAAGATCTAGACCAAGGCGCACGGATGTGGCACCTTGAATGAAGGCAAGTGCGGTCATGGCGACAAGGACTATCCCCAAAATAGCCAATGAGCGCACTGGACGTGCCGCGGTCTTTACGGTTTTAGTTGTAGTAGACATAGAGGCAGAGTCTAGGCGTCAGGTGGCGGCATGTCGAAAAGAGAGGCGATACCAGATGTTGGTGTTCGACCTATATGGGCAAAGCCGGCAGCTGTTGCCACTCGCCCACGTGGGGTTCTGGCAATAAATCCATGCCGAACTAGGAAAGGCTCGGCCACCGATTCAACCGTCTCACGCTCTTCACCCACTGCAATAGCCAGCGTCGAAAGACCAACGGGGCCACCATTAAAACGCTCGACTAAGGCCGTTAAGACCCCTCTATCGAGTCGATCTAAACCCAGCGCATCCACTTCATATATTTCAAGGGCTGTGCGCGTCTCTTGCAGAGAGATAAGTGAACTCCCGTTTACTTGTCCATAATCTCGCACTCGGCGAAGGAGTCTGTTTGCAATACGTGGAGTTCCACGAGACCTACCTGAGATCTCAATAATGGATTCGGCGGCGATATTAATCTCAAGAAGTTTGGCGCTTCGTGTGATTACTTCGGCCAACTCACTATCAGAATAAAAATCCAAGTGGGCGGTAAAACCGAATCGGTCGCGCAAGGGGCTTGTGAGCAAACCGCTGCGGGTAGTTGCACCAACAAGTGTGAAATGTGGAAGTTGTAATGGAATTGCGGTTGCACCCGGTCCCTTGCCTACGACAATATCGACGCGAAAATCCTCCATCGCAAGATACAAGAGTTCTTCAGCAGGGCGTGGGAGTCGATGGATTTCATCTAAAAATAAAATCTCGCCCTCGACAAGTGAAGACAAAATCGCAGCCAAATCGCCTGCATGGGTAATTGCCGGTCCACTAGAGATTCGAATGGGTGCCGACATTTCACTGGCAAGAATTAACGCCAACGTTGTCTTTCCCAAACCCGGAGGGCCTGAGAGCAGAATATGATCGGCAGGAGTTTTGCGCGCTCGTGCTGCAGTAAGGAGAACATCGATCTGCTCTCGCACGCGGTGTTGGCCAATGAACTCATTTAACGTTGAAGGGCGAAGTGCGTGTTCTAGCGCAGACTCTTCGCCTTTAATGTGTGAGCCCACTAAACGATTTTCATCCACGAGAGCCCCTTGCCTGTGAGAGTGCCTCTTTTAGTAGATCACTAAGAGACATTGACGTTGCTTCAATACCCTCACTGTTTAAGCGTGAAACGAGAGTTGTGATTGCAGTATCGGATTCTTTAGGTGAAAAACCAAGGGAGATAAGTGCGCTACTTAAGGATTCGCGCCACGCAGGAATATGAATGTTGTAGCGTGGGGCCTCTGAGAAATCTTTCAATTTACCTTTTAACTCCAGAATCATTCGCTGCGCACCTTTGCGCCCTATTCCGGGTACTTGCTCTATTGTGGAAATATCCTCGGTAGCAATGGCCCGACTTAATTCATGCGGGCTAAGAGATCCGAGAATTGACAGCGCAACTTTCGGACCGATTCCTGAAACAGTTTGAACGAGCTCGAATAGAGTGCGCTCTTCATCGCTTAAGAAACCAAAGAGCGTTAATGAGTCTTCTCGAACCACTAACGTTGTAAAGAGATGTAGGTGCATTCCCAAAGTCACATTAGAACTTGTTGTCGTATTCACTAACACCTTTAAACCCACGCCACTAACTTCCACAACCACATAGTCGATGTAAATTGCACGGACTGAACCGGAGATAAATGAAATCATTTACGTACGAAGGTTTCGCAGGCGAGATTTTTCTTGTGCGAGAGCGTCAGCAATTTTCGCATTAGCTCCTCCACGCCAAATGTGACAAATGGCAAGGGCTAATGCATCCGTTGCATCAACGGGCCTTGGAATCTCATTTAAATTCAGAAGTTTTACAACCATATGTGCAACTTGGAGCTTATTAGCACGTCCCGATCCGGTAACGGCGGCTTTGACTTCGCTGGGCGTATGCATCATCACGGGAATTCCAGATTTCGCGGCAATAAGCAAGGCGACACCGGCGGCCTGTCCCGTTCCCATAACAGTACGAACGTTGTGCTGGGCAAATACACGCTCAATGGCGATGACATCTGGATTCCACAACGACACCCATTCATGAATTGCTCTATCCAACTCTAGTAATCGTTGCTCCAAAGCGTTATCGGCGTTGGTCATAATGACGCCGACGCCAACCATCGTTAAAGGTTTACCAACTGCGCCTTCCACAATTCCGATACCACAACGCGTTAGGCCTGGATCGATACCCAGCACTCGCATCACTTCACCGCTTTTCCTCGCACAATAAGAGTTCCAGCCTAGGCTTTAATCACTCTCCCCTAGTCCAGGCTCGCCATAACTTCATCCGAGACATCAAAGTTACTAAAGACATTTTGCACATCATCGAGCTCTTCAATTGCATCAATGAGTTCGAAGATTTTTTTTGCCCCATTGGCGTCGAGTTCAATAGAGATCGTTGGCACAAACGATGAATCAGCCGACTCATAGTCAATTCCCGAACTCTGTAGCGCAGTACGAACCGGCACTAAATCACTTGGCTGACTGACTACTTCAAAAACTTCACCCACATCATTGACCTCTTCGGCGCCGGCATCTAATACCGCCTCCAAAATAGCGTCCTCCGTTAAACCCGCTACTTTCTTAACAATGACAACACCTTTGCGATTAAAGAGATAGGCCACAGATCCTGGATCTGCCATAACACCGCCATTTCGAGTTACAGCAACACGGACTTCAGATGATGAACGGTTTCGATTATCGGTCAAACACTCAATCATTATTGCAACACCATGCGGGCCGTAACCCTCGTACATAATCGTTTGATAATCAGCGGCACCAAGTTCTAGACCTGCACCACGTTTTACCGCTCTTTCAATATTATCGGCCGGCATTGAGGATTTTTTAGCTTTTGTAATGGCATCAAAAAGAGTGGGGTTGCCTTCAAGGTCGGCGCCGCCGTTTCGCGCAGCGACTTCAATGGCTCGAATCTGCTTTGCAAAAACTTTTGCTCGACGACTATCGACAATGGCCTTCTTATGCTTCGTTGTCGCCCACTTGGAATGGCCAGACATCTTTTACCCCTTTGCCTCTTTGTATTAGTTCGAACTACTGTACCTGTTGCAATGCCGGCAAGGCGACTTCTTCAATGAAATAGCGGTGCACGCGGTAATCTCCCGAAATCTCCGGATGAAATGCTGTCGCAAGAATACTCTTCGAACGTACTGCAACTGGATGTGAATCAAAAGTAGTCAATACTTCGATACCGTGCCCAACTCGTTCAACCCACGGTGCTCGAATGAAAATCGCGTGCATTAACTCACTCGAACCATCGGCAAAGGAGATTTGCGTTTCAAAAGAATCTACTTGGCGACCGAAAGCATTTCTGCGCACAGAAATATCTAATCCGCCAAAGCTCTTTTGTTCAGGGCTAGCGTCAAGAATTTCATCGGCCAACAAAATCATTCCTGCGCACGAGCCATACACCGGCATTCCCGCTTTTATCCGATCTTTAATCGGCTGATAGAGATCGAAAATCTGCGCTAACTGCGCAATTGTCGTTGACTCCCCACCTGGAATTACTAGCGCATCAACCTCGGCCAACTCACTTGCACGACGGACCGAGATTGGATACACACCACAAGCGATAAGTGCACTGACATGTTCGCGGACATCACCTTGAAACGCAAGAACCCCGACCCTCATGAGTTACCAGCCTTACCAACCACGCTCTGCAAGTCGATGTGGTGCTGGAAGATCGGCGACATTAATTCCGACCATCGCCTCACCTAAGCCACGCGAAGCATCGGCAACAACTTTTGGATCATCCCAAAATGTCGTTGCGCGAACACATGCGGCGGCTCGCTGTGCGGGATTGCCTGATTTAAATATTCCTGATCCGATGAAGACTCCATCGGCGCCCATGCTCATCATGAGTGCGGCGTCGGCTGGAGTTGCAATGCCTCCAGCGGTAAAAAGTACGACGGGAAGTTTCCCCGCGGCGGCTACTTCTTTTACTAGGTCAAATGGAGCCTGCAACTCTTTTGCTGCAACATATAACTCATCTTCACGAAGTGATGAGAGACGACGGATTTCACCGTTAATTTCGCGCATATGTTGCATCGCATTTGACACATCACCAGTGCCGGCCTCACCCTTAGAGCGAATCATTGCCGCACCTTCATTTATACGTCGCAACGCTTCACCAAGATTTGTCGCACCGCAGACAAATGGAACGGTGAAGTTCCATTTATCGATATGGTTTTTATAATCGGCTGGAGTTAAAACTTCAGACTCATCAATATAATCAACGCCAAGTGATTGCAGGACCTGTGCTTCAACAAAATGTCCAATGCGCGCCTTAGCCATAACTGGAATTGATACTGCGGCTTGAATCTTTTCAATCATGTCAGGATCCGACATTCGGGCGACTCCGCCTTGGGCACGAATATCTGCAGGGACGCGCTCAAGGGCCATAACAGCCACCGCACCGGCATCTTCAGCAATCTTTGCCTGCTCGGCGTTGACGACATCCATAATGACGCCGCCTTTGAGCATCTCTGCCATGCCGCGTTTGACCCGCCCCGTGCCCGTTAATTCAGCCATTTCCGCACTCCAATTGTGAAAGATTAATAGAGGATTATCCTACTTTGTCGGCGATGGACTCGCACTCGAAGCAATCAAGGTGAAATCAGGCTCGGTATCGGTCAGAGCGACCCACACTTGACCAGGAGCAAATGTAATCTCGTTGCCATCTAATCCCGTCCATATCGTGCTAACACCTGCCGATGCTCGAGCCCATGTGGCAGTAAAACTCTTTCCATCGCGCAAGATATATCCCGAACCAGTTCCGACGGTGTTAGAAAAAGGAGTGATGCCTCCAAACTTATCTCCATACTGCGAGGCAGTAATGGAAACGAGTTGGATGACAAAGGTTGTGGGTCCAAGCGTCTTGCCACTTTCGGCAAGGTTAGCTTCGTTGTTATGGGTTAAGTGCCATCGATTATCTGTGGGTGACCAGATAACCTCATATGTTGTCGATGGCCAGTGTAGAACTGCCCGTGAAATCCGAACTCCTTGCGAGGCGATATCCCCGAATTTCCAGCCAACTGATGTAGCCGAATCAACGAGATAGCCCTTCTCAATAATTCTTTGCATGAGTAAATCGGCGCGCAGAACCATATTGTACGGCGAATTGCGCGCAGGATCTCTTGTGAAGATTATTGGTGACTGGGTTTGCGCACCGAGATTCTGCACATTTGCCGCAGCAATTACCGGTAGAAGTTTCCTTTGTGCACCACTATAGGCAAATGCAACTCGACCAAATTGAGAGAGAATTTCGATATCGGAAATTCTTGCACTGCGCACTGGGCCGATTCGATTAGGAATAACCGATGAAAAGATTGCGGCCAATCGTGTAAGACCGCCCTCTACCTGTTCAATGTAGACAATATCTGCATCCTCTAGGCCAATTTGTGGACGGGCAGAGTTCGTATCATCAATCTTTACCGCAAGGACGGGGCCGTTGCCTCCAATTCGACCACTCAATACATTTCTCTCGGCAGGTTTAGGTTTGACGGACTCAATGGTTTTGGCAATCGTTGCGCAGCTACTCAAAAGCAGTACTACACCTATACACATTGCGATAGAACGTTTTCTATAGAGCATCGAATTCAAATTCATACGTAACTGGAAGTGGCGCGGTACCGGAAAGGCGAAATAAACGAATCGCAATTTTTTGTCGAACCTTTTGAGTCGATGAGACTGAATCCGTGTGAATTGCAATTGCGATACGAATCTTGGCAGTCAAGGCGCCGAGCTCATCTAGAAGTGACTGCTCGGCCGAGTTAGCATGAAGTTGACCATCAACTAAAAACAAGGCCAGAGCTCCAGAGAGGGCTGATTCCGTCGCAGATCTCTCTTGAACACTGGCTTCACGCGCGTGATATGCCGCAGATGTTAAGAGTAACGACGACGCAGGATCGGCGAAGTCGCTACGCGCTATTTCAAGTGCAATGGCGGCTCGGCGTTGCAAGAGACCATCTAAATTAGCCCAGCTTGTCTCGACACGGTGATGCAGACGATCAAGTCGAGTCGCAAGAAATGAGAGATACCAGAGAAAGATAAGCGAAGTTAGTGTTACTAAAAACAAAGTTCTCACGATTTATTCTCATCTCTTGAGAGAAAACGATTCCAGGATCTATTCTCCGACGCCAATGTAACGCCTTCACCGCCAACCATTGCCATTTCGTAAATGGAAAAAATCTGTTTGGCGACAACATCCCAATCAAATATCTGGGCATGAGTTTTACCGGCAAGAGCGAGTTGACCGCGTTTGTCATTATCGTCTAGCAAATCAATAACAACCTTAGCTAAATCAGTTGAATCCTGCGATGAAAATAGTGCGCCGAATGCTCCACCGCCGAGTAGCTCATCAAAGGCTGGAATATCGCTGGCAACCACGCAGGTTCCTGCGGCCAAGGCTTCAGCCAAAATTATTCCAAAAGATTCTCCACCAGTATTAGGGGCTACATAAATGGCAATCGAGGACATGAAGTCGGCCTTTTCATCCTCACTGATGCGCCCTAAAAATTCAAAGCGGTGTCGCAGCTCGGGGTCGATACTTTTTTCAAACTCTTTAGGATCTCCAGGTCCTGCCACTAATACTCTGATGTCTGGCGCAAAACGAGCGATAATTGGCAGTGCATCAATGAGCACCTGTAATCCCTTGCGTGGCTCTTCAAATCGGCCAATAAAGCCAATCGTGTTACCTGTCCACTTATCATTTCGAACACCGTTGGCATAATGCGCGGCATAGATTCCATTAGGGATTACCACTGCATCGGTATCTAAGTGATTTGTTAACGTTAATCTCGCCGCTTCTGATACTGCAATTCTGGCGTTAAGTTTTTCAATGGCAGGCTCAAGTATCGGACCGATTGCAAAGATGACTTTCTGGTGTTTTGCCGCTGCATGAAAAGTTCCAACCATTGGGCCCTCTGCTGCCCAACATGCAAGAAGTGAAAGAGAAGGGATTGCGGGCTCGTGTAAATGCAAAATATCAAAATCTCCCCCGCCAATCCACTGTCGAACGCGCGCAAATGCAATCGGACCAAATAAAACCCGCGCGACCGCGCCATTGTATGGAATTGAGATGGGTTTACCCGCGTTTACAACATAATCTGGCAACTCTGACTCACCCAATGCCGGTGCAAGCACCGATACGTCATGTCCGGCGTTAATTAAATACTCGGCCAGATCTCGAACATGATTTTGTACACCGCCAGGAGTATCCCAACCATAGGGACAGACAATGCCGATTTTCAATTTATTTAGCGACATGAGGTACTTTCCTTGAAATCGCCATCGATCCAAATCCGCTGCATCATGTGCCAATCTTCGGGATGCGCCGAGATTCCTTGTGCAAAAAGATCGGCACTGTTTTGCACAATTGCGGCAATCCTCTGGCTTTCAGTACCCGTCTCTGGAATTGCAACTAATTCGAAATCAATGTGAATGCCGGTCTGCGTATATGAGACCATGGCATAGATAAGCGGCGCCTTGGTTCTAAGTGCCAAAATCGCAGGTCCTGCGGGCATTCGGGCTGGTCCACCGAAAAAGGTAACGTCTATTCCAGATCGAGAAAGATCTCGATCGGCGGCAAGTGCCACAACACATCCTGCACGAAGTCGAAGTGCCAAAGTTGGAATTACTCGCCCATCAAGGGGTAGCGCCTCCAGACCAAATGCTGCGCGATAGGCCATAAACTTCTTAAATAAAGCCTCGGGTTTTAAGCGCTCGGCGACGGTAACCAATGTGGCACCTTTTGCACAGAAATATGCCGCAGCATGATCATAGTTTCCAACGTGTGCAAGAGTAACAATTGCACCTTTGCCCGCGGCGATAGCATCGAGTAAGAGATACTCCTTCGTTGTGGTGACTGTGTCTTGGATCCTCGCCGGCGACCAATCTGGAAATCTAAATGTGTCACACCAGTATCGAAGCATCGAGCGCATCGCCTTATAGACAAGCAGATCAACATCAAGAGCGGTCATATCAGGCTGAGTACGTGCAAGATTTGCGCGCAATCGTTTGACGCCCGTGCCATTTCGTTTGACTATAACATCTGAAATTGTGTAGGCCGATGAATATACGAATCCCTCGGGGAGCCAACGCAAAATTCGCCAGGCCGCGAAATATCCCCATGAAGACACAACTGTGATCATTTATATCTGTGCCCTTTTAACAATCAACATTCGTTGACAAGCAGTGATTGATCCAAGAATGGCAAGTACCCACATTCCTACGCTCAGAACATAAGCAACGCCCAATCCATCGAGTGCGATTACTGAAACCGAGAGTACTAAACGCTCAGTGCGCTCGGCAATTCCGCCAGTACATTCAATCCCAAAACTCTCCGCCTTCACTCGAATATATGGAACTAATAATCCAGTTACAAGTGCAACCAAAACAAGAATTGAAAGCATTTGATTATCATCGATAAGAAAAAGCAGCACGCCAATTAAAATCGCCGAATCGGTAATTCGATCAATCGTAGAATCTAAAAATCCACCCCATCGACTAGCTCCTGCTTTAGAGATTCGCGCCATGGCGCCATCGAAGAGATCGCTGAGGGCGAAGAAGGCACACATCGCCGAGCCCACAAAGAACTCGCCCCGAGGATAGAAATACAGCGCCGATGAAACGACACCGATTGCACCAATCCACGTGACTACATTAGGAGAAATCCCTATTCGCAAAGCGAATCTGGCTACGGGTGTTATGAATCTCGTAACCGCGGGTTTAAAAATCCTACTTATCATCACCTCCCATCGTAGGCTGAGGCAGTGAATACTCTCGCATCGCCTCAAACCATCGCCGTTTATGGGCATTCGAGTGCGGATCCAATGGCGGTGGCTAGAGCTTTTGGAGCAACGTTATCGAGTGAAGTGGACTCACTGGCAGATTGTGCAATCTTTGTCATTAATCCATCAACGGGGATTGACCAAGCAACTATCGATATGTGGGCGGCCTTTGATGAGTATGTAACGCCACGCATAGTCGTTGTAACACATATTGAAAACCACGACGCCGATTTTGATGATGCAATCATGTTAGCAAATCGCGTCTTTGATCGTATGGCTACGCCATTTCTTGTCTTACATGATGATGCAGGTCTGGCCTGTGCCTTAATCTCACTTGAATCTTTAGAGGTGATTGATTACTCAACTGCGCCCTCCCAGATTATTGCAAGTGAGCCTGAACATAAAACTTTAGTACAAGAATTTCGGCAAGAGTACTTAGAACTCGTGCTTTCATTGGGTGAAGACGCATTTGCCGCGGGTCTTTTATTTCCTGCGATACCTTTGTGGATTGAAAGAGGCATCGGTGTTGATATTGTAAAGAGTTACTTAAACCAGCTTTCTCCGTAACTACCAGGCAGCTGCAATCTCATCTCGTGTCAACATTAATAGTTGAGGCAGAACTTTTGTGTGACCAATAATTGGCATAAAGTTAGCATCTCCGCTCCATCGTGGCACTAAGTGTTGATGGATATGCTCTGCCACTCCCGCTCCTGATATCGCACCTTGATTCATTCCTATATTAAATCCCTCTGGCGATGAGATTTTACGAATCGTAATCATTGCATGCGCAGTTAATGCAGAGATTTCATTTCGTTCATCCACTGACAATTCCGTTAAATCTGCAATATGTCGATACGTGCACACTAATAAATGTCCTGGGTTATATGGGTAAAGATTCATGACTACAAAGGCAGATACTCCACGGTAAACAATCAAACCCGCGCTGTCTTCCAACTTCGGAATACGACAGAATGGGCACTCCACCTCATTGTCTTTGAGCGGGCGATTTTCTCCGCGTAAATACTCCAGCCGATGCGGTGCCCAAAGGCGGCTCCAACTATCAGGCAGGCCCAAACCATCAATTCTCATCGTCACACCTGTCTGCGTTCGGCGACGATTTTTGTTATCTGCGCGATTGCATCAATAATCGGAACTCCATTTCTTTGTTCGCCGTTACGGTAGCGAAAGGAAACGGCGCCTTTGGCCTGATCCTCCTCCCCTGCAATGACCATAAAGGGGATCTTTTGTAACTGCGCATTGCGCACCTTCTTTTGCATTCGATCATCAGAGCTATCGAGTTCGGCGCGAATGCCAGCTTTTCTCATCTGTGAAATGACATCGGCTAAGTAATCGGTAAAATTATCGGCAACGGGAATTCCAATTACTTGTACGGGAGCAAGCCACGGTGGAAATGCCCCAGCATAATGTTCGGTCAGTACGCCAAAAAAACGCTCAATCGAGCCAAAGAGTGCGCGGTGAATCATGACCGGGCGTTGGCGAGTTCCATCGGCGGCTGCAAATTCGAGTTCAAAGCGGGCAGGCAGTTGAAAATCGACTTGAATCGTCGACATCTGCCACGTGCGACCAATGGCATCTTTTGCTTGAACGGAAATCTTTGGTCCATAAAATGCCGCGCCACCTTCATCTAATACAAGCTCTAGGTTTTGAGCAGTAGCGGCTTGGGCAAGTGCCTGCGTTGCTTCAATCCAATCACTCTCTTCTCCCACTGATTTTTCAGGGTTGCGGGTAGAGAGCTCAAGGTAGAAATCGTTGAGCCCATAATCTCTTAATAGATTAAGAACGAAAGTCAGAAGCGAATCCAGCTCGCCCACCATCTGCTCTTTTGTGCAGTAAATATGCGCATCATCTTGAGTAAAGCCACGCGCACGTGTGATTCCATGCAAGACACCGGATTTTTCATAACGATAGACCGTTCCAAATTCAAATAAACGAAGCGGAAGTTCGCGATACGAACGGCCTCGAGAGCGAAAAATTAAATTGTGGAAGGGACAGTTCATTGGCTTCATGTAGTACTGCTGACCTGCGCGCTTTACTGTGCCATCTGCATGTAACTCTTCATCTAATATCATAGGCGGGTACATACCTTCGGCATACCATTGCAAGTGGCCCGACGTTTCAAAGAGCGCGGCCTTTGTTAGGTGCGGTGAGTAAACAAATTCATATCCCTCTTCTTCGTGGCGCTTACGCGAATAATCCTCCATCGCCCGTCGAATGATTCCGCCCTTAGGGTGAAAGACTGCAAGTCCAGAGCCAATCTCCTCGGGAAAAGAAAAAAGGTCAAGTTCGGTGCCCAAGCGTCGATGATCGCGCTTTTCGGCTTGGGCTAAATACTCTAAATAAGAATTGAGCTCATCCTGAGATGGCCAAGCGGTGCCGTAAATACGCTGCAACATAGGATTTTTTTCGGAGCCTAACCAATAGGCGGCAGCGGTGCGCATCAATTTAAAAGCTGGAATATGTTTTGTCGTTGGCAGATGAGGGCCTCTGCAAAGATCGCTCCACACTGGATTTCCATCTCGACCTAGGTTGTCATAGATCGTGAGTTCACTGCCGCCGACTTCAACGCCAGCATCCTCCCCTACAACTCCTTTTATGCCAATGAGCTCGCACTTATAGGGCTCATGCGCAAGCTCTTTCAAAGCATCGTTCTCAGTGATCACGCGAGGCCTAAAGCGCTGTCCCTCTTTGATAATTCTGCGCATTGCGCTCTCTATTTTTACTAAATCATCGGGATTAAAATTATTGGTCGGGTCAAAGTCATAGTAAAAACCATCTTTAATCGGTGGGCCAATTCCAAGGCGCGTATCAGCATAGATTTCTTGTACAGCTTGGGCCATTACGTGCGCAGCCGAGTGGCGAAGAACGGCCAGACCCTCAGGAGATGAGATTGAAATACCTTCAACGTTATCGCCTTCATGTAACTGGCTCCAGAGATCTTTGAGGACACCATTGATTCGGGCGACGACAATCTCTCTTTCCTCTACAAAGAGGTGAGTCGGACGCTGATCTGCCTCGATTGCTCGAACTCTGCCATTTAAGGTGATTTCAATCATGGACATGTATTTAGTCTACCCAATGATCTTGAGCCATGGCGTGAATTTGAGCGCGCATAGCTGCCGACGAAGAAAGTTGGCCTCCATCAATTGAATCTATCGACTGTGCAATGCGAAGGGAGCTAAGTAAAATTGCCGATGTGATATCACCGATTCGCGCCAATGCAAATGAGGCAATCTTTACATCGCAGTTTGCAATTACAAGCTCACGCATGATTCCAGGTAAAACCCCATCCTCAATCGGCGGCGTTATCCATCTCCCATCAATGTTAACGATGAGGTTTGTCACTGCGCCTTCACAGATATTGCCTTTGCTGTTGTAGACAATTGCTTCGTCAAAACCGAGTAATTGAGCCTCTTTCAAAATCGCCAAGCGGTGCTCATATGGATAACTCTTTATCGATTCACCACCATTATCGATTGCATCGGGGTGGCGGCGAACTTTGGCCGATGAATCAAGGCTCTGGTAGGCAAGATGTGCAACCACCCAGTGTCCGCTCACATCAAAAGAGATTCGCACATGGCCAATAGTTTGAGGTTCGGCAGTTATTAACTCATCAACGGCGGCGCGAATAAGCGATATTTCTGGAAGTTTTAATCCCAGAGTTTTCGCACTTATATAGGCCCTCTGCATATGTCGGTGAAATGCATAGGGCAATCCTTTTTCACTGCGTAAAGTTTCAAAAATTCCACGGCCAATCAGCCACCCCGTGGGTGTGCAAGCAGTGCCTTCTACATCAACGAGCAATCCATCAAATATGATTTTCATGGTAACTGCCCACCGGCAATTGAAATGAGTCGACGCGCTTTCAACTGCGTCTCTTCCCACTCATTTTTTGGATCACTCCCCCACGTTATGCCAGCACCAGTCCCAAAGCGCAATGCATCATCTTTCCAAAAGATTCTTATTGCAACTGATAGTTCGCACTGATCTGCCTGAACCCAACCGAGGGCGCCACAGTATGGCCCGCGAGGCGATTCATTCTCGGTTATGACTGAAATAGCCGATGATTTAGGTGCACCACTAACAGATCCCGGAGGGTGCAACGATGAAAGGATCTCGCTCCAGGAAATATTTTTTAGTAGTTCGCCCTCAATATCAGAGACCAGATGAACTAATCCGGGATGCGGTTCAGCTGCCAATAACCGCGGAACGCAAATCGAGCCGCTCTGACAAATGCTTCCGAAATCATTGCGCATTAAATCTACAATCATGACATTTTCTGCAATGTCTTTTGCGCCAAAGTGTTGCTGCCCCGGAAGTTGGGTCCCTTTAATCGGAGACGTTCTCACACGATTACCGCTTCGTTTTAAAAATAATTCTGGTGATGCCGACGCAATATTTAATCCAGGAATCTGCATATACGAGGCCCACGGCGCGGGATTATTAATGAGAATTTGGGTAAATAAACCTTGAAGTGTGCGATCAGGATCGATGGGAGTTGAAAGTTGGCGACAGGCATTTACTTGATATACCCACCCTTGCGCTATCTGGCGCTGAATCAATTTCACATAATCCATATAACTGTTTTCACTTCGCGATAAAATCCAACCTCCGACGTTTTTCTCCCATTCCGTTGATGGAAACTCTGCGTCAACAACATGTGCAAAACGCGCCGCTAGAAAGCCTCCTTCAAAGGTGGTTGACACGGCCCAGAAAGCGCCGTCGGATAAGCATTCTGGATCCCTTGAAATCTCCTGCAATTCGGTCGCCAAACGACCGCTCATCCAAAATAAAGCCTCGCTCTGATTCACAAGTGCAACGCTATCTTTTCGCCTCTCATTTTGGCGCTTATGGCCTTCCTACGATAGATTTTGCCCTCTCGCGGACGTAGCGCAGTTGGTAGCGCGGAACCTTGCCAAGGTTCAGGTCGCCGGTTCGAACCCGGTCGTCCGCTCTCCATCAGTCGCCTCGGCGATTTGTTACTGGTCCGGTGGCCGAGAGGCGAGGCAAGGGACTGCAAATCCCTCTACACGGGTTCAAATCCCGTCCGGACCTCCATGTGTACGTGAGGAGCTTGTGGAAGGGTGAGCGCCATGAGTGAATCGTCGCGGCCTTGGGGGCGTTATGAAATTCTCCATGAATCCGAGGCATATAAAGTCAAATGCATCTGGGTCTATCCGCACAAACGCCTTTCCTACCAACGCCACGAAAAGCGTGCAGAGCACTGGTTTTTGGTTGCTGGAACGGCGAAGGTAACGCTTAACGGTGTTCAATCAAATGTGCGCGCCGGCGATAGCTTAGATATTGCGATTGGTGATTTACACCGCATCGAAAATATTGGCCACAATGACGTAATCTTCATTGAAGTTCAAACTGGTACATACTTTGGTGAAGATGATATCGAACGAATCGAGGATGATTTCGGGCGCGAATAAGCGTGAAATTCGTAAGGTATAATTTTGCAATAGCACGGATCGTTGGCTCAGCGGTAGAGCACCACATTGACATTGTGGGGGTCACTGGTTCGATCCCAGTACGGTCCACTTTTAAGCACATAGAAAGGCTTTGAAATCTGCGACGCTGAGTTCATACATCTCTTCCGGCCCATCCTCGTCGTCGATCTGCTGGCCGACATGCTTAAAACCAAATTTGTTAATCAAGGCAATCGAGGCGGTGTTTTCCGATGAAACTGTATAACGTAAAGTTTCTACTCCCTCTTGTTCGCAGACCCAACTCCACATTCCAAGCAAAGTTTCAAAACCAAATCCAAGCCCTTGAAATTTTCGGTCGATTCCAAGGCCAATCTCAATCATTCCTTTGTCATTAGGTGCACCATGAAAACTTGTACTCCCAATAATCTCATTCGTCGATTTCAAAACAATCCATCTCACAAACCATTTATTAATTGAGCGATCAACTTTAACTTGTGGCACTCTCCAAGCAAGTGGCCCAGAATCATCCTTGAGGACTCGAAAGGGATTTGTAAAGTCTTTACCTTCATAAACCCAAGGCGCTTCAGGTGTTTCATAAATTGAAACTAGTTCATCGACGCTTATGTGATGGAGTTCAAGGTGTTGCGTACTAATGAACTCTTCCCTGGGTTGATCAGGCTGCAAAAAATGACCTAACCATCGACTGTATTAATCTCTCCAGCAATATCGGAAAATGCCCATAGATCAATCTCATCCAAATCTAGAATCCGAATTCCATGAACTTTTAACGTGTCGGAAATCTGAGCACGGTGTTCGGTTGCGTGATGAATTGACTGTGAAATTATGGTCGAACGGGAGCGTTCAATTGTTTTACCTTCGTGATGCAGAGTAATAATCCCATCTGATGTATGTGACTGCTCGCGCAAAATCTCATCAGCGGCGGCGCAGTACTCTTTCAGTTTTTCAAGCGGAATGGCCATCTCCTGCTCCAGACCAGTTGAAACTGAATGCCCCGAGGTTCTTTTGGCATATCCCCCAGATGCTAAAACAATATGATTGGCTAACTCTTGTATCGACCAATCATCTTCGGTGAGTTGGAGTTTCCAATCTTGCTCTGTTAGCTCGCCCAGTTTTCCAAGAACATATTGATTGGCCCACGCCATATGTAGAAGTAGTTTTTCCTGATTGAGCATCAATAACTCCTGACTTGAATATGCCTTGAATATGCCTTGAATAGGCATATATTAACGCTTATCGAGATGAAACCTTCTTAAATCGGTGCGAATTCAGATGTGAAGTGCCGAAGGGATGGGGGCTCTTTAATTATTGAGTAGCCAGTGAGTGATGGAGCGCGTTTTAAAACTTCGGCGCAGACTTCAATAACGTAATCGATATGACTTTGTGTGTAGGTTCGACGCGGAATCGCAAGGCGGACTAACTCCATCGCCGCAGGTACTTCACTTCCGTCGGGCTTTCGACCAAACATGACGGATCCAATTTCGCAGCCTCTGATTCCCCCGGCTTTGTAGAGTTCAATGGCCAGCCCTTGACCGGGATATTGCAGAGCAGGGATATGTGGCAGCAAGGCTTTAGCATCGATATAAACGGCATGCCCACCGATAGGAAGTACCACGGGTATTCCCATTTCGTGTAGGGCATTTCCTAGATATGCCGTTGATTGAATTCGATACCTTAAATAGTCATGAGAGACAACTTCGGTCAAACCCACTGCAAGGGCCTCTAAGTCACGCCCAGCAAGGCCGCCATAGGTAGGAAAGCCCTCGGTTAAAATTAGGAGGTTCCGGCAGATTGCGGCTAAACCATCGTCATTGAGGGCAAGCCAACCACCAATATTTCCAAGGGGGTCTTTTTTTGCACTCATTGTCATGCCATCGGCCAAACGTGCGATCTCCCGAACGATATCGATAACTTCGCGCCTCGATTGGCCTGCTTCGCGTTCTCGAATAAACCAGGCATTTTCAGCAAAGCGACAAGCATCTAAGAAGAATGGTATTGAGTATTTTTTACAGATAGCGCTCACCGCGTGAAGGTTTTCAAGAGAGACGGGCTGACCTCCCCCAGAGTTATTGGTAATTGTCATCATTACTACGGGGATATTTTCAACCCCAGTATTTTTAATCAATTGTTCTAACGCAACCAGATCCATATTTCCTTTGAATGGATGCAGATTCGCCGGATCTTTTCCCTCTGCTATAACCAAATCGACGGCTTCGGCCTGAGAGTATTCAATATTGGCGCGCGTTGTATCAAAGTGAGTATTGCTAGGAATAACTTTTCCCGCTCCCCCGATTGCGGTAAAGAGGATTTTTTCGGCTGCGCGACCTTGATGTGTCGGAATGATGTGAGTAAATGGGAAAAGATTCTGCACCGCCGCCTTAAAGTTTAACCACGAAGGTGATCCGGCATAGGACTCATCTCCCCGTTGAATCGCGGCCCATTGATTGCGACTCATTGCTCCCGTACCAGAATCGGTCAGTAGATCAATGAGTACATTATCGGAGTGAAGTGAGAATAAGTTGTAGCCAACCTCTTCAATAAATTCTGAGCGCTCAGATTCAGTTGTCATAGCGATCGATGCCACAGAATGAATTCTGAAAGGCTCGATTATTGTTTTAAACTCCATACAGGCAGTCTACTTACCTTTGGTTGATCTACTTCTTGGCTACCCAGACAGCTTCCACGAGTACATCGGTTGAACCCACTTTGAATCTCGAGCCCGATAGGTAGTTAGCAGTTCCAATTTTCCACGAACTGAAAGTGAATCCAGCCTTAGTCAATCCAAGACTTGGTGCAAGTGCGAATGTAAATCCTTCTGCCAAGGAGAACTGCGCTGGAAGAGTCCCGCTACCTCCGTTTAAGGAGTACGTGACAGTCCGAGCAACGGCAGCTATCCACGTAGCTGTCAAAGTAATATCACTGGAGCCAACGGTGTATTTATCACCAGGTAGATAGAGTTTGGTTCCATCAGTCCAACCTCCAAAGCTCGAACCGGTCTTAGTTATTCCTGTACTAGCGGCGACAGTAAATGTTGCTCCTACTGCAACTGGTGACTGACCTGGTTTAGTTCCTGTTGCACCACTGAGGAGGTAGGTAACGGTGCGGGTTACTGTTGATGCCCATTGAGCAGTAAAGACAATATTAGAAGTACCCACCGTATAGGTAGAGCCAGGCTGAAGTACGTCGGCTCCATCTGACCAGCCAGCAAAGGCAAATCCACTTCTGCTAATCGTTTCAGCCACAGCTACCGTAAAAGTTGCACCAGTTTGTAACGCGGCTTGAATTGGTACATTTCCAACACCACCGACACCAAGTGCATAGGTGATAGTACGTGTTATAGCAGGCGTCCACACTGCAGACAAGACTATGTTTGAGTTTGCCACCGTATAAGTAGTACCTGGTTGGAACGTATTGGCTCCATCAGTCCAGGTACTAAACGTAAATCCATTTCTTGTTATACCGGCATCATCGGCAACCGTGAACTTCGCTCCTGCTGGCAACGGCGATTCTGTAGGAGTTGTTCCAACACCGCTATTTAATGCATATCGAATCGTGCGAGTTGGAGCCTGGCTCCAGATGACGGTGAATGTGACGTTTGAATTTCCGACGGCATACGACGCTTCAGGAGCAAAGTTAGTCGTGCCATCGCTCCAACTACTAAATGTAAATCCATTACGAGTAATTCCCGCATTATCTGCAAGCGTAATCTCGGTGCCCGATGCAACTGAACTCTGCTTAGGTACAGTTCCGCTTCCTCCGCCGAGGTTAAAGGTAATTGTGCGTAGAACAACTTGGGTCCAGACGGCAGTAAGAGTTACATTGCTCGTATCAACGCTATAGGTGGCACCAGGTAAATATGTGCGAGTTCCGTCGCTCCATGACGTAAAGGCAAATCCAGCACGAGTAATTCCGGCGTCATCTGCAACGGTAAAGCTCTCTCCCACGACCACGTTTGCTTGAGTTGGCAATGTTCCAACTCCATTAGCTAAGTTGTAAGTAACAGTTCGGCTTACCACTTGAACCCAAACAGCGGTTAAAACAATATTTGTAGTCGATGCCGTGTAGCTCGCATTCGCAGCGTAATTGACCGATCCATTTGTCCAGTTACTGAAAGTGAAGCCCTCTTTAGTAATGCCTGTGCTCAGTGCAGTTCTAAACGTCAATCCCTGAATGACTGGAGTCTGTGTTGGAAGAGGACCAACTCCGCCAGCCAAATCATAGGTAACTGTCCTCGTTGGATTAACCGTCCAGAGGGCAGTTAACACGACGTTATTTGCACCCATGGTGTAAGCAGATCCCACATCAAATGTTGCAGTTCCATCACTCCACTTGCTAAAGGAGAATCCTGCTCGGGTAAAGCCATCATTGCCGGCCACAATAAAGCTGGCACCCTCAGGAACATCTTCTTGAATTGGTGTTGGACCCGTTCCGCCAACGACTGGATTTGTAATACCTACAGTTGTACTTCCAATGATGTAAGTAACTGTGTGAGTTATGTTGCGTGACCAAATTGCCGTCAAAGTTACAGCCTCGCGGCCAATTACATAGGTAGACCCTGGGAGATAACTACTTATTCCATCTGACCAGGTGATAAACGTGAATCCAGGTCGCAGATTTGGTTTGGATGCAACTGTAAAACTCAAACCTTCAACAACATCTGCCTGCGTTGGAATATTTCCGGTACCTCCGGCAAGAACATAATCAACGCTTCGACTTCCTGCCTGTGTCCACTGCGCCGTCAAAGTGATGTTGTCCTTACCAACCAGATAAGTTGATCCTGGGGCATAACTTATCTTTCCATCGCTCCAATCGCTAAAAGTAAAGCCAACTTTGGCCAAGCCCGTTCCATCAGCGACAACGAAACGTAGACCCTCCGAGATTGATGGTTGAACAGGAAGTGTTCCTGTGCCGGCTGCAAGGGTGTAAGTAATCGTGCGACGAGTACCTGGATTCCAAATCGCAAAGAGAGTTGCGTTAGAGGTAAAGGCGTAGTTAGCCTCATTAGGGTATGAGATGGGGGCATCTAAAGCCGTTGAAGTCGCCCAACCACCGAATGTATATCCGGTTCGCGTAAATGTATTTGGAATGAGCTTGGTTGTTGTATTCGTTGACTGTGTGTAATCAGCGCCGACGCCCTCATTGGCATTAAATGTCACAGTTGAATTAAGTGCGACGTTCCATTGCGCTGTCAGAGTTACATTGCCACCACTCACTGTGAATGAGCTACCAGTTGCAAACGAGATAGCTTCGATTCCAGATCCCGA
>JANYCW010000048.1 GCA_025360085.1 Actinomycetes bacterium
AGGAGGGATTTAGTTGGTTGCGGGAAATCTTCGATTCCAATGTATTTAGTCACCAATGACCATTGGCCTAGCACCAGTGATTCGAACTAATTCACTGAAAGTTGTTGGATAGACCGAGTGTGGGTGGCCAGCCGCGGCCCACACAGTTTTATAAGCATTGAGAGCTTCGTCGATTAATGTGATCTCAGGTTGATTTACCCACCCAACAGGACTCACACCGCCGATTGAAAAACCTGAAGCGTTCTTTACAAAATCGGCGTCAGCTCGATGAAGTTTTTCTACACCAAGATTCTCTGCAACAAGCTGCGTATTGACGCGATGGCGGCCGCTAGTGATTACTAAAAGCGGATTATCGTTTGGCAGTTTAAATACGATTGATGATGCTACTTGCCCAACTTCGATGTTCAATGCGTTAGCAGCATCAAGGGCTGTTCGGGCAGAGTCTGAAAGAATCGTAACCTCGCCAGAACAACCAAACTCCTTCAGAAGCGCCCTGACCCGAATAACTGAAGGGTTAGTAAAAACATCTTCCACTATTTAAGCAACTCGGCTTTCTAGTTTAAGCGCTGACATGAAAGCATCGACAACTTCCGCTTTGCTCCAAGGCTTTGGTGCTTGCGTAATAAAGTAGTCTTTCAATGCAATCTCTGCTAACTCGTCGATGTCACCTTCGGTAATCCCGAGTGATGAGAGCACTGGAAATTCAAGTTCGGCTAAAATCTTTCGAACTGCATTAATGCATCGAGAACCATCATGTGTTCCATTTTGAGGTACTCCCATTGCATCGGCAACGCGCTCCATTTTTTGCGGAACAATTGTTGCCTCGCGGGTAAGGGTTTCAACTAAAACTAAACCGATAGTTAAGCCGTGTGGGACGTGCTTGAGTCCTCCAATTGCTTGGCCCAAAGAGTGCTCGGCGGTACAGTCTGAAATATTCATCGTTAATCCAGCCATCATGCTTCCAGCCGACATCCCTGCGCGAGCATTTTTATCGTTTCCATCTTTAAATGCGGCAACGAGTGCCGGGGTCATCATGCGAACAGCTTCATAACCGATCGCATCCCCAATAGGAGTGCTGCACTTGGCAATGATTCCTGCGATTGCTTGTGCCAGTGCATCGATCCCAGTATTAGCCGTCATTGATGGTGGCATCGAGTACGTGAGTACTGGATCTACAAGTGCAACTTGTGCGCGTAAGTTTGCATTAGCAATTCCTGCCTTGCGGCCGGCATCAGGGTCAGAGATTACTGAGCCACCAGATACTTCAGAGCCCGTACCTGCCGAAGTCGGAAGTGCAATAAGTGGCAGCGTCGCCGTTGGATACACAGGTGGTTTGGATTGGAATTCTTCGAAAGTGCAGTTAAGTTGCGCGCATAAACGCGCAGCTTTTGCGGTGTCAATAATAGATCCTCCACCGAGTGCCACAACAACGTCAGAGCCTGCGTTCTTAAGAGCCGCGATTGAATCATTAACCATGTGAATTGTTGGTTCACCTGCGGGCTTTTCAAAGACTGTTACTGACATGCCAGAAGCGTTTTTCATTTGCTCGATGAGCTTTTTTGCCGCTGGATTAAATTTTTCAATATCTTTATCGACCATCAAGAAGACTTTGCTCGCACCTAGCTCAGCAATAACAGCCGGAAGTGTTTCGGCAATTCCTTCTCCAAAGCGAACTTTGACAGGCAGGTGATTATTGAAAGCGGTGATGTTTTCCACGAGAGCTCCTTGGTGAGTGGTTTTCAATGATGACAGGGATTCTATCTTGCAAAAGGCTTATTGGAAAAGTGTTGAAATGTTTAAGCCTTTGAAGTGCGTTTTTTGATCTTTTCAAGGAATACATGAAGCGTGATTCCGATAGCGATTCCCCAAATCAAGTCAATTACCACACTAGATATCGCGGTAAAAATGATGGTAATAGCTTCAGATTTCGTAGTTCGCAGTGATTCTATTATGGAAGTTGGATTAAATATTCGGTAACTCGTGCCAAGCAAAAGTCCTGCAACCACGGCCATCGGAATTTGACTAACGCGCGCTGAGAGTAGTGATTCGATGGCGACAAGGAGGGCAATCTCAACGGCTGGCCAAAGAAGTGAGACAACATTGGAGAAGTTAACTGATTGCATAGTACCTATCGTGCGAGGAATTGCGCCGATTTTTGCGATATCAATTGAAAAAGCACTGACAATTATGGTTACAAGACTCAAAGCTACAAAACTTGCAGGGATGTAAAATTTAAACCTATTCTCATTGCATCAGACAAAGTGTTCCAAGCGACAATAAAACTTTTATCGCCATCAATATGACAAGAACACCCGACATTATTCCCAATGCGGGAATCGCTGCAATTCCAAATTTTGCCACTACGGGAATCAAAATCACCGTCATTGCGCCCGTTGGTCCGCTGACTTGGTATTTAGATCCACCAAAAAGAGCTGCTAGAAATCCTGCGATGATTGCCGTTGTTAAACCTGCGGCTGCCGAGATTCCCGAGGTAATACCGAAACCAATGGCCAATGGCAGGGCCACAATAGCGACCGTTAATCCTGAAATCAGATCTGCGGCCAAATCTTTCGGGACCCTTGAAAACTCCGCTTTATGTGGCCAAAAGGAAAAGAACATGTAGATATGTAAACAGACTTATAATCACTTGTCAGTTATCGTTGCCACTCTTATGGGAAATGATTTACTTGCCACTGCCAAGCGGGCTCAAATTGGCCTTCTTGCGATGTTTTTCTTAATGGGTGTTGTATCAATGGCATGGGTTGCGCGTATTCCTGAGATTCGCGATGTGAATGGTCTAAATAACGGCCAACTTGGATTGATTTTAATATCTAGCACTGTTGGTGCCCTCATTGGTGCCCAACTCTCAGGTCGTTTAATTCACACTTACGGGACCAAAGCGGTAATTAGAGTTGCGGTAGTCATTATGCCGATTGGTTTGATTCTCATGGGGTTTGCCACTTCTCCTATAATGTTAATTGCCGGTCTCTTTGTCATGGGTCTGGGTTATTCGAGCATGGATATCTCTTCAAATACTCAAGCGGTAGTCATCGAAAAACTTTTAGGCAAACGAGTTATGTCTTCATTTCATGCGCTGTGGAGTTCGGGAGCATTTGTAACAACGGTCTTTGGCGGTGCAATAGCTAAACACGTTTCACCCCGAGATAATTTAGTTGGTGTCGGAATTGTATGTTTTTTCTTTTTTATTCCTTCAGTTCGATCGTTGTTGCCTGCCCATTTAGATGATCACAGCGGAGGCGAGGAAGAGACTCAAGTTAAGATTCCATTTTTTAGTAAAAGTGTTCTGCCTTTATGGGCAATGGGTATCGGATTATTAGGTGGTTTAATTGCAGAAGGCGCAGCAAGTGATTGGGGTGCAATTTTATTGCGTGATGACATGGGCTTTGGAGTTGGTGTTAACGCATCTGCATTTGCAACTTTCTCACTTGCAATGATCACATCACGCTTTCTTGGAGATAGGGTTCTTGATTATTTCGGTCCTAGAAAAACAGTATTGCTTGGGGGTTATGTGGGTGGTGCCGGCTTTGGTTTAGGCATTGCAATAGGGGTTCCTTTATCTAGTTCACACCCCTTGGTAGCTCTTATTGTTATTAATGCAGGATTTGCATGTGCAGGAGTTGGAATCGGCCCGATGTTTCCGGCCTACATTGTGGCCGCCTCGCAAGTTTCGGGCATTGCATCATCGGTTGCTATCGCCCGCGTTGGTGTTATCGGTCTAGCGGGCTACTTCATTGGCCCATCAGTTACAGGAGCAATAGCTCAAGTTACCTCGCTGCCGCTTGCCATGGGCTTTCCCATTGTGATGTTACTTCTTGCCGGCTATCAATCTCATATTTTTAGGAGGTAATTACTCCGACACGCCAGGCCGCTTGCCATCTGTCAGCCCAAGGGGCTATTTTTCGAACACCTGTTCGAAAATCCACAGCCCCAAGGAGCACCCCTTACCCATGCCAGAGATTAAACCCGCCCACGATGTCACCATCGATGGCGCAATGACCCCTATTGAATTTACTTTTAAAGGCAGACGTTTTCGTATTCATGCCGTTTTATCTAGGTGGTGTGAGGCAGGGGGTTGGTGGAATCGTATTAGCGATGGAAAGTATCGCCCCGATGATGCCGCCCGTGCAGTGTGGCGCGTTGAGGCCGCCCCGATTGGAGCGGTAACAACTTTTGAACTCGAACGTGATGAACTCAGCGGGCAATGGATTATTAGATCGATATGAGCTTTATTCATCTCAATGTTGCAAGTGCCTACTCACTTAAATATGGCACGACACAGCCCCATGATTTGGTTGCGCGCGCAGCGCAGTTTGAAATGCCAGCTCTGGCGCTCACCGATCGAGATGGTTTAGCTGGCGCGGTTCGCTTTGCCCAAAGCTGTGTTGAGTATGGCATTGCACCAATTATCGGAGTCAATCTAGGTATTGATATGGGCAAGATAAAGGGTCGCATCACGTTACTGGCCCATAGCGATGGTGGGTGGCGCGCGTTGTGTAGATTGTTAACTTCACTCACAATGGTTTCCGATAACCGTAACCCAATTCTGAATCTAGAGTTCTTACAGCGCTTTAGCCATTACAGTTCAAATCTCTACGCTCTCCATGGCCCCGAATCACCCGTTGGCGCATTGCTCACCGATAACCGTATCGATGCCGCCTTTGCTGCATTCAATACAACGCGCGATTTATTTGCTAGCAATGCAATCGAATGTGTTTCCCATCTAGTTGCTGGTAAAGGCCCTCGGTCTACATCACACGCTGCGAGGTCGCTGATTTTTGCCCGTGACCATGACATTGATGCAGTTTTTACAAACGCTGTTCGCATGCGCGATCGCAGCGATGGGCCGGTGGGCGATGTCTTAGATTGCGCACGTCAGTTAGTTCCATTGCATCCTCGCCATGTCGAGCGTCGCAACGCTGAAGGTTTTTTAAAATCCGCTGATGAGATGAGTTTATTAGCTGGTGAAATTGCGCGCGCAGCCGGAGAGCGCACACCGCGCCAACTTCTTGCAACAACCAGAGCGTGGGCCGAACGCTCTTTATTATCATCTGCACGCGATATTGGACTTGGGGGCGCGTATCTACCCGAACCTCATGTTGTTGGTGCGCAGTCGGCGCATGAGATGCGAATGCTTTTGCGTGCTCGTAGCGAGGCCGGTATTAACCGGCGCTATAGCGATAGTGGTGCGATTAAGCGTGCGCGTGCGCGCCTTGATGACGAACTATCAACGGTTGCAACGCTCGGTTTTGAATCCTATTTTCTAACTGTCGCCGATATCTGCGACATGGCACGCAACGCCGGTATACGCGTGGCCGCACGTGGCAGTGGTGCGGGCTCACTGATCTGTCACTTACTTGCAATCTCTGGAGTCGAACCGATGGCTCACGGACTATTAATGGAGCGTTTTTGTTCACCGCTTCGCCGAGCCTTACCTGATATCGATATCGACGTTGAATCACACCGTCGCCTTGAAATCTATGACATGATTTTTAAACGCTACGGCGATACCGGTTGGGATACCCCTAACAATCAGTCGCGTTGTGCAACTGTTGCAATGGTCGATACATATCGCGCCAGACATGCCATACGCGATGCCGGTGCGGCCCTTGGTCTGCCTGCGATGGAGATTGACCTATTAGCTAAATCAATGCCCCATGTTCGTGCGCGCAATATATCCAGTGCTCTAAAAAACCTACCCGAACTCAAATCTCTCAATATATCTGCCCCTTTAACGGCGATGACAATCGCCCTTGCCGAGCGTTTAGATGGCCTGCCTCGTCATTTAGCGATGCATCCATGCGCCATAGTTTTATCTGATGGTGGTTTATTAGATCGCACACCGTTGATGGCCAGTGCTAGTGGGTATCCCATGGTGGTCTTTGATAAAGATGATGTCGAGGCGATTGGTCTTTTAAAGCTCGATGTCTTAGGTGTGCGTATGCAGTCGGCGATTTCATATGCGCTTACTGAAATCGAACGTGTGCACGATACAAAGATTGATATCGATGCCGTACCTCTAGATGATGATCAGACCTATCAACTCATTCAATCAACGCGCACTCTCGGAATCTTCCAAATCGAAAGCCCGGGCCAGCGCGAACTTGTTGGCAAACTCCAACCTAAAACATTTACCGATTTAATTATCGATATCTCACTCTTTCGTCCAGGACCCGTTAAGGGCGACATGATTTCGCCCTTTTTAAAGGCGCGTCACGGGTGGAGCAGACCGAAGGTTATTCACCCCGACCTCTACGAAATTTTGCGCGATACGCAAGGCGTTGTTGTCTTTCACGAACAAGTAATCCATATCATCGCTGCGATGACAGGCGCTTCTCTGGCAAGTGCCGATGAAAAGCGCCGTGCATTAGGGGATAAGGCGGGTGCACAAGAGGTCTGTGACTGGTTTTTTCCTACCGCACTATCGCGTGGATACGAGTTGCCCATCGTTAATGAAATTTGGGAACTTTTGCGCGCTTTTGCCTCCTTTGGTTTTTGCAAGGCGCATGCCGCCGCTTTTGCAATGCCGACATATCAATCGGCTTGGTTAAAGACGCATTACCCTGCAGCTTTTTTGGCGGGGGTTCTTACGCACGAGCCAGGCATGTACCCCAAACGTTTAATCGTCGATGAGGCACGACAGATGTCAATCACTATTGCCCCGCTAGATATTAATGAATCGGATTCGCTCTATCGTGTTGAGGAAGCGGGCACTGCGATTCGCATTGCGCTATCGACTATTTCACAGATTAGTGATGGAGAGATCGCATCAATCATTGCTGGTCGCCCATATACCGATTTAGCAGACTTTGTGCATCGCTCCGGTAGTAGTGCGCCGGTTACAGAAAGTGCAATCCTTACCGGCGCCTTTGATCGTTTGCATAGTGATGTCAATCGTCGAGATCTCTTACTGCATCTATCTGACTTGCAACGCTCGCCGAATAAAACTATCTCTGGTGCGCAGATGAATTTAGCTTTTGCTCCCCCTGCCCTGATTACTAGCGGGCTTCCCGATATGAGCCCTGCCGAAAGTGTGCGCCACGAAGTCGAACGTTTAGGCATCGACATGTCTCACCATGTAATCGAGTTCTATGGTGGATTTCTTAATGCCATCGGCGCAGTGCGTTCATCGCAGTTACTAGAGGCACGCTCGCGCTCTAGCGTTCTTGTCGCAGGTATTAAAGTTGCGATGCAGACTCCACCAGTGCGTTCAGGTAAACGCGTCATTTTCTTAACTCTCGATGATGGCTATGGCTGCAGCGATTCGACATTTTTTAGCGATGCGCAAAGCCACTACGCCAGCACCCTGTATTCATCATCCCTGCTACTGGTTCGAGGCATTACCCGTCGTACGGGTGCGCGTGGGATTTCAATTAATGCCACGGGAGCCTGGGATTTACGTGTGGCATATGAAAATTGGCGGGCGAAAGAAAGTACGCTGGCAATATGAGTTCGGCCTCGATACTTCACGTTGATATGGATGCATTCTTTGCATCCGTTGCCGAGCACGATAACCCAGAGTTAAAGGGCAAGGCCGTTGTCATTGGAATGGGCGCTCGCGGGGTCGTTTCGGCGGCCAACTATGAGGCGCGCAAATTTGGAATCCATTCTGCAATGCCAGTAAGTCGGGCTAGGCGATTAGCGCCACACGCGATTTTTCTACCTGTCGATATGCCACGCTATCAAGAGGTCTCATCGCACGTCATGGAGATCTTTGAAAGTTTTACGCCATGGATTGAACCCATCTCATTAGATGAAGCATTTTTAGATGTTAGCGGTGTGCAGCGATTGATAGGTTCACCGAGAGAAATAGCGATAAAGATTCGCGCAAAGGTCGAGGCACAAGAGGGCATCACGTGTTCAGTCGGTATTGCACCATCAAAGTTCATTGCAAAACTAGCATCAGAAGCGTGCAAACCCAATGGGATGCTAGAAATTACGGCCGATCGCATACTTACCTTCTTGCACCCTCTGCCGATTCAAGCGATGTGGGGAGTAGGACCAAAGACGGCGCAAACTCTAGAGCGCTTAGGCCTTCGTACTATTGAAGACATTGCTCATTTGCCACCTGCAACATTGATCCGCGCATTAGGGCAGGCAAATGGCGCATCCTTATATGAGCTGGCATGGGGCCGTGATTATCGAGACGTAACACCACACGATGCGGAAAAAAGTATTAGCGCTGCCGAAACTTTTGCCCAAGATTTAGATAATCCGAGCGAGATTTTGACTGAATTTTTACGCTTAACCGAGCGAGTATCGGCAAGGCTTCGCGATAAGGATTTATTCTCTAAGACCATTTCAATCAAGGTGCGCTTTGCCGATTTTTCTACTCTCAATAGATCTAAAACTTTGGCTCTTCCCATAGATGGAACCCATGAAATCTATGAAGTTGTAAAAAAGCTTTACCTGGCTTTGCATGTAGATCGTGCCCGCATGCGATTAGTAGGGGTTTCTTTAGAGAATTTAAGTACGGGGGCTCCCGAACAGATGATCTTGGGGGAGCGAGAGAGTGGTTGGCGTCAGGCCGATGGCGCAATAGATCGTGCCAGAGCGCGTTTTGGTGCAGGAAGCGTGCGCCCTGCCCGATTAATTAAACCTGGCAAAGAGGATGGATGAGAGGATCAGATATAAGTAGCGATTGCGTCAAAAACCTTCTATTGTTGTCGTATGGCTCTATCCGATCATGAGAAGCGAATGCTCCAGGAGATGGAGGCAGCGCTTCTAACCGAGGATCCGAAACTGTTCTCGGCCCTGTCTGGAGATGCCAAACTTCCGCGCGGAAATCGCGTTGTTGTTGGTTTAGGCCTTATTCTCCTTGGGGTCGCAACCCTGTTTGGGGGTCTGATCGCAAAGATAACTCCGGTAGGCGTTCTTGGCTTTGTCATCGCATTGGTGGGAGTTATTGCGATTCTCTCCTCCTTAACCAGCCAAGCTCCACGAGTAAAGGGGGCTCGCAAAGGCTCAGCGCTGGGATCGCGCTTAGAAGAGCGTTGGGATGAGCGCAACAACCAATAAATTTTAAAGTTTTTCAAGAAAAATCGGTCCCCTTGAGGGGCCATTTTTTATCCCCTGACAGTGGGGCCACGTGGAGGAAAAATCCATATTTATGACAGAAAGTGGTGTAAAAAGGAGGAAAATGGAGTAAAGTGGGGAAATAAGCCGATGTCACACTCGGTGAGCGAACCTGGGGAAGGGGGCGCAGAGAAATGTTTCTTGGCACCTATGAACCCCGTCTTGATGAAAAGGGCCGCCTTATTATGCCGGCGAAATTTCGCGAAGAGTTAGCTTCAGGTCTGGTGGTGACAAAAGGTCAAGAGCGTTGTCTTTATGTATTTCCTTCCATTGAATTTGAAACGATAACCCAGACATTAAAACAGGCACCCGTAACTGCAAAAGCGGCACGTGATTACAGCCGTGTGATGTTTGCAGGTGCCCATGACGAAATTCCTGATCGACAGGGGCGCATAACAATTCCACAAAACCTTCGGACCTATGCCGGTCTTGAAAAAGATTGTGTCGTGATTGGAGCAAATACACGTGTGGAAATTTGGGATGCAACTTCATGGAATGAATATTTGACTGATCGCGAAAAAAGTTTTGCTGATGTGTCAGAGGAGGTTTTTCCTGGCCTGTTCTAACTAACTCTCATCTGTGGCCACCGCCGACCTTTCGAACCTATCGGCATCCCTTCCCCGGCGCCGATATTAAATTGATCCGTCGGCCGGCGGTGACCAGAGATGAGAATTTAAGAAATATGCACTTTAGTAAGAAAGAAATTAATTACTGAGCAAGATTAATTTGAGGAATAGGGGGAGATATGATTGATAAAAATGTGCATGTATCAGTAATGCAAAATCGATGTATTGAACTCCTCTCTAGCGTTGTTGATATAAGCTCAAATCCAGTCATTGTCGATGCAACACTTGGTCTGGGTGGACATGCGAAACTCTTATTAGAAAAATTTCCAACTCTTCAGGTTGTAGGTATAGATCGCGACGCCACTGCACTCGAAATAGCAAGTCGAAGACTTGCCTTATTTGCGAATCGATTTCATGCAACTCATACAACCTTTGACAAAATTGAAGAGGTAGTTAATTCCTTTGGGTATAGTAAAATATCGGGGGCGATTTTTGATCTTGGCGTTTCTTCGATGCAATTAGATGAAACAAATCGTGGCTTCTCATACTCCCAAGATGCACCTCTAGACATGCGCATGGATCGCACTCAATCCCTGACTGCTGCAGAAATTGTAAATACTTACGAACCCGGTCAACTAGTTCGAATTTTGCGTAAATACGGTGAAGAAAAATTTGCCACGCGCGTAGTCGAATCGATTGTCAAGGCACGAGCAAAAGCACCGCTTAACTCAACTGCACAGTTAGCGTTGCTCGTAAAAAATGCGATTCCAGCAGCTACAAGGAGAACTGGAGGAAACCCCGCAAAACGCACATTTCAAGCGCTTCGCATTGAAACCAATGACGAACTTGGCACCATCACTCGAGCACTTCCTGCGGCACTAAATCTTCTGCATGTTGGTGGCCGCCTCATTGTTATGTCATTTCAATCACTCGAAGATCGAATTGTAAAAGAGCTTTTTGTGGCGGCAACAACATCAAAAACACCAAGAGAGCTTCCAATTGAACTCCCAGAGCTTTCTGCCAAGTTTTCCTTAGTGATTCGTGGAAGTGAAAAAGCTAGCGCACAAGAAGTTGATGAAAACTCGCGGTCAGCGTCAGTACGACTTCGTGCGATTGAAAGGGTGGCTGCTTAATGGCTTTAGCGGTGCTCGCTCCCACAATAAGTCGTTCGCGCAAGTTGATTGTTCAAAACTCCTCCAAAGTGGCGCTTAAGTTATTGCCCGATATTTCTGCGGGCAAGCAAGCCGATCGCAAATATTTTGCAATCTTTGTCTCATTTGTTGGAATAAGCGGTCTCCTATTTCTTCTATTTATAAATACGATTCTGGCACAAGATGCCTTCGTACTTACACACTTAAAGCTACAAGCCAAGTTGGTTAGTGATCAACGCGAAGCAATTGCGCGTGAGATTGACCAACAATCTTCACCCGAGTCACTTTCAAAAAAGGCACTTGCGCTTGGGATGAAACTATCTGATGCGCCAATATTTTTGAATGTAGATAAGCCCTCTGACCAAACTGAAAGCGTAAGAAATGGGTAATTTCTCTATTGCCCATAACCGTATTCGCATTCTTATCTTTGTGATTGCCGTTGTAATGTTCTTATTCAGCATGCGATTAGTGCAAGTTCAAGCAGTTCAGGCGAGTGATTATCAAGCCCGTGCAGTGAATGAGATGATGAACACTCGATCGTTACTTGCTCCGAGAGGCGCGATTACCGACATTAATGGCACTGCTTTTGCGCGAAGTGTTGCGGCAATAAGTATTGTTGTCGATCAAACTCAAGTTTTGAATCCGACGCGAACGGCGCAATTTGTAGCTCCAATTCTTGGCCTGCCAGTCTCTGAAGTAACCGCAAGCATCACGGGCAAGCGTAAATGGAGCATGGTTCTACAAAATGCCCAGCCTGCCACTTGGCAAAAACTCAGTGCCAGTATTACTGCTTTTAATGCCCAATTTCCGGCAATGAGTCCGGATCGAATTTATGGATTTCTTCCTGAACGTGGCTACATTCGTGAATATCCATCGGGGGAATTAGTCGCTTCATTAGTTGGTTTCGTAAATCACGAGGGTAAAGGTGCAACTGGTCTTGAATTCAGCATGAACTCATCCATTGCCGGTGTTAACGGAAAATACTTATACGCCAATGGTTATGGAGTCGAAATCCCAGGATCGCAGTCTGAGATTATTCCTGCGCAACCGGGTACTTCGGTGAGATTGACAATCGATCGTGACATTCAATGGGTGGCATCTCAAGCAATTTCAGAAGTAGTTAAATCGTCTCGAGCAATCAGTGGAACCGTAATCGTCATGGATCCCAGAACTGGTGAGATTTTGGCGCATGCAACGGCGCCAACTTTTGATCCCAACAACACTTCAAAAGTTTCTCTTGTTGCTATGCGCAATCCCTCAGTACAAGATGTATATGAGCCTGGCTCTACTGGAAAAGTTATGACGATAGCCGCGGCACTAGAAGAAAAGAAGATCACTGCGGACACTGTTTTTACCGTACCGTATGCACTTAAACGATCAATAAAAGTTTTCCATGATCACGAAAAACATCCTACTCAGAGGCTAACAGCTTCTGGTGTCCTAGCAGAGTCAAGTAATACGGGTGCAATACAAATTGGAGAACTTTTATCTAATCAAACTCTTTATAATTATCTTGCAAAATTTGGCATAGGCACAAAAACAGGTTCAGGTTTATCTGGTGAATCAAAAGGTATTTTGCCAAAGGTAGCAAATTGGTCGGGAACAACTGCGCCAACGGTCGCATTTGGTCAAGGTTATTCACTCACCGCTATGCAAGCCACAAGTATTTTTTCGACAATTGCCAACGATGGGATTCGAGTTTCGCCAACTGTAATTGCCGGAACCAGTGATTCAAGCGGAAACTTCACTCCAGCCCTGGCTCGCTCGAGCGAGCGTGTTATTAGCGTTGAAACTGCACAAGCAATGCGAATAATGATGGAGTCGGTAGTGTCGACTTCTGGCACTGCGCCTACTGCCGCGATTGCGGGTTACCGAGTTGCTGGCAAAACTGGAACTGCAATGCGCATTGATGACACTTGCGGTTGCTATCGAGGTTACACCGCATCGTTTATTGGTTTTGCACCAGCGGATAAACCCGCCTATGTCATAAGTGTGACGATTCAGGGTCCTCAGGGCTTGCATTGGGGTGGAGCACTTGGAGGCCCAGTTTTCAAAAAAGTCATGTCATTTGTTTTGCAAAGTCGTCATGTTGCCCCGACTGGAACAACAGTTATACCCGTTGCTTTAACGGAAGCAGAATTAAATGCAAAGAAGGTTGTAGATGTTAAAACCAATAAATGAAACCAAAAAACTGCTCTCACATATTGCCGCTGTTGTGGCGGCCACAAACGTTGGCGGCATTGAGGGTATCAATGTGTTTGGAATTTCACAGTCGAGCCGCGATGTCATACCGGGAGATCTGTTTATTGCCTTGCCAGGTGAAAAATATCATGGCGCTAAGTTTGCTCAAGAGGCAATCGCTAATGGCGCTGTTGGGGTTTTAACGGACGCAGCCGGTGCCCAGTTGATTAGTGGAGTTCCAGTGCTCACGTGCGAGAACCCTCGCCGTGCAGCAGGAGTAGTGAGTGCTTGGTTTTATTCAGAACCAATGCGGGATTTATATAGTGTCGGAGTGACAGGTACTAATGGAAAAACAACAGTCACGACGTTATTGCATCAGATTATGCAAGCGACTGGTCGTGAAAGTGGACTCATTGGCACCGTTGAGACACGCATCGGAAGTGATGTTTTTACGAGCAAACGGACAACTCCTGAAAGTGCCGAACTTCAATCAATTTCTGCGGTCATGCGTGAGCGACATATGCGAAGTCTAATTATGGAAGTTTCAAGTCATTCCATAGCATTAGAGCGAATCCGAGGAAGTCACTTTGCGGTTGTGGGTTTCACTAATCTTTCACAAGATCATCTCGATTTTCATAATTCGATGGAGGAGTATTTCCTAACAAAGGCAAAGTTGTTCACTTTTGAATATGCCGATTTGGCCGTAATCAATATTGACGATCCTTATGGTGCGCGACTGGCCGAAATGACCGAGTTGCCGGTTGTGAGGTTATCTCGTACGAGCGCACTAGCGAGTTGGCACTTTGCTTCAATTGTTAGGAATTATTGTGGGGCATCGATTGCAATCCGAGGAAGCGGTGGAATTCTTATTGAAAGTACGTCGGTTTTGCATGGTGGCTTCAACTACGACAACTTATTAATGGCCATCGCAATTGCAACTGAGAGCGGAGTAGATCCCATCGAGATCGCATCAATTGTGCCGCAGTTATGCGGAGCAACAGGTCGCCTTGAATCGGTCAAACTTGGTCAAAACTTCATGGCTTTCGTTGATTATGCGCACTCCCCAGACGCAATTGTTCGAGTGTTAGAGGTTGCACATGAAATTGCCGACGGCAATGTCATTGCTGTTTTAGGGTGTGGCGGAGATCGAGATGCTTCCAAGAGATCACTTATGGGACAGGCTTTACAGGAAGGCGCTGATATCGCGATTTTCACGAGTGATAACCCCCGCAGTGAAAATCCAGAGGATATTCTTGTGCAAATGCTTATAGATATTGATGTTCAGGCGCCCAGTCAGGTTATCTCTGACCGAGCCGTTGCTATACAAGTCGCAGTCAATTACGCAAAGGCTGGCGATGTTGTTTTGGTTTTGGGTAAAGGACATGAAACGGGACAGGAAATTGCTGGAACCATTTTCGAATTTGATGATCGAATCGAGCTTGCTCGAGCAATTGAGAACAAGAAATGATTACTTTAACTGCCGGAGAAATAGCACTTCTTGTTGGGGGAGATATTCACTGCGATAAAGATTTACTAATTTCCAAAGCTCCTGTTTTCGACTCTCGTTTGGCTACCCCTGGTTCTTTCTTTTTAGCGTTAAGAGGAGAAAACCGAGATGGTCACGATTTTGTCGCTCAAGCGTATCGTTTAGGTTCAGTGTTTTCTTTAACTACTCACGTTATAGATGGACCATGCATCGTCGTTAAAGACGTTATTGAAGCAATCTCCATCATCGCAGCATTCATCCGAAATCAACTTAAAAATTTAACAGTGATTGGAATTACGGGCTCTCAAGGAAAAACAAGTACCAAGGATTTATTAGCTCATATGCTAGGAGCCGTAGGTCCAACAGTGGCGCCACCTGAATCTTATAATAATGATTTGGGAGTTCCCATCACCTTACTTGAGTGTGACGAACGCACACGTTTTTGTATTTTAGAAATGGGTGCACGGCACATGGGTGATATTGCGCGATTATGTGAGATTGCACGACCAAATATTGGAGTTGTGTTGACTGTTGGAACTGCTCATCTTGGTGAATTTGGCTCACGAGAAGCGATTGCTAAAACTAAAAGTGAGTTGATTCAATCCTTGGGGGAAACGGGAATTGCTATTCTTGGTACTTATGATGAGTTCACTCCTGGAATGGCCACGTTGCACAAGGGCGAAGTTCTCACTTTTGGTGAAAAAAGTAATATTGATATTCGTGGCGCCGATGTTGAAATTCGCGAAGGGCGCCCCCACTTTGATCTCGTAACAAAAGCAGGACGTGACGCCGTTGGTTTACGAGTAATTGGTGCCCACCAAGTTGCTAACGCCCTTGCTGTTGCAGCTGTTGGGACGGCGTTATCTTTGCCCATTGAACTCATTGCAAGTTCTTTATCTACCGCTGAAATCTCCAGTAGGTGGCGTATGGAGCTTGTTGAGGTTGGTGGGTTTTTACTAATTAATGATGCCTATAACGCTAATCCGGCGTCAATGGAGGCAGCTTTGCGCAGTCTTGTTCTCTTTGCCCAAGAGCGCGGTGGAGAGTCGTGGGCTTTTATTGGAAAAATGCATGAACTTGGCGAAAGCGGCCCAACTGCAAGCGGTGACATTGGCATCATAGCCCAAGCGATTGGTATAGATCATTTGGTCGTTATTAATGCGCCTGAATATGGCGTTGGCGATGGCCCCATGCAGTTCCACCACATTGGCAGCATCGCACAGGCCAAGCAATTTATCGACCATATTGCACCAGGTGACGTCGTACTTGTAAAGGCATCTCGCGCTGAAGGTTTTGAAGTTTTAGCCAAGGAGATTGAAAATCGTTGGATTGAACACGAAGCAGTAACCCCATGAGACAGATTTTAATTTCCGGGGCGATTGCACTTCTTATCTCACTTTTTGGTACCCGCGTACTTATTAGAATTCTTGCGGCTAAGGGGTATGGCCAAATCATCCGTAATGACGGTCCAAGTAGTCATCACATCAAACGTGGAACACCAACGATGGGCGGAGTCATCCTCATTGCTGCGCCATTGTCCGGATATTTAATTGCGCATTTAGTCACGCAGAATTCGCCGACGATTTCAGCGATATTGGTGTTAAGCCTTGTGATGGCCCTTGGAGTTTTGGGTTTCATCGACGATTGGTTAAAAGTTTCGCGTCAAAACTCTATTGGCCTCTCGGGTTGGCAAAAACTTTTTGGCCAAGGCGCCGTCGCCGCAATCTTTGCAAGCCTCGGAGTTCGATTTGCAGACTCAATGTCTCTGACCCCCATCTCAATGTATCTTTCAGGAGTCAGAGAAACTGCGCTTTACCTTGGTCCGATTATTACAATTGCTTGGATAGTACTGATGGTCATGTCTGCGAGTAATGGGGTAAATCTCACCGATGGACTAGATGGACTTGCAACCGGTGCAGCAGCAATGACTTTCCTTGCATTTATTCTCATTGGCGTTTGGGAGTTTGGCCAAGGTTGTGCAATAAATTCTGGGGCCGGTTGTTATCAAGTTCGAGATCCGTTGGACCTAGCGGTTTTAGCCGCCGCCTTTGCCGGATCGTGCACGGGTTTTCTATGGTGGAACGCATCTCCAGCAAAGATTTTTATGGGAGATACCGGCTCCCTAGCCCTTGGTGGTGCGCTGGCTGGACTTGCAGCTACTTTGCGCGTGGAGCTTTTGTTGATTCCGCTCGGGGGCTTATTTGTCATCATTACCCTCTCAGTCGTAATTCAACGGCTATATTTTAAAATCAGTGGTGGCAAACGTGTATTTAAAATGGCTCCGCTTCAACACCATTTCGAACTTTTGGGTTGGGGAGAAGTAACAATCGTAATTCGCTTTTGGATTATCGCAGGACTCTCCGTTGCTCTCGGATTGGGCTTGTTCTATGCGCAGTGGGTTGCTAAGTAACGTCAATGATGGAAAGTTATGTTGACAAAAAAATTGTCATTCTAGGCGCTGGAGTTACAGGTAAAGCCGTGGCGCGGGCTTTGGTCCAACGCCGAGCTCAAGTCGTTGTAATAGACGAGAAAACTAGCGACGAGCTTGGTTTTACGGTAGTTAGTCCAGAGGCTGTAGATATTTCTATTTTTGATGGAGCCGTAGTTTCTCCCGGATGGCGCCAGGATCATCCCTTGATTGTTGGTGCATTGAATGCAGGCGTTGAGATTTTAAATGAAATTGATATTGCGTGGTGTATTTCACGTGAGATTTCACCAACCCAAAAATGGTTGGCGCTGACTGGCACAAATGGTAAAACGTCAACAGTTGAATTGACGGCAGCGATGCTGCAAAGCGCAGGCCTTAAAGCGGTAGCGTGCGGAAACCTTGGAGATACCGTTATCGATGCAGTTACTTCACATGAAAAATTCGATATTTTAGTTCTTGAACTCTCATCATTTCAACTTCACTGGTTAAAGCAGGCGTGCTTTGAATCTGTGGCGATTCTCAATATTGCGGCGGACCATTTAGATTGGCATGGAAATTTTGATACTTATGCTCGCGCCAAACTCTTGATTCTCGATCGCGCCAAGATCGCAATTCTCAATGCTGACGACGGTGAAATCGTAAAACGTGCGCAATCTTGGGCTGGTAAGAAGGTATTTTTTTCTCTCAATACACCTGAAGCCGGAGAAATTGGAGTTGTAGAGAACTTATTGGTGGATCGAGCCTTTGTGCCGGATTTTCAGGAGGCATCAATGATTGCCACACTTACAGACATTGTTCCAACGCTTCCTCACAGTGTTTCCAATGCCATGGCCGCGGCAGGACTTGCCAGAAGTATCGGCGTTTCTTACAGTGATATTCAAAGTGCAATCGCTAATTTTCACCCAGGCCGACACCGAATCGAAAAAGTTTTTGAAAGCAATGAGATTTCTTGGGTCAATGATTCTAAGGCGACCAATCCGCATGCTGCAACTGCATCGATAATGTCACATTTAAATGTCGTCTGGATTGCAGGTGGTTTGGCAAAAGGTGCAGATATGAATGCATTGATTGAAAGGAGTAGAAATCGCATCAAAGCCGCTATTTTGATTGGTGTTGACCGCGATTTAATTGAAGCGGCATTCGTGGCACATTCGCCTTTAACACCGCGAGTATTGGTCAACGCACCGGCCGACTACATTAAAGGTGGAGAATCCAACTCATTGATGGAGCGTGTGGTGAGAGAGGCAATGGATTTAGCCGTTTCGGGGGATACGGTTTTAATGGCACCTGCGTGTGCATCTATGGACCAGTTTATTTCGTATTCAGATCGTGGGGAACGATTTGCCAAAGCGGTAATGAAGTTAGTTGCGCATGAAAAGTGATACTCGTGAAAGTTTTCTCACAAAACCCGTAAACCTTTATTACATGCTTCTCGTAAGCACGCTTGGATTGAGTCTTCTTGGCGTCATAATGGTTTTTTCGGCTTCATCAATTCACTCTCTCGAAACCAAGGGTTCTACATATGCAATCGTTATACGACAGATTATATTTTTGACTCTATCCATTCCGATGGCCTGGGTCCTATCCAGATTTTCACTTGCACGGTGGAAAAGGATTGCGCGTTTTGGAGTTATATTTTCAATCTCCTTGTTAATAGTTGTGCAAATCGCTGGAAAAAGTGTCAATGGAAACCACAATTGGATTAGTCTGGGTTTTGTAGATATCCAACCGAGCGAAGTAGTAAAATTTGTCATGATTGTCTGGGCGGGATTTGTTTTGGCCAAACGGGAGAAAAAGAATTCTGTTCAAACAAATGTTATAACATTGATTGCACCGGCTTTTGCTCTATGCATATTATTAGTCTTGGTGGGTAGCGATCTCGGTACGGCATCCGTTTTTGGATTTATACTAGCGGGTCTGCTTTGGGTCTCAGGAGTTCGTTTAGGTATTTTTGCGGGCATTATAGGTTTGGGCTTTGCAGGTGTTGCTGGACTTATTCTTTCAGCCCCATATCGAATGCACCGATTTGCCGTTCTGTTAAATCCATTTGCTGAGGGACAATATAAGAATGCAGGTTGGCAGCCCGCACATAGTATTTTGGGACTTGCAAGTGGCGGTCTATTTGGTGTTGGTTTAGGTGCCAGCCGTCAAAAATGGGGAAATCTCGCCGAGGCACATACAGATTTCATTTTTTCGGTGATTGGTGAGGAGTTAGGCTTATTTGGAACCCTATTGACTCTAGCTCTTCTAGCAATACTATTATTTTCAATTTTTAGAATCTCACTTCGCGCTCACGATCCGATGGTGCGTTATGCAACTTCTGGCATTGGTTGTTGGATTGCAATTCAAACTATTCTCAATATTGGATCGGCAATTGGCGTGTTACCGGTCGTGGGGGTAACTTTGCCGTTGGTTTCATACGGCGGTTCATCGCTGATAGCAATTTATATGGGTATCGGCTTTGTTCTGGGCGCGGCTCGTCGTGATCCTGCAATTTATCAAGAGTTAAAGAAAAGTGGTAATGCATGGCTACGATAGTTTTTTCAGGCGGAGGAACGGCTGGACATATTGAACCCGCTTTAGCTGTTGCCAGAGCATGGAGAGAGTTACATCCACATGATCTGATAGTTTTCATTGGGACAAAGACTGGACTTGAAAACACATTAGTACCATCATCAGGTTTTACGTTAGCGCACATACCAAAAGTTACAATCTCTCGTAGACCTTCTCGCTCTTGGTTTAACGTTCCATTCAATCTTTTTGCCGCGGTCCAGGCATCGCGGATTATTCTTAAAGACGCCGATCTACTTTTTGGCTTTGGCGGGTACGTGAGTGGCCCCACGTACATAGCGGCGCGATTATCTGCAATTCCAATCGTCATACATGAAGCAAATGCCAAGCCTGGATGGGCAAATCGGCTTGGTGCCTCATTGACACCACATATAGCAATTGTTAGTGCCTCTCGATACTTTGCAAAGGCTCAAGTCACAGGACTTCCTCTTCGCTCCGATGTTGAAGCCGCTTTTGCTGCATCTTCGAAAGACTGGGCCAATTCGCGAAGGGAGGCCAAAGTCCGATTACATTTTGACCAAAGCAAGCCACTAATTTTCATTATGGGCGGTTCTCAGGGCTCAGTTGCAATAAATAAAGTGATAGAGGAGGTCATGCCAGCGTTACTTGATAAAGGTTTTTCTATACTTCATTCAGTTGGTCGAAATAACCCATTGCCTCCAGAAGTTGGGGCGTATCGCCCCGTTGGATACGTTGAAGCTATGGCCGATGCATATCTGGCCAGTGATTTAGTAATTGGACGTAGCGGCGCGGTTACGTGCAGCGAATTTCGGACTTTAGGTCGCTACGCTTTATTTATTCCACTTCCTATTGGAAACGGTGAACAGTTTCATAATGCAAAGTCATTAGTCAGCCAAGGTCGAGCTGAAATTATCGAGCAATCAGATTTCACAGCGCAGTATCTTCAATCTACGATTGATCAACTTTTATTGCGTTCTGGACTCTCCCCACTAGAAGGCTCAGATCTTGATTTGAATTCGACCTCAAAAATCGTGGCACTGGGTGAATGTGCGATTTTAAAACGATGAAACCGACGCTTAAATCCCTCATAGGCAAGCGAATTCACTTTATCGGTATTGGCGGAGCGGGCATGAGCGGGTTAGCGCGGATTGCGCTTTCGCACTCAATCGAAGTAACAGGCTCGGATGCGAAGGATTCATCTGTTGTTAAAGCGTTGCAAGCTTTAGGTGCAAAAATTCAAACATCTCACGCGGCCCGAAATGTTGAAGGCGCAGATTTAGTTGTTTACTCAACTGCAATTTTAAATAGCAATCCAGAGCTTTTCCGTGCACGCGAAATTGGAATTAATGACTTAACCCGAGCTGCAGCGCTTTCAATTTTAATGTCGGAATCAAAGAGCATTGCAGTTGCGGGTACCCATGGAAAAACGACAACATCTTCAATGTTGGCAGTGGCTCTTCAATCTTGCGGAGCCGATCCATCCTTTGCGATTGGTGGAACTATCACGGCCTCTGGATCAAATGCCCATCACGGAACAGGCGAGATATTTGTTGCCGAAGCCGATGAATCAGATGGCTCTTTTATTCAATACCATCCCTTTGCTGCAATCATAACTAACATTGAACTTGACCATGTCGATTTTTTTGCGACCCTGGCGAGTGTTGAAGCGGCCTTTAGAGATTTTGCCGCGACCATTGATTCTGCTGGATTCTTAACTTTCTGCGCCGACGATTTTGGTGCAAAAACACTTGCCAATTCAGTTATTTCAACCAAATGTATTTCATATGGAGTAAGTAAGGATGCAGATTTAGTAATAGCTGACATTGAATTATTAACGATGGGCTCACGAGCAAGGGTAAATTGGCTTGGCAAGAATATTGGGATTATCGAGCTACAAGTGCCAGGTCATCACAACTTACTTAACGCTTGCGCAGTTTTAGCTACCGGTTTGCAACTTGGTTTTAACTCGCTCGATTTGATGAATGGGCTCTCTATTTTTAGGGGAACGGGGCGACGTTTTGAATTAATAGGCACCGTTCATGGTATTCGTGTTATCGATGATTATGGTCATCACCCAACTGAAATAGATGCAACGCTGACCGCTGCGCGTCGTTTTGCAGGTGATGGCCGTTTAATTGTCATTTTTCAACCACATAGATTTTCGCGCACACTCGTATTTGCCGATGGCTTCGCGCGCGCACTTTCACAATCCGATCGAGCACTCATCTTAGAAATATACAGCTCAGGTGAAAAAATGATTCCTGGAGTGACTTCAAAGTTAATTACCGACTTAATGGAGCATGGTGAATACGTGCCTAACTTTGTAAAAGTTGTTGAAGAGGTTGTTGAATTTGCAGAACCAGGCGATGTCATCATCACTCTTGGAGCCGGGGATGTGAGTTCTCTTGCGCCCGTTATTGTAGATGGGTTGATGAGACGCTTTGAATAAATGAAAAGACAATCATTAATTATTTCAATATCCACGTTGATCTTTATCGGAGCAGCATATATTCTGGGTTGGTCATCACTTTTTACGGTAAGTTCAATTGAGATTACTGGAACTAATGTTTATCTTTCAACATCAATTAAACCAGGTCAAAAACTGGCACGAGTAGAGCCCCGAGTGGTGGCAAGTGAGTTCCAAAAAATTGATTGGATTGAAAGCGCTGACGTATCAAGAAACTGGCTAACGGGGAAAGTTACTATTACTTTAGTCGAACGCACTCCAATCGCCATCTACAATAACCTTGCAATAGACCGCAGTGGAGCAAGCTTCACACTTCATAGCCAGGACGTCTTTGATCTTCCTCACATCCAAGCTTCAAACATTGAATCGGCAATTATTGCCGTCGATTTTTTTGCTTCTTTACCCTCAAATCTTGCCAACACTGTCAGAGTTGTAAAAGTGGCAAATGGAGAGAGTTATGTATTGAAGGTTCAACGCAATAATTCAGAGATTGAACTTCGATGGGGACAAAACATTGATAATGACCTTAAATCCAAGGTTTATTTTGCTTTAATGGTGCTACCAGAAAATTCGAAAGTAATGAGAGTTGATCTATCAGCGCCCCATGCTCCAATAGTAAAATAATTATTTCGACACGAAAAAATAATTGTTGAAGGTATTTGATTAACCTGCGTGCGCACTTTACTTTCACCTTATCTAAATGCACTTAGTTATAAGGCTCAACTTGAGGTTTATAGTTCATCAGGAGGAAAACGTGGCTTCACCGCAGAATTATTTAGCAGTCATCAAAGTTGTTGGAATTGGTGGCGGTGGAGTGAATGCAATTAACCGAATGATTGATGTTGGTTTAAAGGGTGTCGAATTCATTGCAATAAATACCGATGCGCAACATCTCCTTATGAGTGATGCCGATGTGAAGTTAGATATCGGACGAAATACGACACGAGGTCTTGGTGCGGGCATGGATCCTGAAAAAGGTCGTGCCGCTGCCCTCGATCACGCCGATGATATCGAAGAGATATTAAGAGGCGCAGATATGGTCTTTGTCACTGCAGGAGAAGGTGGCGGAACGGGCACTGGCGCGGCACCAATTGTTGCAAAAATTGCGAAAGATATTGGGGCTCTGACGATTGGCGTAGTCACTCGACCATTTTCCTTTGAAGCCAAACTTCGTGCGACTCAAGCCGATGCCGGGATAGATGCACTTCGTAATGAAGTTGATACATTAATCGTTATTCCAAATGATCGTTTGCTTGCGATATCCGACCGGACAATTACATTAGCCGATGCGTTTAAGAGTGCCGATCAAGTATTACTTTCAGGAGTCCAAGGAATAACTGAAATAATTACGCAACCTGGACTCATTAATTTAGACTTTGCCGACGTGCAAGCCGTCATGTCTGGTGCGGGATCTGCGCTCATGGGAATTGGCTCTGCGCGTGGAGAAAATCGAGCATTAAGAGCAGCTGAACTTGCAATTTCATCGCCTCTTCTTGAAGCATCGATCGATGGCGCAATGGGAGTTCTACTTTCCATTTCAGGCGGTTCTGACCTAGGTCTTTTTGAAGTTAATGAAGCTTGTGAACTCGTTCAGTCTGTGGTTCATCCGAATGCAAAATTTATTTTTGGAACTACTATCGACGACGCTTTGGGCGATGAAATTCGCATCACGGTTGTTGCTGCAGGTTTTGAAGGTGGTGAGCCAAAGAAAGTATTAATTCCAATTATTGATGCCACGACTTTGGCTGGTCAGGCCGATCCCATTGCAATCAATGATCCTATTTCAGTAGCGCTTAACCTAGAAGAGGAGCCGAAATACAAGCGTCGGGTAAGTTTTGAAGAGTTAATTGCTGAGGATGAAGTCGACGTTCCTGATTTTATGAAGTAAGGCGCTTTGCCTTCCTTTTTTACCAATCGGCATTCGGGATTAAGCCGGCCGCCTTATGACTCTCTCAATTTTGCGTGGCATGTCGGTGATTCTGAAATTTCCGTTCGAGAAAATCGAATGAAGTTAGAAGAATCGACGCCACCAGTTCAGTTCATGCATCAAGTTCACGGAGATTCAGTGTGTGTGGTTAACCAAAAGAGTGATGTCGATCCAATGTGCGATGCTTTAATTACGAAAACTCATGGATTAGCGCTGGCCGTTATGAGTGCTGACTGCATTCCATTGCTTCTTTCATCACAAGACATGGTTGCAGCCGTTCATGTTGGTCGAGCCGGTCTCATGAACAAGATTGCAATTAAAGTAATTCAAGCGATGCGCAATCTTGGTGCACTCGCTATTCATGCCCAGTTAGGACCCTCGATTTGCGGTACTTGTTATGAGGTCCCACAAAGTTTGGCCGATGAATTTCTCAGACTGTATCCGAATGCTTTCGCTCTGACTCGGGATGCAACTCCATCGTTGAATTTGCCAAGAGCTCTCATTGACGATCTTCTTGCTCATGGTGTGACCTATGAAGCTTCGACAATATGTACTCTTGAAAATGCAGACTACTTTTCGTATCGGCGCCACGGTATTACTGGGCGAAATGCCGGGGTCATTTGGTTATGAATCGCTTTGAGGAAATTGCGTTCAACCTGACCCAAGTACGTGATCGAATTGTGACCAGTGCCCACTCTGTTGGACGAGACGCCGATGAAATAACTCTCATAGCCGTAACGAAGAACTTCCCCATAAGTGATATTGAAATTTTGCGCGAACTTGGCGTTTCTAACTTTGGTGAAAACCGCGATCAAGATGCCTCAGTCAAGGCTGGGAGCGTCGAAGGGATTTGGCACTTTCAAGGGCAGATTCAAAGCAATAAATTGAAGTCAATATGCTCGTGGGCCAGCGTTATCCACTCATTAGATGATTATAGGCACTTTACGTTGATTGAAAAATACGCCATTCACCCCTTACAGATTTTCCTGCAAGTTAATCTCGATGGTGCGCTCGGTCGAGGCGGAGAAGTGATTGAGGCGTTACTGCCACTCGCACAGGCGGTTAAAGAAAGTAGTGTGCATTCGTTGGCCGGATTAATGGCTGTTGCGCCACTTGGAGTTGACCCCACCGTTGCATTTAGTCGGCTTTCTATAATCCACGAAGAGTTTCTACAACAGTTCCCAAAGGCCACTTCTCTTTCTGCGGGAATGAGCGGGGATTTTGATGCTGCAATTTCCTCTGGCGCGACACATGTTCGTGTAGGTAGTTCAATCCTAGGTTCGCGCAAGTGAGACAGGTATCGTTATCGTATGGCTAATGCAATTAGGCGTGTCGCAAACTTTCTTGGTTTGATGGATGAACCCGAGTTCGATAATTCACCGACTGTTCTCCCAGCGGTTGCAACTGCTAATGACGTTCGAATTAGAACTCGCGCACCTCGATCTGTTACTTCTGTAATTACATCAAGTGCCGAGTTGTCACCGCAGTTAGATCTTCCAGTTCTAGATCGAATTATTACATTACATCCACGTTTTTATAATGAAGCCCGTGTTATTGGCGAGCATTTTCGTGAAGGCAATCCTGTGATAATCAATCTTACCGATATGGATGAATCTGAGCATAAGCGATTGGTTGACTTTGCAAGTGGACTTGCCTTTGGGTTGCACGGAACGATTGAACGAGTAACTAAAAAAGTCTTTCTTATCTCGCCGACTAACGTGAAAGTGAGCACAGAAGATAAATCAGCTGCGGCACAAGCAAGTTTTTTTAACCAGAGCTGATTACTGATGCAGATAGGCGCTATTTTAGCTGGAGTTCTCCAACTCTTCTTATTTGCCCTTCTCGGGCGATTAATCCTTGACTATGTTCGAATGTTCGCACGTAATTGGAAACCAAGCGGCATCTCGCTCTATTTAGTTGAGGCGATCTATGCGATCACTGATCAACCCATGCGATTTGTGGGGCGTTTTATTCCGCCACTTCGCCTTGGAGCAGTTAGTTTGGACATGAGTTTTATTGTTCTCTTTTTTGGGGTACAACTCTTGATGGGCTTTGTCAGAGGACTTTAGAAATAACGATGGCCAAGCCAATTTCGCTTCCCTCAATGTGGATCTCTTGGTTACGGACCATGCTTAAGGCAAGAATCTCATCTTGAATATGTTTCAAGTGGCTATCAATTGCCTCTGCAATATCCGGAGTTGCATTCCAAGCAACTGAAATTCGATCGGAAATTTCAAATCCTTCACTTTTTCGACGCTCTTGAATATATCGAATAACTTCGCGAGCATGTCCAGCAAGAATCAATGTAGGTGATAGCGCAAGATCGAGTGCGACGCTTTCGCCATCATGGGATGTCACCATCCACCCTGACTTTGGAGCTTCAGTTATTATGAGATCTTCTAAAGTAATCTCCCAACCTGCGATGTGGGCAGTTCCCAATGTACGCAGGCTCTTTACTAATGTACTGGCATCACTTGCGGCGACTGCTTTAGCTATATCTTGGACTGCGCCACCAAATTTTGCGCCTAAAGATTTGAAGTTGGCCTTGATAGATATATCCACGAGATCCCCATCGGCACCCGCAATATCTTCCAACGTATTTACGTTGAGTTCATCTGCAATCTGCTCACGCATGGCTATGGGAAGCGCCGCCCAACCGCTGGCTGCTATCAGCGCTCGTGCAAGTGGCTGTCGAATTTTGATTCCGGATTGCGCCCTTGATGCGCGACCAAGTTCGACAATTCGCCGCGTAAGTGCAACTTGACGGCCAAGTTCTAGATTAATACGAGAGGCATCAACAATTGGAAAATCCGTTAAGTGAACCGACTCCATTGCCGCAGAATCAGTTGGACGCACGAGCTCTTGCCAAACTTGCTCAGTAATAAATGGAACTAAGGGCGCTAGTAGTTGGGTGAGAGTAACTAGGCACTCATGCAAAGTTGCCATAGCTGCTACGTCGCCATCCCAAAAACGCCTACGCGAACGACGGACATACCAATTCGATAAGTCATCGATGAAACGTGCTAGAACTCGACCGGCAGTTTGTGAATCAAAATCGCTCAATGCTTCATCAACTTCACCGACCAGAATATTTAGCTCTGAAATAATCCAGCGATCCATTAGGGAGCGTTGCGATGCAATGGGAGATTGACTTATATCAAAGCCCGAAGCTTGAGCGTAGAGAGCGTGGAAAGAAACTGTGTTCCAGTACGTTAAAAGCGTTTTGCGCACAACTTCGTTGATTGCTTCGTGACCCACACGGCGCGCAGCCCACGGTGAACCAGCGGCCAACATATACCAACGCACGGCATCTGCACCATGTTGATCCATTAACGCAATCGGCTCCAGGATATTACCTAAGTGTTTACTCATCTTGCGACCATCTTTGTCCTGAATATGCCCAAGGCATAAAACTGTCTTATAGGAAGATTGGTTGAAAACTAAAACGCCAATTGCCATTAGCGTATAGAACCAGCCACGCGTTTGATCGATGGCTTCACAAATAAAATCTGCTGGATATGAGGCACTAAATTTTTCCACGGAGCCCTCTAAATGCGGATAACCCCATTGGGCAAAAGGCATTGCACCAGAGTCATACCAACAGTCAATGACCTCAGGGACGCGAGACATAAGTGCAGAGCATTGTGTGCAATCAAAAATGATGTCATCAACAAATGGCCGGTGCGGGTCAAGATTAGAAAGCTCTTGTCCAGATAATTCACTTAACTCTTTTAACGATTCGATACATATTTCATGCTTATTTTCACACCGCCAGATTGGAAGTGGTGTGCCCCAGTAACGATTACGTGAGAGTGCCCAATCAATATTGTTGTTGAGCCAATCACCGTAACGCCCATCTTTTATTGTCTCTGGATGCCAGTCAGTTGCGGCATTTTCGCGAAGAAGTGCGTCTTTGATTGAAGTGGTTCGGATGTACCAAGAGGGTTGTGCGTAATACATGAGTGCGGTGTGACAGCGCCAGCAATGCGGATATGAGTGTTCGTAAGGCAGATGCTTATACAGTGCTCCAAGTGACTTTAACTCTTTTACCAGGAGTTTATCGGCATCTTTAAAGAATAATCCACCGACTAAAGGAATATTTTTCAAGAAAGTTCCATCAGGAGCAATTGGATTTACGACTGGAAGCCCATAAGTACGCGCCACGGCTAAATCATCGGCACCAAAAGCGGGGGACTGGTGCACTAATCCGGTTCCATCTTCAGTAGTTACATATGATGCAAGAACCACGAAATGCGCGTCAGGAATTTCCACATAATCAAAGGGGCGCGTAAATGTTACGTGCTCTAAATTCTTTCCAAGAATTCTTTTTAATATTTTCTTTTCACCTTTTAAACAATCAATAAGTGCTTCGGCCACTATGAGAACTTCACTCTTGTCATCGTGAGAAACTTCAACGGCTACATACTCAACTTCAGGATGAACGGCAATAGCCGTATTTGAGACAAGAGTCCAAGGAGTTGTAGTCCAGACAAGAAATGATGCATGGAGAAGCGCCAAATCTCCTGAGGTGACCGGAAACCGAACGAAAACCGATGGGTCGACGATGGTTTCATACCCTTGGGCTAACTCATGATCTGAAAGTCCCGTTCCGCATCGCGGGCAATATGGTGCAACACGATGGGCTTGAACTAAAAGACCTTTTTTCCAAATCTCCTTTAATGACCACCAAATACTTTCAATGTAGGCAGGCGACATTGTCCAGTAAGCCTCATCAAAATCAACCCAAAAACCCATTCGATGGGTCATTTCGGTAAAGGCATCAACATGGCGTTCAACTGACTCTCGGCATTTTTCATTGAATGCCGCTACTCCAAATTTTTCAATATCTTTCTTGCCTGCAAATCCCAACTCTTTTTCAACTGCGATCTCTACTGGCAATCCATGGCAATCCCACCCAGCTTTTCTGTCAACATAACGGCCCTTCATCGTTTGAAAACGGGGAAAGACATCTTTAAAAACGCGCGCTTCTATATGGTGGGTGCCTGGCATTCCATTTGCAGTGGGTGGTCCTTCATAAAAACTCCACGGTTGTGCGCCAACCCTTGCTTGGAGGCTCTTGTGAAAGATCTGATTGCTCTGCCAAAAATCTAATATCTTATGTTCGACGGCAGGCAAGTCAACAGCCGCAGCTATGGTGCGAAACGACATAAAAAGCCTCCACGTCCTTTAAAAAACCTGGAGGGACGAGCTCTGCCTAGGGCAGATATCGCGGTACCACCCACCTTGCGCACGGTGCACGCCACTCACATCTCTAACCGCTAGTTCTAGATGAGTTTTCACTCACATCTTCTAGCGAGCTCGTGAGGTGATTGCCCCGTCAATGCCCACTGTGTTAGTGGTTATAGTCTAGGCCATGATTGGATTAAAGCCTGTACGTGGCGCAGTTGGTATCCCAGGCCTATTCGGAATAAGGTTCGCCCCATGCAAAAGAAGCCTGAAAAGAAAGCCGGCGCAAAAAAACTTCCAGCCAAAACTGCTCCGGTAAAGAAGGCCATCGTTAAAAAAATTGCTGAGAAAAAAACGCCTGTGAAAAAAGCAATCGCAAAAACTGCTCCGGCAAAAAAGAACGTCATAAAAAGTATCCCAGTAAAGAAGGCTCCGGGCAAAGCCTCTCCAACAAAGACGACCTTGACTGTAGATGAGAACTCTCAAACGGTTTCGGTCTCAACCGTGAGTGCTCCAGTGGTCGCGCCAATAATTGAAGAGCGTCGATTAGTCATGCCACCACCACCCCGACCAAACCACACGGGAAAAAAATCAGCCCCTTTAAAGCCCATCAAGGGCGCCCCAATCCCAGCGACCGTGAGCAGTTCAGAGACGCCATGGACAAGTGCCGAGTTAAAGTCGATACGTATTGAGGTATCTCGAGAGTTAGAACGATTGCGAAAAGAGCTATCAATTGTGGAGATAGAGATGGACTCTCTTATTCAAGAGTCGGGCGAAGGTGCTGGCGATGATCAGGCCGACGCAGGAACAAAAACTTTTGAGCGAGAGCACGAGATGTCCCTGGTTATTAACGCTCGCGATATGGTTTTACAGACAGAGCGAGCTTTAGATCGAATTGACTCAAAGCGATACGGAAACTGCGAAGAGTGTGGCAATGTGATTGGTAAAGCACGTCTTCAAGTCTTCCCGCGCGCGACTTTGTGCATGGTTTGCAAGCAGAAGGAAGAACGGCGCTAAAAGTGCAAAGGTGGCGAACACTTTTAAGTGTTGCCTGGTTCATCTGGATCCTCGATTTAGCAACTAAGGCATGGGCAGTAAATCAACTAGCCAACCGCGAACCGATCAGAGTCCTTGGGAGTTTTTTCCAACTTACTTTAATTCGAAACCCTGGGGCTGCATTTTCATTTGCAACAAATGCCACGTTCTTTCTATCTTTATTTGGAATTATCGTTCTCGTGGGGATCGTGTATTACGCACCTCGAATAAGTTCTAAAGGTTGGTCTGTTGTTTTGGGTCTTGTACTTGGCGGAATCTTGGGAAATCTGACGGATCGAATCTTTCGTGATCCCGGTTTTCTTCAAGGACATGTTGTGGATTGGATGCAACTGCCACACTGGCCAATTTTCAATGTTGCCGACTCTGCGATCGTTATCGCCGCTTGCCTATCAATGGTCTTAACTGCCAAGAATATTTCGCCTATTATGAAAGTGGATCTCTAAGATGACTTACCGTGAACTACGTACTCTTGCCGTACCAGAAGGTGTAGATGGGGAGCGCATTGACAGTGCGTTAACAAGAGTTCTTGGTCTGTCTCGGACTGCAGTCGTAAAACTTTTAGAAGATGGCGATATTACAACTTCCGGGCATGCAATGCTCAAATCCGAGAGGGTAAGTGTCGGACAGGTCATTGAGGTTCGCTTGCCACTTCCGGTAAATAAAGATGCAATTCCGTTGACGCCCTTAGCGGGATTAGAAATAGTTTTCGAAGATTCCGACTTAGTGGTGATAAATAAACCTGTTGGTTGTGCAGCACATCCAAGTCCTGGCTGGACCGGTCCAACCGTTGTGGGTGCTTTGAGCGCAGCTGGATTTATTATCTCCACGAGTGGGGCACCAGAGCGCCAAGGAATTGTTCACCGCCTAGATGTCGGTACTAGTGGATTAATGATTGTTGCAAAGAGTGATCGTGCTTTCACGGTTTTAAAGGACGCATTTCGAACACGCACCGTAGAAAAGATTTATCACGCTTTAATTCAAGGCCATATGGATCCGACCAATGGAACTATCGATGCACCGATAGACCGACATCCAAAAGAGGATCATCGATTTGCAGTTGTCGGGACAGGCAAAGAGTCGATTACGCATTATGAAGTTATTGAGTTCTATCGTGCCGTTTCTCTCGTCAAAGTTGAGTTGGAAACTGGACGCACCCACCAAATTCGAGTTCATTTTTCAGCTCTCAACCATCCGCTGGTGGGGGACATGACCTATGGCGCAGACCCCGTGTTAGCCAAAAGCCTAGGGATGAGCCGACCGTGGCTACATGCAAGCGAGCTTAGATTTACCCACCCCATCACAGGCTCGGCGCTCAACTTCAGCGCTCCCTATCCAGACGATCTCACAGCATCATTGGCGTTGCTTTCCGATGCCGTCTTGCCGTAAGTATTACTCTTCATAAGCTATGTCAACTGATAACTTCGTTCACCTTCACGTACACACCGAGTACTCAATGCTTGACGGAGCAGCACGGGTTGGCGAACTAATGGATGAAGTTACACGCCAAGGCATGCCAGCAATTGCAATGACTGACCATGGAAATGTTTTCGGAGCTTATGATTTTTATAAGAATGCTAAAAAATCCGGAGTCAAGCCCATTATTGGAATTGAAGCCTATGTTGCTCCTGAATCTCGCTTTGATAAAAAGCGCGTGAAATGGGCCGATGGTGGTCAAGATGATGTTTCAGGCGGCGGTGCCTACACCCATATGACGATTCTGGCTGAAAATAATATTGGTTTAGGAAATCTATTTCGTCTCTCATCATTAGCTTCTCTCGAAGGTTATTACTACAAACCCCGCATGGACCGGGAAATTTTATCCACATACGCAAGTGGACTCATCGCTACAACGGGATGCCCGGGAGGTGAAATTCAAACTCGACTTCGGATGGGCGCGTATAAAGAAGCCATAAGGGCGGCGAGTGATTACCGCGATATTTTTGGGTCAGGCAATTACTTTGTCGAGATTATGGATCATGGAATCGAAATTGAGTCTCGAGTAAAGTCTGATCTCTTAAAACTGGCAAGAGAATTGAATATACCTTTACTTGCAACAAACGATCTGCACTACACATTGCAAATTGATGCACCAGCACACGAGGCCTTATTGTGCGTTCAATCAGGATCTACTTTGGCTGATCCAAAACGATTCAAATTTGAAAACGATAGTTTTTACGTGAAAACATCGGCGCAGATGCGGGAGCTCTTCAAAGAAATCCCTGAAAGTTGCGACAACACTGTGCTTATTGCCGAGCGTTGTAACGTCACCCTGAGAGAAGGCGAAAATCTACTTCCACAGTTTGCTGTGCCTAGTGGTGAAACCGAAGATTCGTGGCTGGCAAAAGAGGCCGAAAGTGGCTTAATACATCGTATGGGTACACGCGTAACACCTGAACACTCTGCCCGCCTTGCTTATGAGTTGGCGACCATGAAAGCGATGGGATTTCCCGGCTACTTCTTAGTTGTTGCAGATTTAGTTGCGCATGCAAAGAGTGTAGGAATCCGAGTCGGACCAGGCCGTGGTTCGGCAGCTGGATCATTAGTTGCCTATGCACTTGGTATCACAGGCCTTGATCCGCTTGAGCACGGACTTTTATTCGAGAGGTTTTTAAATCCAGAGCGTATCTCTATGCCTGATATTGATCTGGATTTCGATGAGCGTCGGCGAAGTGAAATGATTCGTTATGCAACAACGAAATATGGTGAAGATCGAGTTGCGCAAATTATTACTTACGGCACAATTAAATCTAAACAAGCACTTAAAGACTCTACGCGAGTACTTGGCTATCCATATGTTGTTGGAGAAAAGCTGACGAAGGCTTTGCCTCCCTCGGTGATGGGCAAGGATATTTCTCTCGGCGGTGTATTTAACTCTAAAGATGATCGCTACGGCGAGGCAGGTGAATTTCGTGCGTTGTACGAGTCAGATCCAGATTCAAAGCGAGTAGTCGACACTGCTCGGGGGCTTGAGGGTTTAAAACGCCAGTGGGGAGTCCATGCAGCGGGTGTAATTCTCTCACGTGAGCCTTTGTTAGATGTGATTCCAATTCATCGCCGAGAGGCCGACGGCGCAATCATCACTCAGTTCGATATGGGTGCATGCGAGGCAATCGGGCTATTGAAAATGGATTTTCTCGGTTTGCGAAATCTTTCTGTACTCGATGATGCCTTGCTCAATATTAAATCTAATCAAGGCAAAGACGTTGTATTAGAGGATTTAACCCTTGATGATAAGAAAACATATGAGTTACTCTCTCGCGGGGACACGCTCGGAGTTTTTCAACTAGATGGTGGGCCTATGCGGGCACTTCTTCGTGCCATGTCACCGGATTCATTTCAGGATATCTCGGCTGTCATCGCCTTGTACCGCCCCGGTCCAATGGGCGAAAATGCGCACAACAACTATGCAGACCGTAAAAATGGACGTAAACCAGTTGAGGCAATCCATCCAGAACTCGTCGATGCTCTGCAGGAAATTCTGGGCGATACCTATGGGTTAATTGTTTACCAAGAGCAGGTGATGGCGATTGCCCAAAAAGTCGCTGATTTCTCGCTCGGACGCGCGGATCTACTTCGCAAAGCGATGGGTAAGAAGGATAAAAATATTCTTGATAAAGAGTACATACCATTCGAAGCTGGCATGAAGAGCAATGGCTATTCAACTGGCGCGATTAAACGTTTATGGGATGTCCTCATTCCCTTTTCAGATTATGCTTTCAATCGCGCACATTCTGCGGGCTACGGAGTTGTTTCGTACTGGACAGGATATTTGAAAGCTAATTATCCAACAGAATACATGGCCGCACTTTTGACTAGTGTTCGAGATGATAAAGATAAATCAGCTCTTTACTTAAGTGAGTGTCGCCGAATGGGAATCAAAGTTCTTGAGCCGGATATTAACGAATCTGATGCCGAATATACGCCGATAGGAAACGATATTCGCTTTGGTTTGGCGGCGATTCGAAATGTTGGCGAAGGCGTTGTCGCTTCAATTAAAGCCACACGCGAATCAAAAGGCCGATTTACGTCATTTGGTGATTTTTTAGTAAAAGTCGATGCACAAGTGTGCAATAAAAAGACAATGGAATCACTTATCAAAGCCGGAGCTTTTGGTTCTATGGGCGTTACTCGAAAGGGGTTGATGGCAATCTATCTTGAGGCCATCGACTCGGTAATTGAAACTAAGCGTGCAGAGGCCATTGGCCAGTTTGATTTATTTGGAGGTGAATCAATGAGCCAAGTGGTTTCTTTAGATTTAGAAATCCCGACTGGTGAATGGGACAAGTCGATGTTGCTCAGCTATGAGCGAGAGATGCTTGGACTCTATGTATCCGACCACCCACTATTAGGGATTGAGCATGTTTTGAGAGCACATACCGAGATGACCATCAGTGAACTTGCCGACGATGGAGCTCGAAATGAAGCCATTGTCACGATCGGCGGATTGATTACGGGCGTTACACGCAAAGTTTCTAGGCAAGGAGCTACATGGGCAGTTGTTACAGTGGAAGATCTTGAAGGTTCTCTGGAAGTTCTCTTCTTCTCAAACACATACAACCAATACTCGATGGCACTTACTGAAGATCGCATAGTCACGATACGAGGGAGAGTCGATAGGCGCGAAGATACGTTGCGCTTTACCGCCTTGGAAATGTCAATGCCTGATATTTCAATGGGGCCTTCTGGCCCGCTAGTGATATCTCTGCCAATGTCTCAATGCACGCCACCAATTGTCGAGCGTATTAAGGAGATTTTACGTTCGCACCCGGGCAAACGCGAAGTAAATCTTCATATTCTGGACAATGGAGTAACAACTTCAATGAAAATTGATGCTCAGATTACTAATTCACCTAGTTTGAGCGCAGATTTAAAATCGATATTAGGCCCGAACTGCCTGCTCTAACTGCAGCCAAGTAATCGCGCGTCAACCCGCGTGCTTTCTCCATTAGAATTACATGGTGATTCGTACAGTAGATTTGCGAGGTCGAGCTTTATCAAAGGCTGGCTATCAAAGTGAACTCCCTCGCGCGGTTCTTGATGTTGTCGAAGCAATGCGGCTGATTGAGCCGATATTAGCGCGAGTAAAAAATGGTACTGAATCCGATTTATTGGATTTAGCCCAAGAGTTTGACGGAGTGCGACCTTTAAGAATTCGAGTGCCAGAATCTGAGATTATCTCTGCGTTGGCAGAGTTAGAGCCTTCGGTACGCGCGGCATTAGAGCGCTCGATTTCTCGCATCAGGAAAGTTCACAATGATCAATTACGTGGTGAAAAGACGACAATTGTTGTTGATGGTGGTGTAGTCACCGAAAAGTGGATTCCTGTTGATCGCGTCGGATTATATGTTCCAGGCGGTCGCGCAGTTTATCCCAGTAGCGTGATGATGAATGTTATTCCTGCCCAGATTGCTCAAGTCCAATCAATTGCCGTGACCTCACCTCCACAAAAAGAGTTTGGTGGACTTCCTCATCCAACAATTTTGGCCACATGCGCACTCCTTGGAATCAGTGAGGTCTATGCCGTCGGTGGAGCCCAAGCAATTGCGCTTATGGCATATGGCATGGAGGGTGTGGCCGAAAAATGTGATGTCGTCACGGGTCCTGGAAATATCTACGTGGCGGCGGCAAAACGCGCCCTTCGTGGAGTAGTTGGGATTGATTCAGAGGCTGGCCCTACTGAAATTGCGATCTTGGCCGATAAGAGCGCGATTGCCGCCGATGTTGCCGCCGATCTCATAAGCCAGGCCGAACACGATGTCATCGCGGCCGCAATTTTGGTCACAGATAGTGCGGAATTGGCAGATGCGGTGATCTCTGAATTACACGTACGTGTGGGTACAAGCAAGCACGCAGATCGTATTCGTCAAGCATTATCTGGAATTCAATCCGCAATAGTGCTCGTTGACTCAATGGAACAAGGCTTAGATGTAGTAAACGCTTATGCCGCCGAGCATTTAGAGATTCAGACAATAAATGCACAGAGGGATGCGAGCAAGATACGCAATGCCGGTGCCGTTTTTATTGGCCGATTTTCTCCAGTATCACTTGGGGATTATTCCGCAGGATCAAACCACATACTTCCGACCGGTGGATGCGCATGTCACTCCAGTGGATTGTCCGTACAAACTTTCTTGCGTGGCATTCATTTTATTGAGTATGGAGAAAGTGCATTTCTAGATATTCTGCCAACGGTCGTAACGTTAGCAAATGCAGAGGATTTACCCGCACATGGAGAAGCGATGTCCGTAAGGTTGGAAAACATGTGATGAGTTGGCCAACATGGTTACCACTTCGCAACGATTTGCAACAACTAACTCCATATGGCGCTCCACAACTTGCCAGCGATGCATCTATGAACACCAATGAGAATCCTTATCCGCCATCAATTGAGTTACAAAAAGCGATCACAGAAGCAGTTGGAAAAGTGGCGGGTACTCTCAACCGCTATCCAGATCGCGATGCGTTAAAACTTCGTGCAGGTCTGTCGCTCTATATCAATGAAGGAAATTCCACCGAATTTGGTTTTGAAAATATCTGGGCGGCAAATGGAAGCAATGAGATTATTCAATCGCTTTTTCTGGCTTTTGGTAGTGGGCTCGCAATTGGTTTTACTCCCTCGTATTCTATGCATTCAATAATTGCAAAAGTAACGGGAACCAAGTTCATTAATGGTCAACGAAATACTGATTTTACTTTCAACCTTGACATTGCTACGAGAGAGATTTTTCAACACTCACCAACCCTTACATTTGTAACTACCCCTAACAACCCCACGGGGGATGTGATTTCTTTTGACGATATCAAAGCGTTAGCCGAAGTCGTTAAAATACAGGGTGGACTCTTAATCGTTGATGAAGCTTATTCCGAGTTCTCTTCTGAGAAATCTGCGGTGACACTAATTGATAAAAACCCTCACGTGGTAGTAATACGGACGATGAGTAAAGCCTTTGCTTTTGCCGGGGCTCGTGTCGGTTATCTCATTGCCGACTCTGCGGTTGTTGATGCGATGTTGCTGGTTCGCTTGCCTTATCACCTAAGTGCGATTACTCAAGCGGCGGCGCTCGTTGCCTTGGATTATCGTGTCCAACTGTTAAGTAATGTTGAGGCTCTCGTTGCCGCGCGCAAAGAGTTGGAAAAGTCACTTATGAAACTTGGCTTAACTACGGTGCCAAGTGAGGCTAACTTTATTCTCTTCTCGGGTTTCACCATCAGTGCGCCACAATTATGGGCTCAACTCCTAGAAAAAGGCGTTCTCATAAGAGATGTGGGATTATCGTCCTATCTTCGTGTAACTGTCGGCAATGATGCCGAGAACAAGACCTTCATTAAAGCCCTTACGCAAATCCTCTAGAAAGGCAATGACTATGAGAAATGCAAGAGTTGAACGCGAAACAAAAGAGTCGCATGTTGTGGTTGAACTAAACTTAGATGGTCACGGTGCCATTGATGTATCAACTGGAGTTCCCTTCTTTGATCATATGATGTCCCAACTTGGAAAGCATTCAGGTTTTGATTTAACTATTAAAACCACAGGTGATGTCGATGTTGATTCCCACCATAGTGTTGAAGATACATCCCTTGCTTTTGGCCAAGCCCTTCGCGAGGCATTGGGAGATAAGGCCGGAATTCGCCGCTTTGGTGACTCCATGGTTCCCTTGGATGAAGTACTCGTTCAAGCCGCAGTCGATTTATCTGGTCGACCATATTTAGTTCATCGCCAACCAGAGATTGTCGAACTCATTGGAAGTTTTGATACAACTCTCGGGCGTCATATCTGGGAATCAATTGTGGCCGAGGCCCACATCGCCCTCCACATACGAGTTCTCGAGGGACGAAACGCTCACCATGTATTTGAGGCGCAGTTCAAGGCGGTTGCGCGCGCTCTGCGCGATGCGGTCTTCATCGATGGTAGGACCAGTGGGATTCCTTCAACCAAGGGCTCTCTTTGATTGCGATTCTTGACTATGGGTCAGGTAATTTACGATCTGCAGAACGCGCATTTGCAACTACTGGTTTAGATGTTGTTGTTACCTCTGATCGACGCACTGCAATCGAAGCCGATGGATTAGTTGTGCCAGGTGTCGGCGCGTTTGCCGCTTGCATGAAAGGCCTTAATTCCATCGATGGTGCAAGCATCATCAGAGCGCGTTTAGAGAAAGCTCGACCAACTTTGGGAATCTGTATTGGAATGCAGATCCTCTTTGCGCTGGGCAATGAACATGCACAAGAGCAACCTCATCGCGGTGTTGGTATCTGGCCCGCAACAGTGAGTGCATTGAAAGCCCCGATCGTGCCGCACATGGGTTGGAACACCGTCGAAGCACCAAAGGCTTCAATTCTATTTGCAGGAATCAACACAGAGTCCTTCTACTTCGTGCACTCCTTCGCGGCAAAAGAGAGCGTTGGCCTCATGCAGACGTGGACAACTTACGGGGAGCGGTTTTTATCGGCCGTTGAAGATTCATATGTCTGTGCAACTCAATTTCACCCAGAAAAATCGGGCGAGGCTGGGCTTGCATTGATTAGGAACTGGACGAAAACGCTATGACTCATTTAGAACTTCTACCAGCAGTTGACGTCAAAGATGGACGTGCAGTCCGCTTAGTCCAAGGCGAACTTTCTCGTGAAAGTATTTATGGCGAGCCCCTTGAAGTTGCCTTTGAGTTTCAAAACGCTGGGGCCGAATGGATTCACTTAGTAGATTTAGATGCCGCCTTTGGGAGAGGTGATAATGCAGAGCTATTAGCCCAAGTAGTCGGCGCATTGGATATCAAAGTCGAACTCTCAGGGGGAATTCGAGATGACGAATCTTTAGCACGCGCAATTGCAACAGGTTGCACACGAATTAATTTAGGCACTGCCGCTCTCGAAAACCCTGATTGGACGGCCAAAGTAATTAGCAAATACGGAGATTTAATCGCTGTAGGTTTGGATGTACGCGGACATACTTTGGCTGCTCGCGGATGGACAAGTGAGGGTGGAGATCTCTTTGAAACTCTTGCGCGCCTTGATCGTGATGGCTGTGCACGTTATGTAGTAACCGATGTTGCTAAGGATGGCACATTGGCGGGGCCAAATTTTGAGCTTCTAAAATTAGTCTGTGCAGCAACGGACCGACCGATAGTTGCAAGTGGTGGAATTTCAAGCCTTTCCGATATCGCAGATTTAGCCGCATTAACTTCCTTAGGTATTGAAGGCGCAATTGTTGGAAAAGCTCTCTATGCCGGAGCATTTACTTTGCAAGCGGCGTTGAAGGTTGCATCTTCGTGAGTTTGTCGATTCGCATCATTCCTTGCCTTGATGTCACAGATGGACGTGTCGTTAAGGGAGTAAACTTTACAAATCTTATAGACGCGGGCGATCCCGTAGAGATGGCGGCCTTATATGGCAAGGAAGGCGCTGACGAACTTACATTTCTAGACATCTCGGCAAGTAGTTCAGGTCGCGAAACCACATTAGAAATCGTGCGCCGCACCGCAGAGCAAGTATTTATTCCATTAACCGTTGGCGGGGGTATACGAACCGTCAAAGATGTCGATCGTCTATTACGGGCAGGTGCCGATAAAGTTTCAATTAATACTTCGGCTATTGCTCGACCTGAGTTAATCGCCGAGATTGCCGATACTTTTGGATCGCAAGTTTTGGTTCTATCGATTGATGCACGCCGAGCTCGAACTGAATCTGGGTTTGAAGTTACAACACATGGGGGCCGTCAAGGAAGTGGGCTTGATGCACTAACTTGGATAGAAAAAGCGTGTTCACTCGGAGTTGGTGAGATTCTCCTTAATTCGATGGATGCCGATGGCACCCGTGCCGGTTATGACATTGGGATGATAAGCGCTGTTCGTGCAATCACTACAGTTCCACTCATCGCAAGTGGCGGAGCTGGCACCCTTGCCGACTTTGCGGCGGCTATTGATGCCGGGGCCAACGCCCTTCTTGCTGCCAGTGTTTTCCACTTTGGAATTCATCGCATCAAAGATATCAAGTCATATCTTGGATCACAGAATTATCCTGTGCGCACCGTTGCTACTTTCTAAGGCAGAATTACCTTATGAGTTCACTTTCACCGAACGTCCATGCAATGCTCAAAGATCCAAGCGCGCTCGTTCCAGCGATTGTTCAAGATTTCGATACTGGTGAGATTTTAATGCTCGCGTACATGAATTCCGAATCATTGGCCAAGACATTGGCTACCGGCAAAGCCACTTTTTGGAGTCGAAGTAGAAAAGAGCTGTGGGTCAAAGGTGCCACATCAGGAAATGTTCAAGAAGTCCATAGCATTATGCTTGATTGCGATGGTGATGCACTATTGGTCAAAGTTAAACAAACAGGTGTTGCTTGCCACACCGGAAATCGATCCTGTTTTCATAACCCACTTAACATGGACTCACAATGAATCTTGAAGAGTTTCGTGCATATGCAAAGATTGCAAATGTTATTCCAGTCTCACGCCGATTATTGGCCGATAGTGAAACCCCGATTGGTATTTATCGAAAATTGGCAAAAAATGCACCGAACACTTTTCTCTTAGAATCTGCCGAACATGGTGGTGCTTGGTCGCGATATTCATTCATTGGCGTTCGAAGTGAAGCTACGTTGAGTGAATCTCAGGGCCTGGCTTATTGGCAAGGCACGCCACCTAATGGCGCCCCAACGGGAATCGATCCATTAGAGGCGCTTGCCCTGTCGGCCGCGCACCTTACATCGCCAAAAATTGAAGGTTTGCCACCATTGACGGGAGGTCTCGTTGGCTTCATGGCGTACGACGTCATCCGTAGAATAGAAAAACTTCCAAACATTGCAGTAAAAGATCTTCCAATACCTGAGCTTAGCTTTATGTTAACAAGTGACTTAGCGGTTCTCGATCACAGTGATGGAACCATCACTCTCATTGCAAATGCAATTAACTGGGACGGGAGCAATGAACGTATTGACGAAGCATTTGCAAATTGCAATGAACGCCTAGATCGAATGCAGATTGATTTATCTTCGGCGCTTTCGGGCGATATTGCGATGATAGATAACCATGCATCGCCAATATTAAACTCCAATATTTCTGCCGAAGCTTTCAAAGCCAAGATACTACTGGCCAAGGAGGAGATTGTTGCAGGGGAGGCCTTTCAGATTGTCTTATCACAACGATTCGAAATGGACTGTAGCGCCGATGCGTTAGCTGTTTATCGAATGTTGCGCCTAAATAATCCAAGCCCATATATGTACCTTCTTCGCTTTACTGATGGAATCAATGTTGTTGGTTCGAGTCCAGAAGCACTTATTAAAGTCCATGGGCAAGATGTCATGATTCATCCGATTGCAGGCACTCGAAAAAGATCTGCATCACCTGAAGAGGATCATCGCTTAGGCGAGGAGTTGCTTGCCGATCCAAAAGAACGTGCTGAACATTTAATGTTGGTCGATTTGGGCAGAAATGATTTAGGTCGTGTTTGTCAGCCAGGCAGTATTGAAGTAATTGATTTTATGCATATCGAACGTTATTCGCATGTCATGCACATAGTTTCAACGGTAACGGGAGTTTTAGATAAGAAGTCTTCGCCAGTGGATGCTCTCTTTTCGCTCTTTCCTGCTGGCACATTATCGGGTGCCCCTAAGCCACGAGCGATGGAGATCATTGAGGCACTAGAGCCGACTCGTCGTGGTTTATATGGTGGAATCGTGGGGTATGTCGATTTCACCGGCAACATCGACACATGTATTGCAATTCGCACGGCACTTATTCATGGAGGTACCGCGTATGTGCAAGCTGGGGCAGGCATAGTTGCAGATTCTGATCCTGAATCTGAAAACCAAGAGTGTTACAACAAGGCCGCGGCAGTACTGATTGCAATCGATGCCGCAAATAGAATGCGACGAGCTTAATTGAAGAACAACTTCGCAATTGCTCTCAGCGTGATAATCATATGTGTGCTCGTTTTGCTGGTGGGACGAAAATTCAAACTCTCCTCACGCTATGAACGCGCACCTCGCACACTTAATTCGTGGAGCGCGCAAGATCTCGGTATTGATCCCAGTGATGAGAGACCAGCATGAGCGCTCTTGATTCGATAATCGAGGGTGTCCGTGAAGATTTGGCGCAACGACGAACTTCATTTGCCCACATTCGTGAAGCCGTAGATCAGGCGCAACCAGTACGTGATCCATTAACGACTTTAATGGCCAATGAAATGTCGGTCATCGCTGAGGTTAAACGCGCCTCACCTAGTAAAGGCCCACTAGCAGAGATAGTTGATCCCGCAGCTCTTGCGGAGCAGTATGTTCTTGCTGGAGCAACTGTGATTAGTGTGTTGACTGAGCGCCGAAAATTTGGTGGTTCGTTGCTTGATTTAGATGCTGTGCGCGCTCGAGTAGATATCCCGCTATTGAGAAAAGATTTTATGGTCGATGAATATCAATTTTTCGAAGCTCGCGCTCATGGCGCCGACATTGTGCTATTGATTGTTGCAGCGCTTGGCCAAAATCAACTCAATGATTATCACCAACTTGCACTCGAACTAGGTATGCGGGTAATTGTCGAAGTACATACCCATGATGAGTTAGAGCGAGCCCTTGAAATTTCTCCGCAAATCATCGGCATTAATTCGCGTAATTTAAAGACGCTCAAAGTTGATCCACAAGCTTTTGCCGAATTGATTCCACGTATACCTTTATCTCTCGTTCGAGTGGCAGAGTCGGGAATTTCAACCCGTGCCGATGTTGATTTTGCGCAAAAACATGGAGCTAACGCAATTCTCGTCGGTGAAGCTCTTGTAAAAGCGGGTGATCCCATCGCTGCAATGCGCGAACTACTGGGTCTAGGTAGGCTTGATCTATGAGTAATGAAGTTAAGGACCAAGTAGGCCATTTCGGTCAATTTGGCGGGCGATTTGTTCCTGAAGCATTGATTGGTGCACTCAATGAGTTAGAGGCCGCACATAACTCTGCGCAAGCAGATCCTGTATTTTTAGCTGAGCTTGCCCGACTTCACCGAACATATACCGGTCGCCCGAGCATCATCACTGAGGTCCCTCGCTTTGCCGAGCATGCTGGCCGAGCACGAATTATTTTAAAGCGTGAGGATTTAAATCACACCGGAAGTCATAAAATCAACAATGTTTTAGGTCAAGCGCTTCTGACTAAACGAATGGGCAAAAAACGCATCATTGCAGAAACTGGAGCTGGTCAGCATGGCGTTGCCGCTGCCACGGCCGCAGCACTTATGGGACTTGAATGCGTTGTGTATATGGGCCAAGAAGACACGCGCAGGCAGTCCTTAAATGTTGCGCGAATGAAGTTGCTTGGCGCTGAAGTTATTCCAGTTAACTCTGGATCTATGACTTTAAAGGATGCGATAAATGAGGCGATGCGGGACTGGGTCACGAATGTTAACGATACGCATTATCTTTTGGGTACCGTTGCCGGACCCCATCCCTTTCCAACGATGGTTCGCGATTTTCATAAAATAATCGGAATCGAAGCGCGTGAACAGGTTTTAGATTTAACAGGCAAACTTCCAGATGCGGTCTTAGCCTGCATTGGTGGAGGATCAAATGCCATTGGAATTTTCCATGCATTTATTCCAGATACCGATGTGCGTTTAATTGGATTTGAAGCCGGTGGAGATGGCGTTGAAACTGGGCGACATGCAGCAACGATTACAGGTGGCACACCTGGAGTGCTACACGGAACGCGTACATATGTTTTACAGGATGGTAATGGCCAAACCATCGAATCACACTCAATTTCTGCCGGTCTAGATTATCCAGGTGTCGGCCCAGAGCATGCATACTTACATGACATCGGTCGGGCTGAGTATCGGGCAATAAACGATGATGCCGCAATGAGCGCATTTGCGCTCTTGTGTAAAACGGAGGGGATTATTCCGGCGATTGAATCGGCGCATGCATTGGCTGGCGCAATTATTATTGGTAACGAACTGGGTCCTGATGTAACACTTCTACTCAATTTATCGGGTCGCGGAGATAAAGATGTGCAGACTGCAGCCGATTACTTTGGAATCCCATTATGAGTACGCCCCTTGATGAAGTATTTATAAAAGTTCGCGCCGAGAATCGCGCCGCACTTATTGCCTATATTCCCGCGGGTTTCCCCTCACAAGATGGTTGTGCAAAAATCATTCGCGCATTAGCAAAGGCCGGTGTTGATGCAATTGAAATTGGTTTTCCTTACAGCGATCCCGTTATGGATGGTCCCATTATTCAAGCTGCCGCAGAGATCTCACTAAAGGCGGGTACTGGAGCTTCAGATGTCTTTGCCGCGCTCAAAGTTGCTAGTGATGCTGGAGTTGCAGCGCTTATCATGACGTATTGGAATCCTATTGAAAGATATGGTGTTGAAAATTTTGCCGCGGCTGTTGCAGCTCATGGCGGATCAGGGGTAATAACGCCGGATTTACCGATTGAAGAGGCCGAGCTTTGGTTGAGCTCGACATCTAGGAATGCGATACATCCAATTTTTGTAGTTGCACCGAGCACAAGTGATGCTCGCCTTGCCCACGTTAGTTCTAAAACGGGGGGATTTGTGTATGCCGCAAGTGTGATGGGGGTGACGGGGGTTCGAAGCGATATTTCATTAGATGCCCATGAATTGGTCTCTCGTCTGCGTTCTGTGACCTCACTTCCTGTATGCGTAGGACTGGGTGTCTCGACCCGCGAGCAGGCACAATCGGTTTCTTCGTACGCCGACGGTGTCATCGTAGGGTCGGCATTCATAAAACTCATACTCAATGCCCACGACGAAGCAAGTGCAATTACGGCAGTATCTGCCTTAGCTGCCGAGCTAGCCGAGGGAGTGCGTGCCCTTCGATGAAGAGATTTAACTCCAGATACCAAAAATCCATAACCTTTATTGGACGATTGATTCTTGGTGCCACGTTAATTGCCGCCGGTGGCTTAAAAGCATTTGTTCCGGCAGAGGCGGCAAGTGCAGTAGCCGCTTATAAGATTTTACCGCTCCAGATGGCACATGTCGTTGGCTATGCCTTGCCATGGCTTGAAATGGCGATTGGTCTATTACTTATTATTGGAATCTCCATACGTATGGCTAGCGTTGTTGCCGGCGGGATTATGGTTATATTTATTGGGGCGATAATCAGTGTTTGGGCACGTGGCTTGCTCATCGACTGTGGGTGTTTTGGTGGAGGTGGAGCAATTGATCCATCTAAAGCCGCAGCAGTTCATAGAACCTATGCCGTTGAAATCACCCGAGATCTGGGATTATTATTAGTTGCCCTCTACCTATACTTTTTCCCTCACGGAATATTTTCAGTTGAAAAATCGGCCCACAACAATGAGGAGTTATAGATGTCCAAACAAGCAAAGGCAGTTGCTGGCGGCGATCATTTCACGCGCTGGTTAGTCATTGGAATGGTCGTCCTTGTCGTAGTCACTGGTGTCATTTTCTCCGTGATCAGTTCATCGACTAAGGCCAATGAATCATTTGCAGCGCTGAAGGGATATAGCTTGGGTCAACCTGTTGCTACAACCATTGATTCCGCTCCTGGATCAGGCTTAGTCCTTAATCCAGGCGCTCCCGTCAAGATTGACATTTGGGAAGATCCACAGTGCCCTGTCTGTCGAACTTTTGAAACTTCAGTTGGAGCATATGTTGAAGATTTAGTTCGGGCGAAGAAAGCGACCGTGGTGTTTCACGTTCTCTCATTTTTGGGACCTGAATCTATCCGTTCTGCAAATGCGCTGATGTGTTCTGCCGATGAGAGCCAGTATCTTGATTTTCATAAAGCGATGTACGTTATACAGCCGGCGCTCGAGAACTCAGGTTTCTACTCAAATGCAAATTTGATAAAAATCGGCGACTATATTGGATTGAAGTCAAAGCGCTTTACAGATTGCGTTACAAGTGGAGCCAAACTCGATTTAGTAAAAACACATGCGGATTCAATGTCAATATATAAAGTTACCGGAACACCGACTGTTTTTATTAACGGCAATCTTTGGCAGCGAAAAGCAAATGGCTTTGACTTAAATGAGTTTCGAAGCGCTGTAGAGGCGGGCTAAAAACTTTGCGAAGTTCAATTCCATCCCCGACATTTTCGGCCATAGAGCTCGGACCACTAACGATTCATATGTATGCGTTGTGCATTATTATCGGTATCGCGGTAGCAATGTGGTTAGGTGATAGAGGCTTTAAAGCCGTTGCGAAAAATGGGGCCTCCGTTGTTTCAGAGGTGGCAATTACTGCAGTGCCATTTGGAATAATTGGGGGACGGCTTTATCACGTTATTACTTCCCCTGATGCATACTTCGGTAAAGGCGGTCACCCCGTTGATGCATTTAAAATCTGGCAAGGCGGACTTGGAATTTGGGGGGCTATTGCCCTCGGTATTTGCGCAGCTTGGTTTTCCTATCGCAGGGTTGCGAAAAAAATTGAACTGCCTCCATTTGTCTACTTTCTGGATGCCCTTGCACCTGGAGTTTTATTCGCACAGGCCATAGGACGTTTGGGTAATTGGTTTAATGTCGAGCTCTTCGGTCGTCCGCTAGATGCTCCTTGGGCACTTCAAGTACCGCTACTGAATCGGCCAAATGGATTCACAGAGTTCTCTACATTTCATCCAACTTTTTTATACGAAGCAATCTGGACAACCGCTTTAGCCATAGCACTCATGAAGTTCGGAAAATATCTTCATGCAGGTCAAGTATTTACGCTGTATGTATTTGGCTACTGTGTTGGGCGAGTGGCCATCGAAATGATTCGAATCGATGAGGCTCACCATATTGCGGGTATTCGCTTAAATGTTGTGGTCGGTTCATTAATTGGCTTAGCTGCTCTGATTGTTTTTTTGCGCTCAAATCGAAATGATAAAATAGACTGGGATAGACTCAAACTATGACTCTTGAAGAGGTTTTCAAGCGGAATCTTCACCATCGCTCTCAGCGTGCGGGATGGTTACGCGCAGCAGTTTTAGGCGCAAATGATGGCTTGGTTTCAACGGCCTCGCTGATGATTGGGGTAGTTGCCGCGGGGAAAAATGGATTTCTCATCACCGCAGGTATTGCAGGAATTACGGCGGGTGCAATGTCTATGGCAGTTGGAGAGTATGTATCGGTCCGCTCTCAAAATGATGTTGAAGACACTGACCGTAAATTAGAGATGGAGCATTTGGCCGCAGATCCTGAGGGTGAACTGTTAGAACTCCAAGATATCTACATATCCCGTGGCTTAACTCCAGAGTTAGCCCTTGAAGTTGCTCAATCGATGCATAGAAAAGATCCCCTTGCCGCTCATCTACGCGATGAGCTTGGCCAGCATCCACATACCAAGGCCCGCCCTGTCCAAGCAGCGGTTGCATCGGCAATTTCTTTTACTATCGGTGGAGTGATCCCCTTTGCTGGTGCATTTGCACCCACTATCGGCGCAAAGGCGTGGAGCATCGTTATCTTCACATTTGTAGGTTTAATTCTGACAGGAATAGTGAGTGCAAGGACTGCGGGTGCTAAGGCGCTGAACACAACTCTGCGCGTCATCATTGGAGGAGGGTTGGGCATGCTCATTACCGCTGGAATCGGACAGATTGCACGGGCTTCTGGCATTTAAGCGCTTTCAATCTCGGTGATTATTGCTATTCTTTGCCTTCGCTCAATAGTTCTTCCCGATCCATCAATATGTAAAATTTTTCAATGTTTTTAGGGCCAAGGTTGTCCCGAACTTCATCGACAATCGGAGCCCTACCTTCATGGCTTTATCTGGCAACTATCCAAAGGCTCAAGGGTTATATAACTCTGCTCAAGAGCACGATGCGTGCGGCGTTGCGATGGTGGCTACATTAAATAAAATTGCGACCCACGACATTGTGGAAAAAGCGCTCACTGCTTTACGAAATCTCGAACACCGCGGAGCCTCTGGCGCCGAACCCGATAGCGGTGATGGTGCCGGCATACTCATCCGTATTCCGCATCAGTTTTTTCAAGAGAGTACACACTTTGATTTACCTCCCGCCGGTTCATATGCAACGGGCATTGCTTTTATAGAACAGCGAGCCGATATCGTCGCGCAATTTACGAACATTGCAATCGAGGAGGGCTTCAAAATTCTTGGTTGGCGAGATCTGCCAATAAATTCGGAAAACCTTGGAAAAATCGCTCTGTCGGTAATGCCTGATTTCAAACAGGTATTTATTGCCGGCAATAATAATGAAACAGGCCTTGAACTTGAGCGAATGGCATTTTGTTTGCGTAAGCGTGCTGAACATACATTGCCAATGTATTTCCCTTCGCTTTCTGCACAGACAATTGTCTATAAAGGCATGTTGACAACGGGGCAGCTAGAGGAGTTTTTTCCAGACTTAAGTGATCTGCGAGTTATCTCTCCGCTAGCAATTGTGCACTCACGTTTTTCTACTAATACTTTTCCGTCATGGCCATTAGCCCACCCTTATCGTTTCATCGCGCACAATGGCGAAATCAACACTGTTAAAGGTAATCGAAACTGGATGCGTGCACGAGAATCTCTGCTTGCAAGCAGTTTAATTCCAGGTGATTTAAAGCGGTTGTTCCCCATCGTGCAGATGTCAGGCAGTGACTCGGCATCCTTTGATGAAGTTCTTGAACTTCTCTACCTTGGTGGGCGATCCCTTCCTCACGCAGTATTGATGATGATTCCTGAGGCATGGGAAAACCATGCAACCATGTCAGAGGATCGGCGGAATTTTTATGCATTCCATGCCTCTTTAATGGAGCCTTGGGATGGTCCGGCCTGTGTGACGTTTACTGATGGACATGTTGTGGGCGCAGTCTTAGATCGCAATGGACTTCGGCCATCTCGCTTTTGGGTGACGAAAGATGGTTTAGTCGTACTCGCCTCTGAAGTGGGAGTTTTAGAGATTGCACCACAAAACATTGCTCGTAAAGGACGTTTGCAGCCAGGAAAAATGTTTCTCGTCGATATCGAAGCTGGCCGCATCATTGAAGATGATGAAATTAAGGATTCACTTGCAACGAATGCCCCATATGCAGATTGGTTGCATGCTGGAATGGTCAAGCTGAGTGATCTTCCCTCTCGAGAGCACATTGTCTACCCACATGCATCTGTCGTGCGACGCCAACGCGCATTTGGCTATACCGAAGAAGAGCTTCGTATCTTAATTACTCCCATGGCCCAAAATGGCATGGAAGCCCTTGGCTCAATGGGAACGGATACTCCTATCGCAGCTCTATCGAATAAGCCTCGATTGATCTTTGATTACTTTTCACAACTTTTTGCCCAAGTTACTAATCCACCATTAGATGCAATCCGTGAAGAGTTAGTGACAAGTCTTGGAACATCTATGGGACCTGAACATAATTTGCTTGACCCCGGTCCATTTTCATGTCGACAAATATCCCTTGCATTTCCAGTAATCGATAATGATGAACTGGCAAAAATTATTCACGTTAATGCCGATGGTAATCATCCGGGATTAAGTGCGCATGTTATACGTGGGCTCTTTTTTGTCGCCGATGGTGGTAATTCACTTCGAGAACGCCTCGATGAAATTAAATTGGAAGTTTCTCAAGCAATCAATGATGGGGCGCGAATCATTGTTTTATCTGATCGAGATGGTGACACAGAAGAGGCACCGATACCATCGTTATTGCTTACATCAGCCGTCCATCACCATTTAATCCGCGAAAAAACACGCACAAAGGTTGGATTAGTTGTTGAGGCTGGAGATGTTCGAGAAGTTCATCATGTGGCCTTGTTGATTGGTTATGGCGCAGCCGCGGTTAATCCCTATCTGGCAATGGAGAGTGCCGAAGATTTAGTTCTGCAAGGGGTAATTACGGGAATCTCTCCAGAGAAGGCAGTACGAAATTTAATCAAATCCTTGGGTAAAGGTGTATTAAAAGTTATGTCGAAGATGGGCATTAGTACGATTGCGTCTTATACCGGAGCGCAAGTCTTTGAAGCCGTCGGTTTAAGCGCCGAAATTGTTGATGAGTACTTTGTTGGCACAACTTCGCGTTTAGGCGGAATCTCCCTTGACGTCATTGCACAAGAGGTGATCGCTCGCCATCACATTGCCTATCCACCTGGTGGAGAAGTTCCAGGTACGAAACGACTTCCTATTGGTGGCGAATATCAGTGGCGCCGAGAGGGTGAACCTCATCTTTTTGATCCTGAAACTGTTTTTGCTTTGCAGCACTCAACGCGTAACAAACGCTATGACATTTTTAAACGCTATACAAACCGGGTTAATGATCAAAGTGTTCGACTGATGACGTTGCGTGGACTTTTTGAATTCAAAGCTCAGGTTGCAATTCCCATTGATCAAGTCGAATCGGCACGTGCAATTATCAAGCGTTTTTCAACGGGGGCCATGTCTTATGGTTCGGTTTCCCAAGAAGTTCATGAGACGTTGGCAATTGCTATGAATCGCTTAGGGGGTAAGTCAAATACAGGCGAAGGTGGAGAAGATCCTTCACGATTTACTGTGATGGCAAACGGCGATTCAAAACGTTCGGCAATCAAACAAGTTGCTTCAGGCCGATTTGGCGTAACGAGTGAATATTTAGTCAATGCCGATGACATCCAAATTAAAATCGCACAAGGAGCAAAACCTGGAGAAGGAGGGCAACTCCCCGGAAATAAAGTTTATCCGTGGATTGCTAAAGTGCGTTATTCAACTCCGGGTGTTGGCTTAATTTCGCCTCCTCCTCACCATGACATTTATTCAATTGAAGATTTAGCTCAGTTAATTCACGATTTAAAAAATGCAAACAATAAAGCGCGCATACACGTCAAACTTGTGGCTGAGGTCGGAGTAGGAACAGTTGCCGCTGGGGTAAGTAAGGCTCATGCCGATGTTGTACTCATATCTGGACACGATGGCGGAACAGGTGCGTCCCCACTAACTTCGCTAAAACACGCAGGAGCTCCCTGGGAGCTCGGCTTGGCTGAGACGCAACAGACTTTGCTACTCAATAACTTGCGCGAACGGATCGTAGTTCAGACAGATGGACAGCTAAAGACTGGACGTGATGTTGTCATCGCTGCGCTATTAGGCGCCGAAGAGTTTGGTTTTGCAACCGCCCCGCTTGTTGTTTCTGGTTGCGTCATGATGCGTGTGTGCCATTTGGATACATGTCCCGTAGGAGTTGCTACACAAAATCCCGAACTTCGTGCCCGATTTACCGGCAAGCCCGAATTCGTTGAGGTTTTTTTCGAATACATTGCCGAAGAAGTCCGCGAGATTCTAGCCTCTTTAGGCTTTAAAACACTTCTTGAAGCCATTGGTCATGTTGAATATTTAGAGACCAAGCGCGCCGTTGAACATTGGAAAGCAAGTGGTTTAGATCTCTCACCGCTTTTGGCTAAACCAGATGTACCTAGTGCACTTCACAATATTTTAAGTCAAGATCACGGTTTGGATGCAGCGTTAGATAATCAATTAATCCAACTCTCACAACCAGCCTTTACAGATTCAGAGTTAGTGCGCATCGACTTACCCGTTCGAAATGTCAACCGTACCGTCGGAACAATGTTGGGCGCCGAAATAACACGACGCTTTGGTGGTGTGGGCTTGCCTCATAACACCATCGATATAACTTTACGCGGTTCGGCAGGGCAGTCATTAGGTGCATTTATTCCCGCTGGGTTGACGCTTCGTTTGTTTGGTGATTCAAATGATTATGTCGGCAAGGGCATTTCAGGTGGGCGTGTCATTATTCGCCCCGATGTCACATCAACATTTAATTCTCACGAAAATGTAATCGCCGGGAATGTAATTGGCTATGGCGCAACTTCAGGTGAAATTTCGATTCGGGGATTAGTCGGGGAGCGATTCTGCGTTCGCAACTCCGGTGCGACTGCCATCGTCGAGGGCATAGGTGATCACGGCTGTGAATATATGACCGGTGGAATCGTTGTTGTCCTTGGAGTTACCGGTCGCAATTTTGCGGCGGGAATGTCAGGGGGTCGTGCATTTGTCCTTGACCTTGATTCTGCAAAAGTTAATACGGATATGGTCGATGTACTTGCCATCCCCATTGACCAGCGCGCGCACTTAAGGACAATAATCTCCACATTTGCCGAAAATACGGATTCGATTATTGCCACTGAGTTGCTTAACGATTGGGATGTATCAATTAATCGCATCTCACTCGTAATGCCAAGAGATTATGCGCGAGTGCTAGACGCGATGTCGCGGGCAGACCGTGAAGGTTTACCCATCGATACACATGTCATGGAGGTAGCAGTCAATGGTTGATCCACGAGGATTCATCAATACTCCACGCGAAGTTCCATCCCGAAGGCCCGTGGATATTCGCATTCAGGATTGGCGTGAAGTCTATGAACCGCAAAGTTTTGAACATTTACAAAAACAGGCTGGCCGTTGCATGGATTGCGGCATTCCTTTCTGCCACTCAGGCTGTCCCCTCGGAAACCTCATCCCCGAATGGAATGATTTAATCTGGCGTGGAGATACACAAGAGGCCATCAACCGCCTACACGCGACTAATAATTTTCCTGAATTCACCGGCCGACTTTGTCCGGCACCATGTGAAAGTGCATGTGTAGTTGCAATCAATCGTGAAGCGGTGACAATAAAGCAGGTGGAGTTACGTATCGTTGAAGAGGCCTTTGCGACCGGAAGTATTAAACCATTGATACCTGATCGCCTGAGTGGAAAGACCGTTGCCGTGATTGGATCGGGTCCTGCAGGTCTTGCCGCGGCGCAACAGTTGACTCGTGCCGGCCATACCGTTGCTGTTTATGAGCGTGCCGACAAAATCGGTGGATTACTTCGATATGGCATCCCCGAATTTAAAATGGAGAAGCACATTCTGGAGCGACGACTCGAGCAGATGGAAAAAGAGGGAACCCGTTTTCGCCCGGGTGTCGATATCGGGGGAGAGTTGAGCGGATCAACTTTGCGCAAGAAATACGACGCCATAGTTTTAGCGGTGGGTGCAACTCAATGGCGCGAACTCGCAATTCCAGGTCGTGAACTCGTTGGCGTTTATCAGGCAATGGAGTTTTTACCTTGGGGAAATAAACAAGCACTTGCTGAAATTCAAACTCCAGCAATTAATGTTGCGGGTAAGCATGTTGTAATTCTTGGAGGTGGAGATACTGGCGCAGATTGCCTCGGTACATCGATTCGTCAAGGTGCGCAAAGTATTACTCAATTAGAAATTATGCCTCGACCCACGCACGAGCGCCCCGATACACAGCCTTGGCCAACTCACCCAATGATTTATCGTATCTCGAGTGCGCATGAGGAAAATGATAATCGAATCTTTTCAATAAGTACGCAAGAGTTTTTGGGCGATGAACATGGCAAAGTGCGAGCAATTAAAATTGTTGAGACTACTTTTAAGAATGGACAATTTGAAGTAATTGAAAACTCTGGAAGAGAAATTCCAGCAGACTTTGTATTTCTTGCACTGGGATTTACTGGTCCCGAACAATCTGAGTTGCTGACACAATTAGAAGTGAAGGTCGATGAGCGAGGTAACATCGTACGAGATTCAAATTTTGCCGCGAATGACGATGGCATCTTTGTTGCAGGTGATGCCGGCCGCGGGCAATCATTGATTGTTTGGGCGATTGCCGAAGGCAGAAGTGCAGCCGCGGCAGTTGATAGATATCTCACTGGCGATACTCAACTCCCAGCTCCTATAGAACCTACAACCCACCAGTTAATGGTTTAAGGTAGGCGCATGCGAAGAGCGAAAATAGTCTGCACGATGGGTCCAGCGGTAGAAAGTGCTGAAAAAGTCAAGGCGCTTATTGATGCGGGAATGGACATGGCCAGATTAAATCTCTCTCATGGCTCATATATTGAGCACCAAGCTCGATTCGATCTCGTCCGCGCGGCGGCGAAGTTGGCCGGTCGTCCTATTGCAATTCTCGTAGATTTGCAGGGACCTAAGATTCGGTTGGCTAAATTTTCGAATGGCCCACACGAACTCTTTCGCGGTGATATTTTTACGATTACAACCGATGAGGTTGAGGGTACGAAAGAACGCGTTGGAACGACGTATAAAGGTCTTACAGGAGATTGCAAAGCAGGCGATTACATTTTAATTGATGATGGAAAAGTTACGGTGCAAGTGCTCGAAGTTAAAGGTAGCGATGTTATTACTAAGGTGATCGAACCAGGAATGGTCAGTAATAACAAAGGAATTAATCTGCCGGGTGTAGCCGTCTCGGTTCCGGCAATGTCTGAAAAAGACATTGAAGATCTGCGTTGGGGTATACGAGCGGGTGCCGATTTCATTGCACTCTCATTCGTGCGTAGTGCATTAGATATTAATGATGTTCACAAGATTATGGATGAAGAGGGTATTCGTATTCCAGTAATTGCCAAGATTGAAAAGCCTCAAGCCGTCCAAAATATTATCGAAATCGTCAACGCCTTTGATGGCATTATGGTCGCACGTGGTGATTTAGGAGTTGAACTTCCGATTGAAGACGTGCCACTTGTGCAAAAACTTTGTGTTGAATTGGCTCGTGATATGGCGAAGCCGGTGATTGTTGCGACCCAGATGCTCGAGTCAATGATTCTAAGTTCACGTCCCACACGGGCAGAAGCTACCGACTGCGCAAATGCAGTTTTGGATGGAGCCGACGCTCTAATGCTCTCGGGGGAGACAAGTGTTGGAGCCTTCCCCATTGAGGCGGTACAAACAATGGCACGCATTATTCAAAAGACCGAAGAGGGTGGCTTGGATCGTATACGTCCCATAAAAACGCCTCCTCGAACCAAAGGCGGTGCCATAACAAAGGCGGCCACAGAGGTTGGCGCAATTGTTGGTGCAAAGTATTTAGTAGCATTTACTCAAAGCGGGGATTCGGCCCGCCGCATGTCACGGCTGCGCTCTCCGATTCCAATTCTTGCCATGACACCAGAGATCGGAACGTATAATCGTTTAGCACTTTCATGGGGCGTTGAATCGATGTTAGCGCCGGTCGTTGGTGCAACCGATGAAATGGTAAAGATTGTCGATTGCGCCCTTATTGATTCTGGACGGGCGCATATTGGCGATAATGTAATGATTGTTGCAGGGGCGCCTCCTGGGATTCCTGGCTCAACGAATGCGATGCGAGTTCACGTAGTGGGCGACGCGGTTGGTGGCGCGGCTCCTGCCTACCGCTAAGATTTGCCAGTAGCGCCTCGGTACTCCAACGGTAGAGAGGGCAGTCTCAAACACTGCATAGTGTCGGTTCGAATCCGACTCGGGGCACGCTAGCAACATAAACATCCTGAAAGGATGAATTGCAGTGATTCGTATTCTTGTTGCCGAAGATGAAACGATTATTCGCATGGATTTGGTCGAGATGCTACAAGGTGCTGGCTATGAAGTAGTGGCACAAGCCAGTAATGGCCAAGAGGCACTTGATTTAGCAACGTTGCATAAGCCCGATCTTGCAATTTTAGATGTCAAGATGCCCGTGATGGATGGAATATCGGCGGCTGAGAAGATCATCAACATTGCGCCAGTATTAATGTTGACGGCTTTTTCTCAAAAGGAGCTTATTGACCGTGCGCGTGATGCCGGAGTCATGGCATATGTTGTTAAGCCCTTCACTATCGGTGATTTAGTCCCAGCTATTGAGATCGCGATAAGCCGCCATCTTCAGATGAAATCCCTTGCTGAGGAGGTCGCCGATCTTCAAGATCGCCTGGAGACTCGTAAATTGATCGATAGGGCAAAAGGCGTTCTGATGAAGGCGCTCAACCTCTCAGAGCCACAGGCCTTTTCTTGGATACAGCGCACGGCGATGGATCGGCGGATGAGCATGAAGGCAGTGGCAGAGGCGGTCATTAACCCTGATGCAGTGCCTGAGAATTGAGCTTGGATATCTGCGGATTTTTGCGGGTTTTATAACGAAATTGGAATGTTTAATTCCCTGATTCTCCTTGTTAGAGGGTTGAAAGTGCCGTTACTCTCATCACCTCCCTGTCCCGGGACGAAATGAACAGGAAAGGCAATTCATGAACTCAAAGATTCAGCGTTCACTTGCCGTAATGTCGGCAGCGGCTCTCGTTTTCGGAGTAGCGACCACATCTACTACAAGTGCACAAGCAGCCCCAAAGAAGCTCTACATCGCCTACCAAGGTCCACTCTCAGGAGGAGAAGCGTCAACAGGTATCGATGAGATCAATGCAGTTAAGTATGCTGTCAAACTTTTCAATGCGGCAAACAAAGCTAAGTTCAATGTCCAGGTCGTTGCAGTCGATGACCAAGGAGATCCAGCTGTTGCATCAACTGTTGCTCCAGGAACCGGAAGCAACAAGAAAATAATTGGCCTTGTTGGACCTGCATATTCAGGTGCGACAATTGCCTCACTTCCATATTACAAGGCCGGCGGATTAGCTCTTATCTCTCCATCGGCAACACGAGTTTCACTTACAGATCCTAAATCACCTGATTTCGGCGGACCGGTTTTCCACCGTGTCGTTGCAACTGATGACAAGCAGGGTCCAGCGTTGGCCAAGTATGCAACGTCTAAGGTGAACTCACCTAAGGTATTTGTCTTTGATGACCAGTCAGCATATGCGGTACCTCTTCGCGGATATGTTGAGGCTGCAATGAAGACCATGTCGGGCACAACTCTTGTTGGTGGAGATTCAGTTCCTAACACAACAACTGACTTTGCTCCAACACTTGCAAAGATTAAAACTTCTGGAGCAAATGTTGTCATCTACACCGGTTACTACAGCCAAGCTGCCGTATTTGTAAAGCAGCTTCGTGATTCAGGTTCAACTGCGATCTTTGCAGGTGGCGACGGAGTATTTAACCAACAGTTCTCAGTCCTTGCAGGCGCATCGGCAGAAGGCTCACGCCTTACTGGTGTTGCAGGTCTTGCCGATGTTGGTGCAAAGCAAGAGGCAGCATTTAAGAAGTCAATGGGAATTTCATCAGGTGTATATGCCGTTGAATCATTCGATGCAGCTAACATATTCCTTGCTGGAATCAAGGCTGGAATTACCGACCGTGCAAAAATGCTCAAGTGGGTCACTGCATTTAAAGGAACTGGAATCGGTGGAGCAACTCTCTCATTCAATGCGAATGGTGATATTGCTGTTGGCGGATTCTCAGGCTTCACTGTCACAAGTGGACTCCTTAAGAACACGGGTCCAGTCAAGTAATTAACTTGATGTAACGTTTAGTAGTTGGTGGGCGCTTAATTTATCTTTTAAGATAACCTAAGTGCCCACCTCTTACGTAATTGCACAAAATGCGTAGGTTTGCATGAATTGACCATAAAAGGAGCCCAATGTTTGCAGTATTAATTGATCAGTTCTGGTCACTAACTATTGCTGGAGTTGCCCTTGGATTTATTTACGTCCTTATTTCACTTGGATACACGATGGTCTACGGTGTTTTGAGAATGATTAATTTTGCAAACTCAGAGATCTTCATGTGGGGAACCTTTGGAACGGTGATTACAAATCGCGATATTTTCCACTATACCCAACTTTCGGATCCCGCAAAGGGCTGGAAATTAGCGCTTGTTCTTATCAGTGCGCTACTCATGTCAATGTTTGTTGCTGCGCTTACTGCAGTCTTTGTGGAGTTCGTGGCTTATCGTCGCTTGCGTGCAAAAGGTACGAACCGACTAGCGACTTTAATCTCTGCCATCGGTATTTCGATTGCCCTTCAAGAAGTTATGCGCTTACTTACAGCTTCACGTCCAGTTGGATCTCCACGAGTTCTAGAAAAGATTATTCTCACCGAAGTGTGGGGCGCAAACATCCGCCTAGACACCGTAATTACGATTATTGCTGCAGCAATAATCTATTTTCTTTTGGAGCGCTTTATTAAATTATCGCGTATGGGTAAAGCAATCCGTGCGGTATCGCAAAATGAAGATGCTGCAAAACTCATGGGCGTAAACCTCAATCGTGTTATCACTATGACTTTCCTAGTTGGCGGACTTGCCACGGGTGCAGCAGGATTCTTTTATGTGACTGTCTTTGAATACACGAAGTTTAATATTGGTTTTACTATGGGATTAGCCGCCTTTACTGCGGCAGTACTTGGCGGAATTGGAAACATTCGCGGAGCGTTTTTGGGCGGTTTAAGTTTAGGTCTCTTAGAAACCTACGCATCGGCCGTTCTTGGTACTCAATGGAAGGCTGTGACGGTTTTTATCGTACTTGTCTCAGTTCTTCTCTTTAAGCCAAATGGCCTATTTGGTGAAGCCGTCCAGCAGACGAGGGCGTGACGACAATGAAAATTCGTAACTACTGGAACCTGCGTGATTTTGGCGCATCGATGTGGGAAAAGTCCAACCGACCTCAGCGCATAGCAATCGCCATTGGATCAATTTTTTTGGTAGGGCTCTTACCTTTTGCCGGAGCAAGTTTCTTGGCCACTCCTATCGCTGCCTATGACGCAGTTCTTGTTTATCCCGTTGGTGTTTTCGTTTTGATGGCGTTGGGTTTAAATATCGTCGTTGGTAAATCGGGAATGCTCGATTTAGGTTACGTCGCCTTCTTTGCTATAGGTGCTTACACAATGGCGTTGATGGGCACACATACAGGTCTAAATACTTGGGAGATCATGCCCTTCGGTATTGCCTTTTCAATGTTAGCTGGTGTTTTACTAGGCCTGCCGACTCTCAGACTTCGCGGAGATTATTTAGCCATTGTGACGTTAGGTTTTGGAGAGATTGTTCGTCTCATAGCCCTTAACTCTTCATGGACAAAGGGCCCTAACGGAATTGCAAATATTCCAATGCCGCCTGATATCGGACCTTTGAAATTTAAGCTAGAAGATCAGAAAGTATTTTTCTGGGTAGTCGTAACAATGATTTTGCTTGTGATCTGGATGATTCGACGTTTGAGCATTCGACGTCCAGGCCGTGCGTGGGAGTCGATTCGACAAGATGAGGATGCTGCCGAGCTCATGGGGGTACCAACGTTAAAGTACAAGATCTGGTCCTTTACTTTAGGTGCGGCAGTCGGTGGTGCTGCAGGTGTTCTCTATGCTTCTAAAAATCTCTTTATTGCACCGGAAATGTTTACGTTAAATGTATCGATATTAATTCTCTCCTGTGTTGTATTTGGCGGAATCGGAAATATTTGGGGAGTAGTCGTTGGTGCAACGATTCTTGGATACTTGCCGGATCGAATTCGCTTTATCTCCGATGCCAGACTCTTAGTTTTTGGCTTAGTTTTAGTTGTCGTCATGAACTTTAGACCAGATGGTTTATTACCACGTAAGAAACGTGAAAAGGCGATTCTAAAGAGAGAGGTGAGTGTTTAGATGTCAGAGACTCTTCTCTCTATTGTGAATGTAACGATGAAATTTGGTGGAGTGACCGCCCTCGGTGAAGTAAACCTTGAGGTTAAAAAAGGCGAGATACTTGCGCTCATCGGCCCAAATGGGGCTGGTAAGACGACGGTATTTAATGTTATTACAGGCGTATACAAACCCACCAGTGGTTCAATTACATTTGATGGCATCACACTTGCAAAACAAAAACGTTTTCAAATTACTAAGCTGGGCATTGCCAGAACCTTCCAGAATATTCGTTTATGGGGAGATATGACCACGCTTGAAAACGTGATTACTGCAACCGATGTGCACAAAAAAAGTGGCCTCGTTGGTGCACTCTTTGGTCTTCCACGCGCGCGTCGAGAGGAAAAGGAAAATCGCGAGCGTGCGCATGAGATATTGAAATTTATTGGAATTGATGAGTACTCCGATCGTTTAGCTAAAAATCTTCCTTATGGTGTTCAGCGTCGATTAGAGATCGCCCGTGCGATGGGCACTTCTCCGCAGCTTCTTCTCCTTGATGAGCCCGCTGCCGGCTTTAATCCAGCTGAGAAAGTGGAGTTAGCAACGCTCATTAAAAAGATTCGCGATGCCGGTTACACCATTTTATTGATCGAGCATGACATGTCACTGATCATGGGAATCTCTGATCGCGTT
>JANYCW010000004.1 GCA_025360085.1 Actinomycetes bacterium
GCCGTCCCTAAACCAAACCGCGAAATCTCTAGACCCGTTCGTAATGTAACTACAGTGTTGTGTGACATCGCTATTCTTTAATGGAGCCTGAGAGCATTCCGCGTACTAGGCGCTTTTGTGAGACCAAAAAGACAATCATAATTGGCAGTGCGATCAAAACACCGGCCAAGGCGATCTCAGGTTTATAAATAGGTACCGACGTCGCACCCACGCCTGGATTAATTGCCGGGGTGGAGTAAAACAAGAAACCTAAACCAATCGGTAGCGTGTAATGCTCACTGGATGGGAGCAAAATATAGGGAAGAAAATAGTTTGCCCAGTTTCCAATAAATGCGAAGAACGCTAAGAGTGAAATCAATGGCCATGACAACGGCAAAGCGATTCGAGAATACAGTCTGAAATCGTTGCAGCCATCTAAGCGGGCAGATTCATACAGTTCTTTTGGTATCGTCGTTGAGTAATAAATATAGGCAAGGAAAGTTCCAAATGGATACAGCGAAGCAACTAATATCACGCTCATAGGATTATCCATTAAAGATAACTTATCCATCAAAACAAATACCGGGACAACTAACGCCATTGGTGGCACCAGCATCATGATGAGAGTCGAGATTAGGAAAGCCTTTTTAAACTTTATATTAGATGCAGTTAAAACGAAGCCTGCCAGAGATGCGGTGACTGTTGCGATAACAACAATCGCCGCCGTGTACCAAATGGAGTTCAGCGCCCACTTAAGAACTACCCCATTGTCGAAGAATTGCAGGTTTTTCCAAGCATCGATGTAACCACCTAGGCGGCCAAACATGAGTGGATTCTTATTCGATAAATCGGCATCAGTCTTAGTTGGGGCAAGCAACAACCAAATCATCGGAACAACGCTCACAATGGCAAAAAAGACCAACCAGATATTGACCAAACTTGAGCCGAGGCGACTCTCTTGTCGCATGCGTGAAGTTCGCTTGTAAGAGGCTAATAAGTTACTCATGGATTTAAACCTGCGCTTTCTTCTTGCCTTCGACTTCGGCCTCTTCGAACATGTCAGTTTTGAATATAACTATTAGCGCGCCGATAAGGGCGGGAATTAAGAGTAAAAGTGAGAGTGCGGCCGCACCACCAAAGTCTCCATTGGTAAAAGCCAATTCAAAGGCAAGTTGATCGGGAGACCAAGACTCTGCAATACCTGTATACACACCCGTATTTAAAAGTTGAGGCTCGACGAAGAGCTGCAATCCACCTGCAAAAATAAGAACAGCCATGTAGATAATGTATTTCTTAATCAAGGGAAGTTTAATTCGCAGCGCCAGTTGAAGAGCGGAGCAACCATCCATACGTGCAGCCTCCAAAATTTCATAAGAAATCGATTGGAGAGATCCATATTGAATGAGAATCCAGTTACCTGCAACGGCAAAAAATGCCATAATGGCAAGGAGGAAGAAGAGATTCTTAGTCTGCCAGACTTGATCACTTTGAATAATTCCAAGCCACTTTAATGGAGTTTTGATTGGGCTCAAAGTCGGTTGAAAAATAACATACCAAACTAAAACTGATACACCACCAGAGATAGATGCGGGAACAATGTATGCCATACGCAAATATTTTTTCCACTTCGAATGCTTTATATCGAGCATGAGGGCCATTCCGATTACGAAAACTAAAGTCAACGGCACAAAAACCGCCATAAACTGAAATACATGTTCAAGGGCTGGCACGAAGCGAAAATCTTGAGAAACAATTTTAAATGCGTCCCAACCACCATCTGGATTAACTCTTGAAATAGCTGGCACTTCCCGAATGGCCATAATGACCGGTACAACTCCAAACATTATTAAGAGAATGAGATAAGGCAAGAGCATCAGGTACATAGCTGGGCTAGTTTTTTGCCGGCTATTTTTTTTCACTTTTCCCATAATTTCCATTACCCCTCAATTGAAAGTCTTCCCGCTCGTAAGGAAGAACCAAGTTGGCCGATGAGCTCGACCAACTTGGTTCTTCACCCCTGTACCCCTTGTTAGTTCGTTGTTACTTTATATCCAAGCTGCTTTGCAAGGTTTGTTGCATAGGTTGCGAACTCAACGAGTGCTGATTGAGCATTCTTTGTTTTCTTCAATGCATTTGCATACGTACCTTCCATCGCTCCATTGGAATCATATGAAACTGGCTTTTCTCCAGAGAAGATCTTTGTTGATTGAGCCAACATCGCAGGATATGGATTCGATGAATACCACTTATCTGCTGAAATCTTCGCTTTCCAATAAGCATTTCCCTTAGCTGAAGCTGGGAAAGTAGGTGCTCCCTTTGATCCATCTGGGTTGACTACATCGGTTACATTGCGCTTATCGCTGACCATAAAGATCGCAAAAGCTAGTGCTTCCTTTGGATACTTTGAGTGAGGTGAGACAGTGTAAATTCCACCGCCCCATTCACCTGAGTAGTTAACTTTCTCCCCTGCCCACATTGGCATCTCAGCTGCAGTAATTTGTCCAGCTGGTACGGCCCATGATGAGGCTGGCTTAATAACGAACTCACCAAACCATGAAGGTCCAATGGTCATGACAACTTTATTTGTTTGACCGAAGTCTTTGATAAAGTCGGCATCCCAAGGTGCAGATGTTGAAAGCACTCCAGAATCGATCATTGGCTGTACCAGTGCTGTTGCACGTGTGCACTTAACCGAAGTTGGGTTGATCTTTACGGCAGTTGATGAAGTGGCTTGGTTGGTTGGGCACTGTGATGGCCATAAGTAACCGGAGTACATTCCTTGTGAACCTAGAGCTCCAAGTGAATAACCTGGGTGGTTCTTAGCAATGTCAGCACCGATCTTTGCAAAGTCATCCATAGTCTTAGGGACTGTGTAACCAAAGTCCTTCATTAACTTTGTGTTAACCCACAAAACATCTTGTGCAAGGTCATTCTTCACGCAGTAGTACTTACCATCAGAACCCTTACACCACTGGTTTCCACCTTCCATGTCTTTCCAGAATGCAGGAGTTGCATATTTATCTAACGCTAGAGCGTTACCTGCATCTTTTAGAACTGATACGTCATTTGGTGGGCCGAATACAACATCTGGCCAGCCTTTTTTAACGCGATTAAATAATGAAACTTTTTGTACGAGATCTCCCTGCGCGTGAAGTTCTACCTTCACATCAACAGTTGCTTTCATAATCTTTGCATAGAGCTGTGCGCCTGGAAGGCGCGGTGCATCTACCCAAATTGTTATTGACGGCTTAGCAGCATGTGCTGGCATTGCGGTGAGTGTTGCACCAGCAACAGCAATGGCACCTGCCAAAGCAATCAATGAGTACTTCTTATTCAAGGTATCCCCCATTTCGTTTCTGGTGTCAGCAAGTTCTTGCTTAATGGACCAGTTGCGCGCATACTATGCCATGAGATACTATTTCGTATAGTATTTCGAAAAGAATTTTTCTCGGTTTTGCCCGCCCATGAGCCCTAACAAGGCCTCGTTATCAACAAGTTATAGAAGCCGTCCGGAAAGGGGTTGCTCGCAGTGAAGATTACCGATGTCCATGTCGTGCTGGTAGATAACCCTGGATTTAGCCCCACTTTTGTTTGGCGCAAAAATCTTCCCGGCTCAGACCCTGCCACTGTAGGTGGATGGCTAGTGATTGAAACCGATGCTGGAATAACCGGTTTTGCCCCCGCCCCTCGAGGGGTAATTTTGAAAGACTATGTCGATCGCAGATTTAGAGCCGAGCTAATAGGTCAAGATCCTTTGCAACGCGAATATCTGTGGGAACGTGCATGGGAGCTCGATCGCATCGAAAGATTTGCTCCGAATATGGCGCATGTTGTCGATGTGGCTTTGTGGGATATCGCCGGAAAGTCCGCAGCACTTCCCGTGTATAAGTTGCTAGGTGGATTCCGTGAATCAATTCAAGCTTATGCATCGACTGTGACTTATTCAAGTATCGAAGAGTTTTTAGATATTGCCGACCAATGTTTGGCCCTTGGCTATCCGGCAATTAAATTACACGCATTTGGAGATGCTAAAAAAGATGCACTTCTGGCACAGAAATTGCGTGCACATGTTGGAGATGACATTCCATTAATGTATGACGGCTCTGCGGGCTTTGATTTAACCGATGCAGTCTTCTTAGGACACGCGCTCGATGACGCGGGATTTTCTTGGTATGAAGAGCCGATGCGCGAATTTAGTATTACCGCATATAAATGGTTAGGTGAGCGCGTTCGTATTCCACTATTACTGGGAGAAGTTACCGATGGCTCACATATGAGTGCAGGTGATTTTATAGCAACTGGCGTCGCTTCAGCGGTTCGAGTAAGTACATTTTTGCGCGGTGGGTTTACTGGCGCGATGCGAATTGCCCATTTGGCCGATGCCTATCACCTTCGTGCCGAAACTCATGGAATGGGACTTGAAAGTATTCATCTTTGTATGGCGATAAAGAACACTACGTATTACGAATCATTAGTTTGGGGAAATCCAACTACGAGAGAAGCCTTCGTAGATGAATTTGGTTTAGTTCACGCTCCAAGTGATCCAGGCGTGGGTTACGAGGGTCAGTGGAAAATCAAAGGCACACCACAAGGTCTTGAAAGATTTATTAACGGGTCTTGAGAGATTTATTACCGGCTCATGACAAAGATCTGCTCATCCGAAAGCTTTGACGTTCGATTCCCCACATCAACCATGCTCGATGGCTCGGATGCAATGAATGCAGACCCTGATTATTCAGCCGCTTATCTGCGACTTAAGACCGATTCGACAATTTCTGGTGACTCTCTAGTTTTTACCATAGGTCGTGGTAACGAACTCCAAATCGCAGCAATAAATATTTTGGCACAGAAAGTTATCGGGCTTAACCTCGATGATGCTCTGACAAATATTGGGTCAATCGCAAAAGAGCTCTCATCCGATAGCCAACTTCGCTGGCTTGGTCCAGACAAGGGAGTTTTCCATATGGCTGCCGGCGCAGTTCTTAATGCTTTGTGGGATCTCTTTTCAAAGGAAAAAAATCTTCCGCTATGGAAATTTCTAAGTGATATGTCGCCTGAACAAACTGTTGAAGCAATTGATTTTCGCTATATCAGTGATGCTATGACTCCTGTGCAAGCTTTGGAAATTCTCAACCGTCAAACTGAAAATAAATCTAAAAATGAAGCCTTCCTTTTATCGAATGGAGTAAGCGCCTATACCACCACTCCTGGTTGGCTAGGCTATAGCGATGAAAAAATGCTCGCGCTTACACAAAACGCACTCGATGACGGATTCTCGCTTATTAAATATAAATGTGGAAAATCATTAGTAGATGATCGACGGCGCCTGAGTAAAATTCGTGAATTAGTTGGTCCTGACTTTCCTATCGCCATTGATGCTAATCAAGTCTGGGATGTAGATCTGGCAATTAGTTGGGTTAACTCGTTGCGCGAGTTCAACCTTCGCTGGATAGAGGAGCCCACCCATCCTGATGATGTTTTAGGACACGCCAGAATCGCTCGTGAGGTTTCTCCGACTCCTGTTGCAACAGGAGAAATGGCAAGTTCACGAATTATTTTCAAACAGTTACTTCAAAGTAAAGCCATCTCTGTTATGCAGATTGATGCCTCACGCGTGGCTGGAGTTAATGAAAATCTCGCCAATGTATTGATGGCGGCAAAGTTTAATGTTCCAGTCTGCCCACATGCCGGAGGCGTCGGTTTATGCGAAATGGTGCAGCACATTGCCATGTGGGATTCTGTCGCCGTTTCTGGACCCCATCAAGAACGTGTTGTTGAGTACGTCGATCACTTACACGAACATTTTGTAGAACCGGTGCGAATGAGCGCCGGTCGATATATGCCACCACAACTACCTGGCGCTGGAGCCCACATGCACCAATCAAGTATTGATGAATTTCTATTCCCATCTGGGGAGTACTGGAAGAATGGAGTAAACAAATGAGCGCAGAGTTTCAAGGACTCAATGCGGTTGTTACCGGTGCTGGCTCTGGAATAGGCCTTGCCGTAGCAAGAGCTCTTCACGCTGAAGGTGCGCGCGTATTTGGCTTAGATTTGGCACAAGGTGAGATGTCTGGAGTTGCCACGTGGATTTCCTGCGACGTAGGAGATCTGGATTGTGTAACCGCGGCCTTTGAAGAGATTGCGAAAGTGACCGACACGATTGACATCGTGGCCAATAACGCAGGTATTGGCGCCGTTGGTAGCGTCGAAGACTCTACTGAAGCTGAATGGCAGCGTGTGCTTAATGTAAATGTCGTGGGAATTAGTCGAATTTCAGCTGCAGCGATGCCATTTTTACGAAGAAGTAACTCAGGGGCCATTGTAAATACCTGTTCAATTGCGGCAACTGCTGGTCTTCCTAAGCGAGCGGTCTATTCGGCAAGTAAAGGTGCAGTTATGTCATTGACGTTGGCTATGGCCGCCGATGCTGTCAAAGAGAAGATTCGAGTTAACTGCGTCAATCCTGGAACTGCAGATACGCCATGGGTTGAGCGCCTACTATCTCAAGCAAAAGATCCCTCACTGGAGCGGCAATCATTAGAAGCCAGGCAACCACTCGGACGGTTAGTATCTGCAGATGAGGTTGCAAATGCAATTCTCTATTTAGCAAATCCACGTCAAGCCTCAACGACAGGAACGATTTTGGCAGTTGATGGAGGAATGCAAGGTCTTCGACTTCCTAAGTAATCAAACCGAACTTTAAAGTAGGGATAGCAATGGCAAAGAGCAAAGTTGTAGTGGCCAAAGTTAAGCGTGCGCCACGACGCTCAGTGCTATCAGATGAAATTTACGACATGATTAAAGCGATGATCTTTGAACATGAGATCGCTCCAGGAGCTCGAGTAAATATTGATGCACTTGCAGTAGAACTTGAAGTTTCACAGACGCCAGTCAGAGAGGCACTCGCGCGACTTGAATCCGATGGGTTAATTGCAAAAAAACCACTCAAGGGTTATACCGCAACAAATTTATTATCGATGGCCGAATTTAATGATCTATTTCAATTTCGTTTGTTAATTGAGCCATGGGCAGCCGAACAAGCTGCCCTTAAAATTGATAGCACTGGAAAGGCCGCACTTAAAGGTGAGATGCAGAGTGCGAAAGCGGCGCTTAAATTTAGAGTAGATGACCAATTTCAAGCACTTACCGAACACGATGCCCGCTTCCATACTTTAATCGCCCACATTTCAGGTAGTAACTCGGTAGCTAACGCCTTTGAACGCACGCACTGCCACTTGCATTTATTCAGGCTATTTATGGCTAATAAACTTAATCTAATTGAGAGCGAATCACGAACACAGTTTGTTCAAGAATTGTTTGAGCAGTACTACCAATCTGGCTCAGGTCAGCTAGCAATAAAAGAGCACGATGCAATCACTAAAGTGATTCTCGATCAAAACCCGAAAGCGGCTCGAATTGCTATGCACTCCCACATTGAGTCATCTTTAAAGAGATTTTCTCCATCGGTGAAAGCCGTTAACAAGTAAAATACTGCGCGCTTTCCTTGACCTTAAGTACATGAAGGATTAAGTTATCCTATAGGATTTTAAGAGATGAGGAAGATCAATGAGTGTTTCGATAATCAAGGAGATTGAGATTCGTGCGTGCAGAGGTGGAGAAGAACTTAACTCACTCGATGCCGTAGATGCCGTGCGACTTCCCGGCGGTTCAAGGCCAGATTTCACCGTTATCACTGTGACTACGCAGGATGGAGTGAAAGGAACTTCTTTTGGTTTCGGTGCACTCGATGCGAAAGCCGCAGCTGCGGCGATGTCGCAAGTAAAACCATTTTTCATCGGCCGCAGTGCACATAGCTCGGCCAAGAATATGAAGGACTTCGAATTATTTGACCGGCGATGGAACCATGTTCCAATCTATGCCTACGCCCCATTTGATAATGCGTGTTGGGACATAGTTGGAAAAATGGCGCACCAACCTGTTTATAAACTTCTTGGAGCCGCACGTGAAAAAGTTCCACTATATGTCTCATCAATGTTTTTGCCTGGCCCTGATGACTATGTCAAGCAAGCCCTTGAGGTAAAAGCTAAAGGATATAAGGGTTACAAACTTCATCCTCCGGGAGGACTCGACCTAGATATTGCATGCTATCGCGCTGTGCGAGAGGCCGTTGGGGATGATTTTACGCTCATGGCAGATCCAGTAATCATGGCCTCATATGAAGAGGCATTAAAAGCCGGTCGCGAGTTAGAGAAACTGAATTATAAATGGTTCGAAGAGCCGTTATTAGATGTCAACCTTCATGGCCTGCGAAAACTGCGGGAAAAACTAGATATTCCGATTTGCGGTACCGAGGTTATCGCCGGCGCGCACTATACAACTGCCCTCTGCATCGCTGAGGGAATCGTTGACATTGTGCGTACCGATGTTTCGTGGCGTGGTGGAATCACTGCAGTAATGAAAACTGCGCACTTAGCAGAGTCTTTTGGAGTTCAGTGTGAACTACACACCACGATTTATCACGGACTCGAACAAGTTCAACTGCATCCATCATTAGCAATTTCCAACTGTGAGTTCTTTGAAACTCTCTATCCCTTCGATGATTTCGAGTTTGGCACTAAGAGCAAACTCAATATTGTCGATGGCTATGTGATGGCGCCACAAGGTGAGGGGCTCTGTATTGATTACGACTGGGAGTTCATTGACAAGCAGACTGTGGCAATTCTCTAACGATTAGGACCGGCAACAATATTTGCAAGTGGTTCACCGTTAGCAAATCGCACCAGCTGTTTTTCGATTAACGCTCGAACCCGTGGATTAAAGGCGGTTGAATCTCCGCCAACGTGAGGAGTAATAATTACATGAGGTGCCTTCCATAACCGGTGCCGCGGTGGCAGTGGCTCCGGATCTGTTACATCCAGACCTGCGGTAATTCGCCCATCTATTAGCGCCTCAACTAAAGCATCGGTATCGACGATTGCTCCCCGAGCAACGTTGACCAACGTTGCGCCATTCTTCATCGCTTGAATTCTTTGACGGTTCATGAAGTGATGCGTTTGAGCAGTTAAAGGAAGAATGAGTATGAGAACATCTAAAGTTGGCAAAATTGAATCAAAATCTTCAATGGGGTGCGTTGAATTTCGGCCTGAGCGGGAAAAACCAATGACTTCAACGTTAAAAACTTCTAATTGGCGCGCAATAAGCGAACCAATGCTTCCCATACTTACAACTCCTACGCGAGAGTCGGTCAAGGCACTGTAGCGCTCATGTTTCCACACCTCTTGACTTTGGTTTTTCATAAAATCGGCAAACCCGCGCCTTGCGCTAATAGCAAGAGCAATAGCAAGTTCGGCCGTTGACGCATCATGAACACCTTGTGCATTACATAGCGTCACACCGTTCGGGAGAATTGAGAGAACATCATCGACTCCAGCATTGGGGCTTTGAATGACTTGCAGCGCCGACATCTTCGAGATTGGCTCTAGAGCTCGAGGACCTGACATGTACGGCGGCACATAAAAAGTTATCTGGTCAAGAATATCTGCCGCTGGAAAACCACCCTGAACGGGGAGTCTTGTTAAAGTGTGCGGAATCCTTACATCTGAAAACTCACACCAAATCATTGATCTACTTCGCAAAATTTTCTTCGGGTCGTCCTTGAATTAAAGGATCCCAATCATTCATCGAAAGAAATGGCGTTTCATAACTTGGTTCATTGACATATCGTCCTACTGAAAAACTCAAAGTAGCTCCGGCTTGGGGACCTAACTCAATCTGAAACCATTTTGATCCGATTTCAACTATCTCTCGCGTGCCAGAATCGAGAGTGATTTCAACTTGGGTAAAGCTATGTTCACCAAAAGCACCTGATTGAATGACTAAGGATCTCGTTTGAGTTAAGTGTGTGTTAGCGATTTGAAGACCAATAGTGGTCGCACTCAAACTATCTACCACTGCTGCGACATCGGAAGGCAAACCTGGGCGTTTCAAAACTGCATCAAAAAACCGCACTTTGCCATGTTGTAGCCCGCCGTGAGAGATATGCATAGGTGCGCCCATCACCATCTGCGCTAAACCCTCGAAGTAGATTGGGCTGAACTCTTGCCAGGCATGAATTTGATAACCATCTACGCGCAAATCTAAACCAACCACTTCGTCTGCGGTTGCTGGATCGTAGGTATCCCATCCACGAGGATCTCCGGTTTTCGAACGCATTTTGCGCAATTGCGTATCAATTAACTCGATATTGGCTTTGAGTATCTCGACGGGATAGTTAGGTAATTTGCCTTGAATGAATTGGAACCACGGGAGCGTATTTGCGATGTAATGTTTTGTATCTCGGCCCGTTAACGAGTCTCGACCCGACACTCCTGGAATTGCAATCGCATTCCAGTCGTTATCACGTGGCAATTGGTCAATGCGAGCCAAATCTTCTTCGGCCATCGAAGTAGTCCACAAGTAAATCATGTGGCGAGGTGAAGGTATTCGATAATCTCCCCACCCTGAATCAAAGTGACGATGCGGTGTTTTGATTACTCCATTCTCCTCTTTTCGAAGCGACCAAATGAGATCAAACTGCGAACGTGCTAAATCTAAATGTGAAAAGTCGCCTGTTAATAAAACCGCGTTCATCGCAGCATTAGTTAAAGGCTCCATGATGGTCATAAATCCATGTGGCCAACGCCAACCGTAATATCCGCCCCACCATTTTCCATCGTTGTATTCACCGATTTTTCCACTCAGGCCAATGTTGTCAGGCATGATTCCATTGTTTTCTGTGGTGCGCTCCTTCCAAGCTTGAAGATAAGTAAGTAGCCACTCTTTTAATCGGCTCTCATGTGAATACATGAATGCATGGGTGATAAGCGAGGTTGCATTTAAGTTAAGAGGAACATCACCACGATTCATGCGCGCATTCATTTTCTCTATTAAATCTGCATAAACTTCTGGATCTGACCAATGACAGCGCATCGACGAGAAATCGGTTTTTACTACATCTTCATACGGTGCTAAATAATCATCAAGAACGGTTCGATGGGTTTGCCAGTCCTCGTGGGTCACCACATAGCGGGGGCCACGGCTTCCAGTTAGCGGTGAGAGAATCATTTTTTTATCGTTATCCCAGTTTCTTGCCTCATTATCTAAACCTGTATACATGTCGGAAAATCGCTTAGCTCTCCCTCGATCAGTGAGTGATTCAGGTTTAGTAAGACCAAAAAAATAGTGGTAGAGATAGCCTTCGCCGTGGTGCATCCAGTCGTAATATCCATCAAACTCACGATGAATCTGTCCATAAGCCGTCCATTGCACAGTGATGGCATCCCACATTTTTCGGGCGAGTTCATAGACCTGTTCACTTCCGCCCATTGTGTAGAGCAGGGCTAAATACATAAAGGCCTCATAAGGATCATCGGAGCCATCCATGCTCCCCCATGTATTGCGCCAAATCAGTGATCCATCAGGGCGGGTATAGCGTGCTACAAACTCTGGTGCGGCGGCGTTGAGCTTGTCGATAATCTCGCGCTCAAGAATGGCCCACTCAGGAGTCAGAATCTTATGATCAATCGAAATGATCTTGATGTCCCGGTTCATGATTGAAAAATCCTATATGAAATGTGCGAGTTGCACACCGGCCTGCTCGAGATATTTTGCAGTATCTTGCATTGCCTCCTCAACACTTCCCGCAAGTTGAGCAAGGGATACTCCCCCAAGGCAGGAGGCCGGGAAATTATCCTCAACTGATCCAACACAGTATGCGATTGGAATGTGCGAAGCTATTGCGCGCTCGGTTAAGTGTTGAACAACTTTGCCCTTGAAACTCTGTGAATCAAAACGCCCTTCACCTGTGATCACCAGATCTGCACCATTTATCGCGACATCTAGTTCGACAAGCTCTGCAATTGTTGCTGCACCGCTTTTAATTGTGGCACCCCAAAAAGCGCACAACCCAAATGCAGTTCCTCCCGCAGCTCCACTGCCTGGAGAATCTGGAAATTCTACGATCGTAGAAAAATGCGACAAAGCCTCTTCAAGTTCTACCACTTGTTGCGGTGTCGCACCTTTTTGTGGAGCAAAGATGTTTGCGGCGCCTTCTGGACCTAGCAAAGGCGAATCCACATCAACTAAGAGAGTTACACCACCGTGAGGCGGCGCAAAAGCTGCGATCTTAGAAAAACTCTTAATTTTTGAAAGTTGCCCGCCACCTAATCCAATCGAAATTCCTGAAGCGTCAAAAAACTCAAAACCTAACGCCATAAGTGCACCGGCTCCAGCATCAGTACTTGCAGAACCTCCAAGCGCGCAGAAAATTCGTTCAACACGAAAATCTGCGGCCGCATGTGCCAGAACTTGCCCAAAGGCAAAAGTGTGCGCGTTCATCGGGTCAAGTGAATGTAAGAGCGTCAGTCCAGAGGATTGAGCCAGCTCAACAACGGCCGTTATTCCATCGAGTAGTAACCAATAAGCATCGGGTGAGATTTCAGGACAGTAAACACGAAGAGCTGCCGGCTGTGCTTGCTCAATTGCCAGCAATGTTCCTTCCCCACCATCGGCAAGTGGAATGAGAATTAACTCATCATTGGGACGAACAGATTGCCAACCTTTGGCAATTGCCCTGCATACTTGAATACTCGTTGCACTACCTTTAAAGGAATCGGGAGCAATAACAATCTTGCTCATTAAAGCGCCATTAAGTCCATGAACTCATTTACTGGAGTCGCACACAATCTCTCATAATCCATTGACAGATCAAGGATTTTCGCTTGCTTCTGGCTATCAAATACGCGCGCAAGATTTACCTTGTACTTTTCAATTAAGAGTGGAATTCCAGCCACACGTCGACGAGCATGGCCGATTGGATATTCGACGACCTCCTCGCCTAACACGCTGCCATCATTGAACTCAATCGTAAGAGCGTTAGCAATCGATCGCTTTTCTGGGTCGTGATAATCGGCTGTGAAAGACGAGTCTTCCACACAGAAAATCTTTTCACGCAACGCATCGATGCGTGGGTCCACCGCAATGCTATCTTCGTAATCACGGGCAGTTAAGCGACCAAAGATGAGCGGCACTGCAACCATATATTGAATGCAGTGATCTCGATCGGCAGGGTTATTGAGCGCTCCCTTTTTATCAATAATTCGTATGCAGGCCTCATGTGTACGGATGGTGACTCGTCTGATATCGGCCGCTGTCTTACCGGCGGTTACCATCGCGGCCTGAAGAGTCATCGCCGCTTCCACTGCGGTCTGTGAATGAAACTCGGCTGGGAAAGAGATTTTGAATAAAATATTCTCCATCACGTAAGAGCCATACGGACGTTGAAAAGTAAAAGCTTTGCCAGTAAAAGAGACGTCGTAAAAACCCCATGTTTTCGCCGTCAATGCCGACGGATATCCCATTTCACCAGTCTTAGCAATCAACGCCAAACGGACCGCGCGCGAAGTCGCATCCCCTGCCGCCCAGGATTTACGTGAACCGGCATTTGGAAAGTGGCGGTACGTGCGAAGAGATTGACCATCTACCCATGCAAGGGAGACGGCAGCCAAGATTTGTTCGCGGGTAAGACCCATCAACTGAGCAACAACTGCCGTCGATGCAACTTTTACTAAAATGACGTGGTCTAAACCGACTTTATTAAAAGAGTTTTCCAATGCAATACAGCCTTGAATCTCATGCGCCTTAATCATCGCCGTTAGAACATCTTTAATTGTGATTTTTTTGTGCGTTGTGCGCGATAACCAATCGGCGGTGGCAAGAATGGCACCTAAATTATCGGAAGGGTGTCCCCATTCGGCGGCCAACCACGTATCATTAAAATCTAACCAGCGAATCATGGTGCCGATATTAAAGGCGGCTTGAATTGGATCTAAAACATAGTGTGTACCAGGGACTTTGACGCCATTGGCGACACAGATTCCTTCGACAACTGGACCTAGTAACTTTGTGCAGGCCTCATACTCCAGCGCTTCAAAACCGCAACCTAAAGTGTCGATAAAGCAGTTCCAAGCCGTTTGGTATGCAAGGTCGGAGGTGATTTCATAGTTTTGGACGTAATCAACAATGTCAATAATCTCTTGATCATATCTCTGGCCGGAAGCTGTGATTTGACTAGACATAGTACCTATCGCTTTTCTATTGGTAGGAACGGCAAATCTGGCGGGCCGGTGTAGTTAGCACTTGGGCGGATAATCTTATTATCGATTCTCTGTTCAATGACGTGTGCCGCCCAACCTGTTGTACGAGCGATCACAAATAGCGGAGTAAAAAACGCCGTAGGAATACGCATTTGGTTATAGGCAACGGCTGAGAACCAATCGGCGTTAGGAAACATTTTTTTAGCATCCCACATCACGCTTTCGATTCGAGCAGCGATGTCATAAAGGCCGGTGCTGCCCTGTGCCTCGGAGAGTTCATGGGAAATAACTTTAATGATTGCATTTCGAGGATCAGAGACGGTATAGACGGGATGACCAAAGCCAATAATAACTTCCTTTTTTTCAATGCGGGCACGGATATCGCTCTCGGCCTCCTCTGGAGTTGAGTATCGCGTTTGTATCTCTAAAGCGACTTCATTAGCCCCACCATGCTTTGGGCCACGCAGAGCTCCGATGGCACCGGTGATAGCTGAATAGATATCAGAGCCCGTGCCAGCGATTACACGTGAAGTAAAAGTCGATGCGTTGAATTCATGTTCGGCATACAAAATGAGAGAGGCATGCATCGACTTCACCCACAGATCACTCGGTGGGAGACCATGCAAAAGATGCAGGAAGTGGCCACCAATTGAGTCATCATCGGTCTCTACATTGATTCGTTTTCCTGAAGTGGAAAAGTGATACCAATACATCAGCATGGAGTTAAAGCAGGCAATTAATTTGTCGGCAATCTCTTGTGCGCCAGCTTCACTGTGAAGAGAATCTTCAGGGGCAACCGCACCAAAGGCCGATACTCCTGTGCGCATAACATCCATGGGATGTGCGGATGCAGGGATTTGTTCGAGTATTGCTTTAAGCGCGTTGGGTAGGCTGCGAAGGCTTTGGAGCTTGATTTTATAGGCTTTTAACTGGCTTTGTGTTGGAAGAAGTCCGTAAATTAATAGATAGGCGACCTCTTCGAATTCACAGTGGGCAGATAAATCAGCAATGTCATATCCACGATAGTGAAGATCGTTTCCAGATTTTCCTACGCTGCACAGTGCGGTATTTCCGGCCGGCACGCCAGATAGAGCAACGGATTTTTTCGCTTTAAACTCGGTCATCAACTAACTTTCCAAAAACTTATCCAACGTTTTTTCATACTCATAATAGTTGATTCGCTCATAGAGCTCTTCGCGTGTCTGCATCATGTCGATCACACCAGCTTGAGTTCCATCGCGGCGAATGCTCTCGTAGACGTTTTCTGCCGCTTTATTCATCGCACGAAAGGCCGAGAGTGGATAGAGAATCATTGAGACCCCGTTAGCTCCCAGTTCATCTCGGGTAAATAATGGCGTTAAACCAAATTCGGTGATATTAGCTAAAATTGGCTTAGAGACTGCGGCAGAAAACTTTGCGTAATCGGCTAACGTTATAATCGCCTCTGGAAAAATAAAGTCTGCGCCAGCTTCGATATATGCAACTGCGCGATCTATTGCCCGCTCTAATCCCTCAACTGCGATCGCATCAGTGCGTGCCATGACTGAAAAATTATCATCGCTACGTGCATCAACGGCGGCTTTAATTCGATCGACCATTTCAGCCGTGCTCACGACCTCTTTGTTGGGGCGATGTCCGCAACGTTTAGCGCCAATTTGATCTTCAATATGCATCGCCGCAGCGCCAGCTTTAATCAAATCTTTAACGGTTCGCCCGATATTAAATGCCGAAGCTCCAAAGCCGGTATCGGCATCAACTAATAAAGGAGTATCGCAAACATTTGTTATTCGGCGAACGTCGGTTAATACATCCTCAAGGGTCGTGATGCCAAGATCAGGCACCCCCATAGAACCAGCCGCGACTCCCCCGCCAGATAAGTAGATTGCCCGAAATCCTGCTCGTTTAGCTAAAAGTGCATGGTTGGCGTTTATTGTTCCAATAATTTGGAGAGGTTTTTCATCGGCAAGCACGGCTTTAAAAGCCAAACCTGGGCTCATTGTTCTCACCGTTGGAGTCTATCTACACGCCTTCGCTCTGTAACTAGGGTGAATTACCCGCCCCAAGTATAGTTGAACTTTCAACTACTTTACGATAGAATGCTTTTATGCAGACAATGCCGGCGCTATACATCGGTCACGGGGCACCGATGCTGCTCGATGATAAATTGTGGATTTCCCAGCTTCGCGAAATTTCGCAATCCATCGAAAGACCAAAAGCAATTCTCATAGTCAGTGCGCACTGGGAGTCGCAACCTATAACGCTGAGCAATCCTTCGGCAAATGCTCCCCTTGTTTATGATTTCGGTGGCTTTGATCAAAAATTTTATGAGATGACCTATAGAACTCCCGATGCCACTTCACTTTCAAAGCTTGTTGCATCAATCATGCCCGAGACTGAGCCCGTTCATCAATCCGATCGCGGTTTAGACCACGGTGCTTGGGTGCCCTTGAAAGTTATGTATCCCGATGCCGACATTCCAGTTCTACAAATGTCGATGCCAACGAGTGATCCGGAAAAGTTATTAGCCCTTGGAAAACGATTGCAACCATTGCGTGATCAAGGTGTACTTATTATTGGTTCGGGTTTTATGACTCACGGACTTCGCTACCTTCGCGATTGGTCAAGTACGGCGATCGCTCCAAGTTGGTCGAGTGATTTTGATATGTGGGCTGCCCAAGCTCTAGAAAAAGGCGATATCGATTCGCTCTCAAACTTTCGGGAATTAGCTCCTGGTATGCCTTATGCACATCCAACGGTTGAACATTTCACACCATTGTTTATAACCCTTGGCGCGGCAACCAATACCGATGCATCTCCGCAAACTCTTATAGATGGCTACTTTATGGGCCTAAGTAAGCGCAGCATTCTCGTGGCTTAATCACTTCCACATCTTTTACTTTCAAGCACATTGTTACAGAATGTAATTGGATGTTGATAACTTTCTAAACTTGTCAGAACCTACCATGAGTCTTAAAATATGGACAATACTTATAGAAATCTATTGAATCTCTCTGCCTATGTCGACGAATCAGTAGACTCTTTAGATAGCAAAAATCCCCACTATGTACTATGCGCAATTATATTCCTAGGAAATGTTCAGATTTCTGAAGACAAATTTTTTCATTCGGATTTAAAGTTAGGTTTCAAAGCATCAAAATATCGCTCTCCTAAAAAACATCAAAAGGTCAAAACATATGGCACCTGGTTGCAACAATAAGAATTTATGGCAGTTTGTACTGCTATTCCAATTACTCAAACCCAAGAAGAACCCATTCGTCGAACCCTATTATTTCAACTTCTCGAGCACCTAAATCTTTTAAGGATCGAGAGTTTCAAAATGGACAGCAGGGATTCGTTGGCGAAGAGGAAGCGACACCGTGTGCATTACTTCCACGCAGTTGGCCGATATAACTGCCCTATCCCAAGGCACGAATGCTGGAATATGAGCGACAACCAGCGCGCGTAGATCCAGCCACTTCCATCGCCCGTCACCGGCTAGGCGATTGCCTCCGTAATAGAGGTTGTAGCCATCGATGTATACGCCGACTCTGAACACACCAGGCATTTGAATCTCTCATCTCGCTTTGTATTTTCAAAGTCATACGAAGCACCTATGACAAGAGATTAGAAATTTAGTTTTACATGTGGGTTCTTTTTGATAGTTGTTATGAACGGACTCCTCTGACTCCACTCTTTGGCACTGATTCGCCTTATATTGACCTCTCGTCCAAGTACTTTCTCTGCACGATCACTGACATGATCGAGAGAATCGAGTGAAACCGTCCCGATAACAAGTAGGTCAATGTCATTTGGAATTGCCCCTGGTTTACCTCTATATCGAGCCGCCCAGGAACCGTAGATGTAGGCTGCATCGGAGATCGTTATCTCCTTTTCAGGATTAAAAAAAGCAGCGCCAATCGCAGTGATTGACGGGGCTTTTAGTAACTATTGATAGCTTATGAGCAGCCAGATGTGTTGCCACAGCCTTCGCATACATAACAAGCACCCGACATGCGCATTTTGACCCCACAGGTCATGCACAAAGGAGCATCGGCCTTGATGCCAGAGAGTGCTTCCATCAACTCCGTCGAAGAACCAAACTGTTGCTTGTTGTCGACTGTAACCGAAACTGGCTTTGGCGCCGCAATCACTGGTGCCACAGGAGCGCTGACTTCGAGGTTTTCATAATCCTCAACAACGTCCTTGGTGTACTCGCCCGTTTCTAGTGCGCGAGCGCGTTCAGTGGATGTATATAGACCCATTGAACTTCTAGAATCAAAGGGCAGGTAATCAAGGGCTAAGCGACGGAAGATGTAATCCATCATCGACTGCGCCATGCGGATATCTACATCATCGGTCATGCCCGCTGGCTCAAAGCGCAGGTTCGTAAATTTCTCTACAAATGTTTCAAGTGGCACGCCATATTGAAGTCCGATCGATACCGCTATGGAGAAGGCATCCATCACTCCGGCCAGAGTTGATCCTTGCTTGCCGAGTTTTAAGAAGACCTCACCTAATGCGCCATCGGCATATGCCCCCGAAGTCATATATCCCTCTGCCCCGCCAACGGAAAATGATGTTGTGGTTGCAGGTCGTGTCTTTGGAAGACGCTTTCGGATGGGAGTAGCTGGATGAGTTGCACTCACCGTTGATGCGTTCTTTGCCGCTTTACCATCAGATAAAGGTTGGCCAACTTTGCAGTTATCGCGATAGACGGCCAAAGCTTTAATCCCGAGCTTCCACCCTTGGTAGTACACCTCTTCTACCTCTTCAACGGTTGCATCGGAAGGCAAGTTAACGGTCTTTGAAATTGCACCTGATAAGAATGGTTGGCAGGCTGCCATCATTCGAACATGTCCCATCGGTGCAATGGACCTGGCACCGAGCGCACAGTCAAAGACGTCGTAATGCTCGGGCTTTAAGCCAGGTGCATCGATGACGTGGCCGTGGGATGCGATGAATTCAACGATCGCCTCGACGGTTTCTTCTGTATATCCAAGCTTTCGAAGCGCGGCAGGAACCGTTTGGTTAACGATCTGCATAGATCCGCCACCGACGAGCTTCTTGAACTTAACCAGTGAGAAGTCAGGCTCGATTCCCGTTGTATCGCAGTCCATCATCAGACCAATGGTGCCGGTAGGGGCCAGAACTGAGATCTGGGCGTTGCGCCAGCCGTTCTTATCTCCCGTTGAAAGACATGCATCCCAGGCGTTGTTGGCCTCGCTCCAGACATCTCGATCTAGAGTTGTTTCAGACTTTGCCGCCGATGATGCCGATGCGTGCTTTCGCATCACGCGCGCATGTGGTTTGGCGTTTTGGGCAAAGCCCTCATATGCCCCAACGATGCCAGCTAGCTCTGCCGATCGTTTGTAAGTAATTCCACTCATGAGAGATGTGATGGCACCGGCTAATGCACGTCCACCATCAGAATCATAGGCAAGTCCCGATGCCATCAAAAGCGCACCAAGATTTGCATAACCGATTCCTAATTGACGATATGCCTTTGTTGTATCCCCGATTGCCTCAGTTGGAAAATCTGCAAAGCAGATGGAGATATCCATTGCAGTAATAATCATTTCAGCGGCGCGACCAAATGTTTTTGCATCAAAGGAGCCATCTGATTTTAGAAATTTCATTAAGTTAAGCGAGGCTAAGTTACATGATGAGTTATCAAGTGACATGTATTCAGAGCAAGGATTAGATGCGTTGATGCGACCAGTCTCAGGATTAGTGTGCCAATCATTGATTGTGTCATCGTATTGAATTCCAGGATCGGCGCATGCCCATGCAGCTTGTGCCATCTTTGTAAACAATGTGCGTGCATCGACGGTCTCTATAACTTCGCCGCTTGCGCGTGCGGTTAAACCAAAGCTTTCGCCTTTTTCTACTGCGCGCATAAACTCATCCGATACTCGAACTGAGTTGTTTGCGTTTTGATACTGAACGCTAATGATGTCTTTACCACCAAGATCCATATCAAAACCAGCATCGCGCAGTGCACGAATCTTGTTCTCTTCATTGACCTTAGTCTCAATGAACTCTTCAATATCTGGGTGCGAAACATCCAGAACTACCATTTTAGCGGCGCGGCGTGTGGCACCACCTGATTTAATTGTGCCGGCTGATGCATCGGCGCCTCGCATAAAAGAGACTGGCCCAGATGCGGTTCCGCCTGATTTTAGAAGCTCTTTGGATGAGCGGATGCGGGATAAGTTAAGTCCGGCCCCTGAGCCTCCCTTGAAAATCATTCCCTCTTCGCGATACCAGTTAAGAATGCTCTCCATAGTGTCTTCGACCGAGAGAATAAAACAAGCACTCACTTGCTGTGGCTCATTTGTGCCGACGTTAAACCAGACAGGTGAGTTGAACGAGAAAATCTGGTGCATCAACATGTGGGTTAGTTCGTGTTCAAAGATCTCTGCATCGGCATCGGTTGCAAAGTAGCCATGCTCTTTTCCGGCCTTCGTATATGTCAATACAACGCGATCGATAACCTGCTTGAGTGACCACTCACGATTTGTCGCACCGACTGCGCCACGGAAATACTTAGTTGAAACAATCGTTGATGCATTTACGGACCAGAAATCTGGAAACTCAACGCCATGTTGTTCAAATACGGTCTCTCCCGTTTTCCAGTTTTGTTGCACTACATCGCGGCGCTCCCATTTAACTTCGTCATATGGGTGAATACCCTCGTTGGTGTAGATGCGTTCGATCGTTAAGCCCTTGCCCTTGATGGTGTTGTGAGCTTTGATCTTGACTGGCCGGTTGATAACCGTCTCTGACATATGTCTTTCCCCGTATTTCTATAGTAGGACTTTAAATTATTTATTCGAAGCTGAACTGCTGGCCGTGAGTTTTTCATTTCGAACATCTACACGGGGCTTATCTGCAGATTTATTACTCGAGGGCAGGGCACGCAACAGCGCAATCTCACCTTCGAAATCTTCAAGGGAGGCAAAGTTTCGGTATACCGAGGCATAACGAAGGTAGGCCACTTCATCTAACTCTCGAAGCGGCGCCAGAATCGACATTCCCACTTCTTGGGCCTCGATCTCGGCCTGTCCTGTGCTTCGCAAGTTTTCTTCGACTCGTTGGGCTAGTAAAACCAGATCATCTTCACTCACTGGGCGACCCTGGCAAGCTTTGCGCACACCCACCAAAACTTTTTCGCGGCTAAATGGCTCGGTGGCACCGCTTCGTTTGATGATGCTCAAAACCGCGACCTCTTGGGTTGAAAAGCGTTGACCACACTGTGGGCATTCGCGTCGGCGACGGATCTGAGTCCCATCTTCTGCTGGGCGAGAGTCGATCACGCGAGAGTCATCGTGTCTGCAAAACGGGCAAATCAATTCGGCGTGTCTCCCTTCGGCATGCTTGCTTTTTCCCAATTTAGAGGTAAAGAGGGGATTTCCAAAACTACCGTAAAAACACTACTTATGGAAGTTTTATCTGTTCCTACCCCTATATCTAGTACCAACTATAAAGCATTGCACGAGGGTTTGCCTACTGGATATGCATGGACACGGCTCTTGGGCGTGTCGTTTCTATCACCCTCCTATATATCTAGCGCCAAGCCAGGGCTAGGCCAGAAAGCGCGAACCTTGATGGGCTTTGGCCAGCGCCCCATCGCAGGTCCAGAGCTGCGCTTTCGTGAGCGTGGCAGTGGCGCTGATGATGGCATCGGGTGTTCGAAGGCCAGTCTTTGATCTGAGATGTGCGGCTGAGACTGCAATCTCTTGGCTAACATCGATAATCTGATGCAATTTCTGGGCAAAACTATCGTGTGCCGCTTTAGCCACGCCCTTAGCCACTGCATGAGGCAAAACTTCCGTCAAAGTCAAAGCCGAAATTGTATACACACTGGAGGTTTCAAAATTTTGCATTATCAGATCATGGTGTTTATCGTCGGGATTGATTAATCCAATCAGAACAGATGAGTCCAGAAGAACTAATCCCATGCTGCTCTCTCTTTCTCTTGATCAAATGTATCAAAGACGCCAGGGAATGCACCAACCAAATCTAAAACCGAATTACTACTTCCAACGATTTCTATTTGGATGAAACCAGTGCTACTAACTACGAATTCCACTTCATCTCCTGCCTTAAGTCCAACACTTCGTAGAATATCTACGGGGACTGTCAATTGATTCTTTGAACTAAGGCGGGAAGTGGATGTACGTCCCTTGCGCTGTGCAGGTTTTTTTACTACAACAAGTTTTCGTGTAGATTTTATTAGGCTTTTCTTAACCTTTACCTTAGATGCCATAAGTAAAGGTTAGCACTTGGACTACTTTCTTAACAAGACCTATTTGATTGGGACGCGAAGGCGAGCCCCTGCTGCTACGTCATAACTTGGCAGGTTATTAGCTTCGCGGATCCTCTCAACCATCGCCGTAACATCGCCATCGCTATAGGCCGAGGCGACAGACCATAAAGAGGCACCTACTGGCACAACCACGATTACATATGAGGGTGCGTTAACCACATGAGCACCGGCCCCTGATCTAGCGGCAAAGCCAGCTGCGATAACGACGGTGAGTGAAAGGATGAACAGAGTGCGAGCAAGACGGCCACGACGCGTCAATCTAGATTCAGATGGAGCATCGCAGGGATTGGCAAGCCGCTCACTCTGTGAAAACCCTTGATATATACGGCTGTGCGGGGCAATGGAGCTATATGTCACTGCACTCATGTCGTTTTCCTCAAACTTCTTATTACCTATACCTTGGGGAAGGCCTCCGAACACCTGTTCGAATAAGATAATTAAACACCACACCACTGACAAAAGGCAAGTATTTTTCGAACAGGTGTTTGAATTTTGCTCGCAACTCTGTCACTATCTACCCATGAGCACACCCGGCACCCAGCACATGGCAGGTCTTAGCCCCCGACAGTCCGAAATTTTGAGCGTCATCCGAGCCTCTATGAGTGAACATGGCTACGCCCCTTCGATGCGCGAAATCGGCGCCGCCGTGGGCCTCACGAGTACGGCCTCGGTTAAATACCAGCTCGAAATTCTTGAGGCCAAAGGCTTTATTCGCCGCGATGAGAGCAAAGGTCGCGCCCTTGAACTAACACCCGATGAATCTGGAATCAGCGTTGATAAAACTCGGTTAATTCCACTTGTCGGGCGTATCGCAGCCGGTGGACCCATTACTGCCGAACAAGAAGTAGAAGAGACCTATCCATTACCTGAATCAATCGTAGGTAGTGGAGATTTATTTATGCTCAAAGTCATCGGTGAATCGATGATCGATGCCGCCATTTGCGATGGTGACTATGTTGTCATCCGAGCACAGAAAGATTGCAACAATGGTGAAATTGTTGCCGCGATGATCGATGGCGAAGCAACAGTAAAAACATTCTCGCGAAAAAACGGCCACATCTGGTTGTTGCCGGCAAACGATGGATTCGCACCCATCGATGGTGACGCTTGCGAAATCTTAGGCAAAGTTACGGCCGTACTTCGTTCAATTCGCTAATCTCTATGGCAATAAGTGGGAATTTATTGAATTGAATTAATTGCGCGGGTGATAATCACTCGAGCTTGGTCTCCAAAATGAAGACTTCCAGATTCATATACATCGATGCAAATAATCTCAGGGCTCTGAATCAATTTCTGGTTCACCAGAGAATCTAGCTCTGCTGAAAATCCCTTACTTTCAAAGTGCTCATTATTTACGCCAACCACGAACCAGCCCTTATCAACAAGTAACGGCAAGAGATTGCGCAAACACTCTGGTCCTAAATGTCCGTGGGTAAATGTGCCCGAAGAAAAGAGCGCCTCATAAGGTGAGTTCTCATTAGGAACATGCTGTGTTAAATCTCGTTCATACACTGCGCGATAGACAACGCTTCCATCATTGCGCTTCTTGCCCCTGGCCTGGGCCAACATTTCAGGTGAAATATCCATTCCATCAATAACAAGCTCTGGCCGCAGCCGCGATAGATACATTCCAGTTAGTCCGGTTCCCGTACCAATATCTAACACTCGTTTTACTGGCCCGACAACGTCGTTGAATACTTCGGCAATCGCTTTTGGATATCGATACTGCTGAGCATTAACAAAAGAAGTCTCATACGTTGCCGCCCACTGGGCATATAAACGGCGATTATCATCGGGAGTCTTTACCGAGTATGCCTGATCTAACCCTAAGACTTCTTCACTCATTCTTAACCACCGATTGCCGACATTGGCCTGGTGGGCTGAATGAAACTTGGATCATTAATCCCATGTCCAGGAAGCTTGGCTTTAATCGTTGATTGGAATGCGGCAACAAGTCGTGCACGCTTTTGCTCGGCGCTTAAATCAATATCCCGAAGAATCAAGCGCGTATCAGTTTCCACCATTGAAAATAAACAGGCTCGAATTTGGCCATCTGAAGTCAAGCGCACGCGATCACACGAGGCACAAAATGGTCGGGTCACACTGGCAATGATTCCGACAACTGACGGACCGCCATCAATATAAAACTCTTCGGCGGGAGATGATCCGCGTTCATCAACGGGTGTGAGTGAAAACTGAATACTTAAATCGGCAAATATCTCATCGGCGGTAACCATCTCTCTGCGCGACCACGAGCCGCCGGCATCAAGTGGCATCTGCTCAATAAATCTTAAGTTCAAACCCTCTTTTAAAGCCCACTCCAATAAGGCGGTCGATTCATCATCATTGATTCCGCGCATTAAAACTGAGTTAATTTTAATCGGTGCTAAACCCGCGACCTGTGCGGCCTCGATTCCTGCAAATACATCATCGATACGATCTCTAAAAGTTAACTTTTTAAAGCGCTCGCGATCGAGCGTATCTAATGAGATATTGATGCGAAGAAGACCGGCCTCTACTAGCGGCTTTGCTAACTCTGCAAGCGCCAAACCATTAGTGGTCATTGATAACTTCGGCGCATCTGGTATGGAGTTAATACGGGCAACGATCTCAACAATATCGGGGCGAAGTAAAGGCTCCCCACCGGTCAAGCGAACCTCATTTATTCCTTGCGAAACCGCCGCTTCAATAACTGAAATGAGTTCATCGGTTGTAAGCAGATGTTCACTTGGTAGCCAATTGGCAAAGTCCTGCGGCATGCAATACGTACATCGCAGCGAACAACGATCGGTTAATGAAACGCGTAAGTCGCGATGCACCCGACCATATGTATCAACGAGTGCACTCACTAAATTATCGCTTCAATCAACACACCGCACATACTACTAGGGCGTTTTGACACCAGTATTTCTTCGCAATTACTTAAGCAGGATTATCTCGCCGTTTTCTTCTAAGCTTCTAAAGATCGTTAAAGCTCGGCCCGCTGGACCCTGTTGCACCGCGCCATCTAATCCACTGAACTGCGAGCCATGGCAGGCACAGTTTAAATTGGCACCCATAGATGCAACAGTGCAGCCTTGATGAGTACAAGAACTACTCATCACCCTCACATTTCCACTAAATCGACTGATCGCATAGATCTGACTAGTGCCATTATTATCTCGGGCTTGAATTATCTTTACGCTGCCCTCATTAATCTGTGAAGACTGCGCAATCACCACTCCCTTCGACGTTGGAGTTGGAGTGGGTGTGGGAGTGGGAGTGGGAGTCGCAGATGCAGTTGGAGTGGGCGTTGGCGTCGGCGTTGGCGTTGATTTTACAACGGGCACCATCGCACCTTTTTTCCACACCAGGTTTCCTTTAGATTTTATGCAACTGTATGTAAATCCTCGATACACAATTTTTTGGCCAACACGAGTGCACTGCAGCGTTGGTCCTACCGCGGCAATCGCCTCTCCACCAAAGAGGGCGATTAACGAGCCGACAAGAGTTTGTAAGATGGTGCGACGTTTAAAAAGCTTCGACATTTATTGTGTGCCACCCTTCTGCGCCATTTGGTTCAACGGGAACATAAGCCTCAGGTTGGAGTTGGCCGTCGCCATCGGTGGCGCGTACTGAGATTGCATATTTTCCTTTACGTGGATCCCAATCAATCCACCACTGTCTCCACGTAGTCTTTGCGATCTCAGGGCCAAGAGTTGCCTCGCGCCACGGTAGTGTGCCAATCCTTACCTCGACCTTTGAAATTCCGCGAGTGGGTGCCCAAGCAACTCCGGCAATGGCCAAACGTCCAGGTGGAAGTTGAGAACCATCCATCGGTGTATCTATTCGTGATTGAGTTTTAATCGGGGCGCGCTCGGCCCAACCCCGCGAAATCCAGTAGCCATGCTTTTGATCAAAGCGTGTGAGCTCAATGCGCGTTAACCACTTCGTGGCCGAAACATATCCGTAGAGTCCGGGAACAATAATGCGCGCCGGAAAGCCATGGGCCAGCGGCAGAGCCTCGCCATTCATTCCGATGGCAATCATGGCATCGCGCCCATCAAGGGCGGCCAAAGGAAAACCTGCGGCAAAACCATCATGTGAATAACCCATTATTTGATCGGCATCGGAAGTAGGGCCTGCCTCACGAATTAAATCATCTAAGCGAATACCTAACCAGCGCGCATTTCCAACTAAAGGACCACCGACTTCATTTGAAACACAAGAGATAGTGTCATCGAGTTCAAAAACAGGTCTGGCACTTAACTCTGCATAAGAAAAAGTGCGGGGATTAGCCACCATGCCAATTATCTCTAAGCTCCAGTCTTCAATCGAAATATTAGGAACCACTAGCGAAGTATCAATTCGATAGAAATCTGCATTGGGAGTAAAAAGTGGAGATAACCCTGGTGTAGTTAGCGCTGGATCGACTGGTGGATTGGGTAAAAACTTTAACGGTTTGGGCAGGGCTATCTTAATTCGCTCCACTTGAACACTTGCTTTTTGTGCAAGCAACTTGGCGGCACCTGTTGCCGCGATGCTCACCGCTGCGATGATTCCAACTACTTTAAACACATCTCGGCGCGAAAATGTCAGACCAGTTTCATCACTCGAAACGCCTTGCTGGCTCAACCACCGCAACACAATGAGCGTCACGCCGGCTGAAACTAACGCTGGAATAATCGAAAAAAGATTTGATTGAGCGTCCAATAGCGCGGCCCAGCTCGCAGCGATTGCCATAATCGCAATGAGTGCGTATGCCAAAGTCCTCTTGCCTGTCATAAAGGCACGGCCTACAATAATTGAAAAAACAAAAACAACTGCCAGAATCGTTGCAATAAGAAAGAGTTTGTCATTGGTACCAAAGATTTGAATGACTAATTTCTTCGCCCACGAAGGTACATGATCAATGATGCGATTTCCGAGTGAGATAACTGGACTCTGCCAATTATTATTAAGAGCGGCGACCAGATGGCCGATTGCCACTCCTGCTACGGTTGCAAGTGGTCCAAAAATGCTTCCCAAACTCTTAGTTTTCATTATTAATCACGACCCATCTTCTCCATAGGCGCTCTCCTTTGACCCCTCTAAAGTCTACCGATAGCCCTAAAAAGCGCCATATGTTTTCGAGAGTGCAACGCATCCACTGGTACTTCAAGGGATGAAAACTTTGCAATAACCGTCTCGGAAGTCGGATCCACCCAGATATATTGCCCGTAGATTCCAACGCCATATATCTCTCGCGATTGGCTTGCCGTGATCCACCACTGGTTTTTATATGAGCCACCTGGATGCAAAGCCTGTAAATAATCTACTGAAGCTACTTTTGGTGAGGCTCCAGCAAAGGTCTCATCTATCCAAAACTGTGGAATTATCTGATTGTTATTGAAGCAACCAGAGTTCAAAATGAGTTGGCCAAACAACGCTAAATCCCGAGTTGAAGTCGAAATTCCACCGTTACCCACCGATAGGCCTTGGCAATCAAGAATAATGCTGGCGCGATCATGAGCACCCATTGGATTCCATAAATAAGTCGAGACTAACTCTGGATAGGAAATACCCGTTACTTCGGCGATAAGCCAAGCAAGAACATCGGTGTTGGCCGAGCAGTATTGAAATGCCTTTCCATGCTCGTCTTGTATTCTCAAAGTTTTAAGGAAGGGCCGCAACCCACAATCAGTACCTTCTGGAGCGCTTCGCCAGCCCGCAGCAATATCTAATCGAGTCATCTCAGATTGAGGATCCAAATAATCTTCAGAAAAGTAGATTGAAATGCTCATATCCAAGGCTTGCGAGATCGTGGCTTTTCCAAATGCTGAATTAATTAATTCAGGTAAGTAAGAACCGATTGTGCGCTCGACATCAATGACTGCCTTTTGCGCCATGATGGCATACAGCGCACCTAAAATTGACTTAGATACTGACTGCAGAAGATGCGGCGAATTAACGGTCATTTCGTTGAAATACTTTTCATAAACGAGTACGCCTTTGCGCATAATCACAATGGAATCTGTATCTAAATCTGCTAAAAGCTCGGGAAAAGTAAAACGCTGATCGGCCACATCAATTTCGATAGCCTCGATTGCAGAATCGATAGCTACAGGTATAGAAGGCGGATTTAAAGAAGGCTCAATTATCGCCGTAGGCAAAAATTTCTCCACATTTTGAAATGCCCAACGGTTCAGCGGACCGTTTTGCCAAGAATCCAACGTAAAACCAACCGGTATTTCTCTCTTGTCCAAACCCACCCGTGAATAAGTGCTAATAAGTTCGCGCGTAAAGACATGCGTTGGGTTAGTAATGACCGATTTAGTATCGCCAACTTCTACAAACTTTCCATCTTTCATGACCGCCACTCGATCACTCAAATGTGAAACTACATCTAAATTATGAGAAATGATGAAATATGTTAGATCAAAGCCTTGTCGCAACTCCTCTAAAAGATTGAGAATCTGAGCTTGTACCGATAAATCTAAAGACGAAGTCGGTTCATCTAACAAAACAATCTTAGGATTTGTAGCCAAGGCCCGTGCAATTGCTACGCGCTGACATTGGCCACCTGATAGTTCGTGTGACTTGCGCCTTAATTGGCTTGCGGCCAAACCAACCCGATCTAGTAATAATTCGACACGCTTATCAATGGCCACGGTATTTTCACCAGCTAACATCAGCGGTTCAGCAATTGCATCTCGCACACTCATTCGTGGGTTAATTGACCCAGCAGGATCTTGAAAGACAAAACCTAAATTAGCGCGTAACTCACGGGTTGCTTTCCTGGATTTCCCCGCAAGTGTTTGGCCCAAAATTTCTACCGTTCCACTTGTTGGTGGCGTAATTCCAAAAGCGCACCTTGCCAACGTACTTTTTCCCGAACCCGACTCACCAACCACACCTAGGATTTCGCCTTTCAAGAGATCAATTGATATTGAATCAACGGCCTTAAAACCAGCCTTTAACGCTCTCGTTGTGAAAACTTTTGTGACATTTGAAATCGACATAACCACTTCGCTCATTGCTCTGACCTCCAACAAGCAACACTGTGTTCATCCACTTTTACCATCGGGGGCTCATCGACACACCGGTCAATGCGCATGGGGCAACGCTCCACAAAAGAACAGCCAACTAATCCCGTTAATTTCGACGGTACATTTCCGCTAATGGCAACCAAGGTTCCTCGCGCTTTATCAGCACTTGGAATTGCCCCCAATAAACCTTGTGTATAAGGATGTTTAGGGTTATTCATAACCACGGGTGTGGGGCCAGTTTCAACAATTTTTCCCGCATACACCACTGCAATCTCATCAGATGTTTTACCAACTGCACTGACATCATGTGAAATAAAGAGCATCGCAAAGCCTTCAGAGATCTGTAGTTCTTGAATAAGCCTTAAAACTTGGTCACCAACAGTTGCATCAAGGGCCGTCGTTGGTTCATCGGCGATTAATAACTTAGGACTAGAAAGCAAGGACATCGCAATCATGGCTCTTTGCAACATTCCGCCTGAAAGTTCGTGCGGGTATGAGGCTAAAACTCGCTTAGTATCGTTCAGGCCAACAGAGGTAAGTCGAGATATCAAAAGTTTTTCAATCTCGCTCCGAGCAATATTGCGTCGTTTAGCCACCATCTTTAACTGCTCACCTATCGTAAAAATAGGGTTGAATGCCGATTGCGGATTTTGAAAAATCATCACAATCTCTTCGCCCCGAATCCTCGCCATGTCAACGGCAGTAACACGACCATGGTCGGCAAGTTCAATGTCCCCACGCACAACCGCAGTTGATGGCAAGAGGCCCATAATCGCCATCGCAGTTAAAGTTTTACCACAGCCAGTTTCGCCAACGATTCCTAAGGTTTTTCCCGCTTTAACTTCTAAATTCATCCCGCGCAACGGAGAGTTCATGATGACGCCATTAAGGCAGAAATCGACCTCTAATTGTGTAATCTTTAAAACGCTGTTCATTGACGCGCGATTCTTGGATCAAAGTGATCGCGCAGTGCATCTCCAATAATGTTGAAAGATAGAACTGCAAGAAAAATCGCTAAACCTGAAAAAGTCGAAATCCACCATTGATCAAAGATTACGGTGCGCCCTTGTGCAACCATCAGGCCCCAATCGGCCGTGGGAGGTTGGGCACCTAATCCGATAAATGCTAGTGACCCTGCGGCTAAAATGACGGTACCTAAATCGGCAGCGATCTGCACTATCAACGGCGTTGTCACATTGCGCAAAATGTGGCGCAGAATAATGATGCGATCTGGAACCCCCATCGCCGCAGCGATTTCGACATACGGCTTAGATCTAACGATGCTGGCCTCAACGCGAATAAGTCGTGCATACCAAGGCCACCATGAAATCACTAGAGCGATAAGTGCATTGACTAAACCCGGACCTAAGAAAGTTACCGCGACCAAGGATAATAAAAGTGGTGGAAATGAAAGAAAAAGTTCACTCACGCGCATAATGACGTTTTCGATCCAACCGCCCCGATATCCGGCGATCAGACCCAATGTTGTTCCAATAATTGCGGCAAAGCCGACTACAACGAGGGCGATAAGCAAAGCCGGCCTTGCCCCATAAATAATGCGGCTGAGTAAATCGCGTCCAAGTTCATCGGTACCTAGAATGTGAGAGGCTCCAGGACCGATAAAACTATTATCTACATTCGTTGCCCCTGCGCCCTCTTTGCTATTGGGCGCAATCCACGGGCCAAAAATCGCCGAGAAAATAAATATTGCCATCATCGTCGTTGCCATTGTGGTTAATCGATCTTTAATGAGAAAGGAAAATCCTTTGAACTTTTCTCTCATCGAAGCCACATCCGCGGATCTATCTTGGCTTGAATCAAATCGACGATAAAATTAATGACTAAATAGCCGACCGCAGCAAGAAGGGTTATTCCCATAATCGCGGGATAGTCAATACTCAGTAAGGAATTAACTGCAAAGCCGCCAATACCTGGCCATGCATACACTTGCTCAACAAAGAAAGTTCCAGTAATTAGATACGCCGTAGATAGACCCGTAACGGTAACAATCGGTGGCAGAGCGTTTTTAAGGGCTAACTTAAAAAAGATGAGCCGCTCCGATAGGCCGTAAGCTCGAGCGACTTTGATGTAATCAGAGCTCATTACTTCAAGCAGGTTGGCGCGCGCCATTCGAGACAACAGGCCAAAAGAATATGCCGAAAGAGTCAGTGCGGGCAAGACCATATGGTGCAGCCCATTTAAAGTCGCCGTAAAGTTTCCAGTAATTATTGAATCAAATAACGGGAAGCCAGTAACTTTGCTTATTGGATGTTCATATTTAAGATCGATATCAAACTGCCCCGTCGCCGGAAACCACGCTAAGCGACCTGCGAATAAAAGCTGCAAAAGTAGGCCTAACCAGAATGCGGGCATTGAGACCCCAGCAATGGCCAGAATGCGAATCACCGAATCCTGTACTCGTCCTCGATATTTCGCGGCATAAACACCTAAAGCTACGCCAAAAATAAACGCAAAACTCATTGCAAAGAAAATGAGTTCGATAGTTGAAGGAAGTCGATCAATAATCTCTTGAAGAACGGGTTGCTTAGTTGAAAGAGAGTAACCCCAGTTTCCATGCAAGGTCTGCCACACATATTTAATGTATTGAACCGGAATAGGTTGATCTAATCCCAAAGTTATTCGAAGTTTTGCCGCATCCGCCGCCGTTGCTTTTGGCCCAATATAGGCAAGAGATGGGTCATTTGGAATCACTCTGGCCAGTGTGAAGGTTATAAAGCTTGCCGCAATTAATACCAGCAGGGCAGAAGATAGGCGATTCCATACAACCTTCATAGCGATATCAACTCCTCTTTCAAAATAATTTTTCTCCAAGTAATGATTGAGAGCGGGCTGCAAACCACAGCCCGCTCTCCCCTCGTTAACCATATCTACTTATGAAGAGAGCTTTACTCCCGCAAAGAATGCCGAGAATGGATAGTTAATGTTGTACTTAGGAATTGAGAACTTCTTAGGTAGAACACTCACTTGTGCTTCGTCATAGAGATAGATGCCGGGTGCTTCTTTATAAAGCATCATCATGGCCTGACTGTAGAGTTTTTGTGCCCCAGCCTTATCTGAACCACTGAGCTCGATTGCATCATCGACTAATTTGTCATATGCAGCGTTCTTCCAATAGCTCAAGTTAAAGAAAGGCTTAGTGCTGCTATGAAAGAGTGACCATAAATTGTCTACGCCGGCATCACTATAGGTTGGCCAGTATTTAACAATGAAGAGGTCTTGAGCATTTGCCGGATCTTTCTTTGCCGCCGACCATTGCTGACTAAAGAGAATGCCTTGTATATCGGCATCGACTCCAATTGCTGCAAACGCATCTTTCATCAGCGGAACAAAGCGAGCTTCGGCCGAGTTCTCAGATGCATAGGTAACCTTGATCTTGAGATCTTTTACTCCCGCACTTGCAAGAAGACGCTTAGCCTTTTCAACTTGACGCGAGTATTGAGGAATTGCAGGATCATATGGATAGATTCCAGCAGGGACCGGTCCTCGGGCCTGTGTTGCATAGCCTTGACCACCAACGGTCGTTATTTCACGGTAGTTCAGGGCATAAGAGAGCGCTTGACGAACTACAGGATTATTGAGAGGCGCGCGCAAAGTATTGAAGTAACCTACATAGTTAAATGGAGACTTATATTTCACAACGGTGTACTTACTGTTTCGCCTAAAACTAGTCATGCTTGTAAGTGGAACATTCGTCGCCCAATCAACTTGACCCGAAGTCATCATTTGCTGGGCAGTGATTGCATCTGGAACAATAGAAATGTCAATCGTTGAGTAAGCAGGCTTAACTGCAGCCCAATGCTTGGCATAGGCCGTTAATACAACGGAGCTTCCGGCCTTATAACTATCGATTGTGTAAGGACCCGAGCCGCCATCTTTGCCCGATTCGTAATATTTAGAATCGGCGGCGACTGCGACAAGAGTCTTTGGATTAACAATGTATGCACCATACGTAGATGAAGCAATGAGATCCATCGGTGCGGCATACGATAAATTAAGTACGACCGTGTCACTTGCAGATGCATCTACACTCTTGAGCGCATCCCAAATAAATCCGGCACCACCTATTTTCTTCGAGGCATCAAAACTTGCCTTCACGGCCGCTGAGTTAACTGGAGAGCCATCATGGAAAGTTGCTCCAGCCCGTAACTTGAAAGTCCAGGTTTTGCCATCTGCCGATGATGTCCACGATGTTGCTAATGCAGGTGAGTATTCAGGCGTTACTCCATCTGGATTTTTCCAGAGTAGTGGTTCGTAAATATTGGTCATATAAAAAGCTTCAGTTGAAAAAGATTGAACCGGATCCCATGTTGTAACTGCCGCCGATGTCGATACTTTAAAGACCGACGCTGCCTGTGCCGTGCTTGGAACTACAAAGGATGCAATCGCAAATAGGGCAATTGTCGCACCTGCGATTAGGCGAATTCGTTGTGACGAAAACGCGATTTTAATTGACATATCTTTCCTCTTCTCTTACGTAGATGCAGCGGGCCTAAACGAGGGTTTTCATGCAGGGGCTACAAGTGAGTGAGAGTTTAAAGAGGGGGTCTATGCCTGTCTATCATAAAACCTTGCTTTTACTATGCTTTCTAGGCATACTCACTAGATGGATCTGCGCCTACTTTCATACTTCCTAATGATTTTTGAGTCAGGATCTATTTCGGCGGCCGCTCGCCAACTTCACATTACTCAGCCATCACTATCTAGGCAGATTCGAAAACTCGAACGAGATTTAGGTGTCGTTCTCTTTTCACATGGCGCAAAAGCAACGGCTACGGCCGCGGCCATCGCCTTCGTGCCTATCGCCCGAGATTTGATTTCGAGGGCCGCGCAAGCCAGCGCAACCATTAAAACGATGAATCATGCCGAAGCCATCCGCTTAACAATTGCCGGTCCTCCAACGACCGTTGCCGACGTCATCGCGCCTTACATCGCAGCCGCTGGCGCCGATGGACTACTTGCAAATATCCGGGAAGTACTTCCTAATGCGGTCTACCGCGAATTAGCTGAGTTCCGCGCTGATTTTGTCGTTGGAAGCTCCCCGCCTCCGGCCCACCTTGAGTATGTTGTCATTGGATACTCACCAATCTGGGCTCAGTTACCAGAGGATAAAAAGAATGTAAGTAAAAAAGAGATCTCACTCGCCGAAGTATCGAGTTACTCAATAGCAATCGTTGACGATAATCACAACGTTCGCAGAATTTTTGATCAAGCGATTTCCGAAGCAGGGCTCTCCGTCAATATCGCCTTTGAAACTCAATCTACTCAAGCATCGCAAGCATTAGCGGCTGCAAATCGCGCCGTCTGCATTAGTTCCGATGATCCACGATTCAATTTACATCCTCTGCTTATAAAAATTGCTGGGAGAAAGAACCCCTTATCGATCACGTTGTACTGTGCGTGGGATCCCAGCCACTTTGCCGCAGAGCAGATTAAAGCAACGGCACTGGCTTTGCATGAATTTTATAAATCCCGAAATTAAATCTTAATAAAAATAGATCCAGCCTCTTCACTTGCAACAAATTTTCGTAGCGCCGCTTTTGCCGGGCCTTGAGTAACGGCACCGGTAAGTGAATTAAAAGCAGATCCATGACAAGGACATCCAAGTACGCCCATTTCGGCAGCGACGACGCACCCTTCATGCGTGCAAATTGCACTCAGGACAATGAGCTCACTACTAGTTCGGGAAACTACGACAGAAAAATTCGGACCCGAGGCAGGCTTAATTTCTTCAACTTTGGTATCCCCTACTCTGACTTCACCAGATTTAGTTACAAAAGTTAAGGTTGAGGCGGTAGCACTCGGTGAAGCCGTTGGTGTCGTGCTAGGCGAGCTCGCAACTACTTTTGCTCGCTTTTTCCAAATAAGTTTGCCCTTTAATTTTACGGCCGTGTAGGTAAATCCTTGAAAAACAATCCTCTGTCCTAGCTTTGTGGCTTTAAGCGTTGGCCCTGCCGCGGCCTGTGCGTTAGCACCAAAAATCGATAGAAATGCAGCTGGGATAATGGCCAAAAGATTGCGCCTCATGAGTCTCATGTGGCTAACGGTAACCGCCAAGCCTGGTAACTGTCATCTCTATTGAATAACTCTAAGCATTAACTCAGGTGCCTTGGGTCAAATTCCCACCTTTATGCCCAATATTTGCCTCCTACCCACTCCTGGGCAAACGAGAGGCACAATACATGAAGAAGATTCTAACTACGGTACTAATTTCAGTAGCTCTACTTGCAACTACAACAACAGCAAATGCTCAAACAGCTGCGCCATCTATTAAGAAACCATCGTCTCCTGCTAAAGGGGGCACTGCAGCTCCTGCATCAGACACGTCCAAAACTACTGCAAGTGGCGAGAAAGCTACTGGAAAGAAGTCAACGATGAACAAAAAGGAAACAACCACATCTTCGACTAAAAAGAAGAAATAACGTTTCCTAACCTAGTTTTCCCCAAACAAAAGGCCCGCAAATATCTGCGGGCCTTTTGTTTTTCAAATCATTTGCAGCCACAATCTCCCCTGCACCCAACGCATTTTTTATTGCTTTAGAAAAGTTAAGCCAGCGCCTCTTTTATCTGATTGCCATGATCGCGCGGATGGTTGGAGTATCCCTTTATCCATTGTGCAACCGTAAAAGCACCGGACTCAGTATGAACTCCCGCTCTATTCAAGTCCGATTCTTTTAACCGCTTCAATATGTCGAGTGATGCAGCCCGCACGGCGAGAAGGACGGCAATTGAGTTTTCAGTTGGAAGTTCGGTGTATCCCAAAATCTCACTATCGGCCCATGCAGATTCGTCATAGCCCTGAATAATTGTTCCCGAAGGTTCTGCGACCAAACGACGCAATCGTGCATATGACTGTGCCTCACTATCGGCCAAATGATGAATTACTTGACGAGGTGACCATCCTCCGGGTTGGTGCTTATCGAGGTCACTCTTTGAAACTGCGGCAATGATGTCGGCAACATACTGAGTAGATGCTTCATATTCGGTGGCTAGCGCTGTTGTATCCATTGCAGCAGTCTACTCAAACCATCCCTTAGAATTCATGAATGCCCGAGAAAATAGAACAATTCTTCTCCGATGGATTAAAAGAAGTAGCGTAAGCGTCAAAAGTCCACCTTGTATGTGTGAGGTGGTCATTTGTATTTTAAGAGTTAAAGCTCTTGCCGCCATCGCGTGATACGAAAATTGCACTACTTGTAACGGCGGCGATAATATTTGCATTCACCGAGAAACTAGAAATATCAGAAGTTAGTGTTGCAATCTTCTTCCAACTCTTTCCATTATCAGTTGAGCAATAGATTGATTTTCCGGACGAGGCGTAGAGAGTCGAACCTTCAATTTCAATTGAACTCCATTTAAGCACAGTTTTTATCGCCATCGTTTTCGTAAAGGCATCACTTGTTCGCACCAATGCATCCGTTAGCAGACTATAAGCACTGCCACTCTTGGTGCTCGTAACAGCGATATCGGAGTACTTATTTTCTTCATCGAATTCGCAACTAGATATTGATAGAGCCCCTCGTGCGTATTAAGCAGAACCCGATCTCCAAATACCTTCACATCATGAATATGAGAGACCGATCCATAGGTGGCCCCGTAGCTTTGTGGCACCCACGTCAGTGTGCCAGCCAGCGCCAAAGACAACATTGCAATAAATGATTTACGCATAAAAAAGGCTACATGAGGCTTAGGCAATCCCGTTCAACTTCAGTGGGTAAAGCAATAAACTCTCACTGTGATTATTCAAGCTCCCGGCGCCGTTTTAGACAACCAGCTGACGAAGGATCTTTGGATTGAAGTGACTCAGGGACGGATCACTGCCCTTTCTCAAGGGGTTCATGCCGAACCTGACAAAGTCATCAAGGGCATTCTAATTCCGGGATTTATCGATATCCATTGTCACGGTGGAGGTGGAAGTTATTTTTCAGCCCATTCAACTGATGAAATTGAAAAAGTTATTGCTACTCATCGCTCCTTTGGGACAACAGGCATTGTGGCTTCTTTGGTAACTGAGTCGATCGAGGATCTCAAAAATCAGATACTGCGACTTATTCCTTTTTTTGTTCGAGGTGACATTCTTGGAATCCATCTTGAGGGTCCTTATTTATCACATGCACGATGTGGTGCACATGAACCTTCACTTTTATTGGAACCAAATATTGATCAGCTTCAAGAGTTACTAACTCTCGGACAAGGTGCAATTCAAATGATCACAATTGCACCTGAGCTAAATGGTGCATTGGTTGCGATTCAATTTTTATCAAATAATGGCATCAAAGTTGCAATTGGACATACTAATGGCAACTATTTTGATGCAGCTGCTGGTACCGATAGTGGTGCGACCATCGTCACCCACTTCTTAAATGCAATGAGTAAAGAGCGTGATGAAAAAAGTATTGCAAACTTTATATTAAATGATGAACGGCTTTTAGTTGAACTTATTCTTGATGGCCACCACGTTCCTTTCGAAACAGCATCAGAAATTCTTACCACCATTGGTTCCAGAGTAATACTTGTCTCTGATGCTATGGCTGCAGCTGCTTCAACTGATGGCGAATACGTAATCGGAAAATTGCCGGTACTAGTACGCAATGGGGTTGCTCGATTGACTTCAAATTCGAAATTGGCTGGCAGTACTCTTACAATCTCACAAAGTTTTATTAATGCAATACATAAATGCGGTATCTCACTTGTTCACGCGGTAAGAATGGCAGCGACTAATCCTGCACAAGCGCTAGGGATAACGGACCGAGGTGCAATAAAGGTTGGTATGCGTGCAGATTTACTGGAGTATCAAGTCAATGAAAAAAAGATTTCACTGATTAATTTGTGAAAGTGACCTTGCTTAACCCCACAGGTGCATCTGGATTGAAGCCAGCAGCTACTGAAAACTCCAGCGCAAATCGCTGCAAAACGATCGCATCGACAATTGTTGAGGTAATTTCATCATCGCAATCTGATCCTGGTATCACAATGTCGCCTCGCTAATGATCTGCTCGAGATTCACTTTTTTATCTTTCCATGCCGCAACTAATAAGTAAGAAATTAGTAACTGTGCGCTGTAGGACTTAGTCGCCGCTACTGCCAATTCTGGCCCTGCGAGTAATGAGAAATGATGGTGGGCAATTGTTGCTAGCGGTGACGTATCATCATTGGTCATCGCAATGAGATAGGCGTTTGCTTGACGTGCCGCGGTTGCAAACTTAACAAGATCTGGAGACTGTCCGCTTTGGCTGATTGCGATGACTAAGGTATGTGAATATTTGAACTCTGAACCATAAACAGTCACCGAAGATGGTGATGTAAGGCCTACTGGAAGACCTATCTGAGTTTCAATTAAAGACTTTAAATAGTGAGCGGCGTTGTCCGATGTTCCACGAGCAAGAATGAGTACAGATTGAATCTTCTCTTCGATCAACACATTCTTGATAGAAGCAAAGGCATCTTTGTTATCAAGTATTGCCTTAAAGACCTTGGGGGTTTCGACGATTTCAGAGGCCATGATTGTGCCGAATTGCGTCATGTGCTTATCTTCCCACAAATTTTCAAGTACCCACTCGCTATGGCTGTCCATAAGAAATTAGTCTGATTACTTTTTTGCTGCTCTCTGTCTTTCAGTACTTCCGCCACTAGTATTTGCAACGGCAGCGCAAAAGTTCCTCATAAAGGGCTTATCTTCGGGTGCAGTTAAGGGGTAAAGATGTTAGTCGTGGATCTTGGTCAGTCTGGTTCACGATATAAATTTGAATCCTCGCGAAGTATTTTGTCACGGGGCAAATTAAGTTCTGAAAGTGTTTTCGAATCGCTTCGAGCAATTTTCGAACTACTACCTTCAATCAAGTCAGATATTGTCGCGTTATCCTGCACCGGTTTTAATGGCATTGTTCTTGAGCCAGAAATATATGGCCAGCTATGTGCGAAATACTTTGGGGCAACAAAAGTTGCAGTTATCGATGATGGTTTAGCTGGATTTATTGGTGCACTCAATGGAGGCGATGGCGTCGTTTTATCGATTGGCGGCGGAGTTGTTGCAGTTGCGGGCCATGAAGGAAAGTACGCTCACCGAGATGGATTAGGCAGCACCTTTGGCGATGAAGGTGGTGGTTTTTGGCTAGGTAAGTTAGCAATAACTAAAGCGCTAGGAATCCGTCAAGGTCGTGGCGATGACAAAGAGATGCTTGATTACTTCGCCGAAGAGTGTGTTGCTTTCGACAAACTAACGGTAAAAAATGGTGCAGATGCGGCCACCCTTGCAATCAATACCGCGAAGAGAGTTCTTGATGCCGCCGATGCTGGCATTCCAACGGCGACCACAATAATTGAAGAAGGCTCTCGCCTTCTGGCACAAACGGTTCTCGCTACGTGGCTTGGTTGTGGTGGCAACAACACTGATTCCCCTGAGATCGTGATTAAAGGCGGTCCAGCCCGCAATGCTTCTTACTACTCAAAGATTGAAATGCAGGTAAATGCACAATTGCCGAACGCTGTCATTGTTCAAACAACGGGAGACAATGTAGATGGTGCACAATGGATTGCCGAGAATATGCGCCAGAATAAGCCTCCCCTACTTCTGTGGTCTGGGCTTTAATTCAGTAATTGGAATCGCTTCCTTTATTTGATTGCCATGGTCTCTTGGATGGTTGATTAATACTTTACCCAATTAGAAATTGAGTACTCTCCAGAATCTGTATGAACTCCCGCTCTCTCTAAATCCAATTCATCTAATCACTTAAATAAATCTAATGAGGCTGATCTGACAGCCAGAAGTACACTCAACGAGTTTTCAATTGGAAGCTCGGTATATCCCAAAATCTCACTGTTCGCCCAAGCGGCTTCGTCGTAGCCCTGAATAACGCTTCCAGTCGGCTCTGCTATCAGACGACGCAATCTGGCATATGACTGCGCCTCACTATCGGCTAAATGATGAATTACTTGGCGAGGTGACCACCCCTCAGGCTGGTGCTTATCAAGTTCAGTTTTTGAAAGCGCGGCAATAATGTCGGCTACATACTTAGTAGACCTGTTACACATCCACGTCATCATCACTTGGAACCTCTATTGGATCGGAATTGTAAAGAAATACAAACTTCTTATTGCTCTCTCCGCTCTGATTGGACGAAACCCCGTCCAATGCAACGCCCAATGTAATTGCCACCCACTGAAATTGGAAGAGATTTTTAAGGATTCCCACCTGTCTAACGATTGTGTTAGGCAAATAATTACTTCATGTGGGACGGATTCGAAAAGACCGACTAATCTTTTCATGTGCCCGTCAAAGATCCGACCCGCGAAGCCCACTTTCCCGCCATCGAAAAACGCTATGGCGAAAAAATGGCCTACTGGTTCACAATCATGGAAAAGCTTAAAGACAGAAAATACCTAGAACAGATCGTACATTTAAAAGATAACTATGGTTTTTCTCAGGCCCACGCTAACGCCCTGGTTATGTACTCCCGCGGATCAACATCATCACGGCGATTTGAAAAACCAAGTGACTATTACAAAACTCTCAAACCCCAACAGACCAAGACCATAAAAGCAATCTTCAAGGCGGTCACAACAAAATATCCAGAGTTGGAACTTGTAATCGCTTGGAATCAACCCATGCTTCGCATTGATAAGAATTACATACTAGGCATATCAGCTTCTTCTAATCACATCCTATTAGCCCCTTTTAGAACCGAGGTAATAGATGCATTTCGGCCAAGGTTAAAAGAGTTCACCGTCAATAAGAAAACCTTCGCTGTACCCAATGACTGGCAGGTTGATACCAAGTTACTGCAGGAGATGGCAAAAATGATATTGGCCCGGAGGCAGTAGTTTCGCTAAAAACCCACCCCACAAAAATGTAACTTAAGTTCGCTGACTCTCGTATTTTTAACTTTTAGATGACATTCATCCCGAGCAAATTTCTCAGGAAGTAAAACTCTTGCCGCCATCGCGAGAGACGAAGATTGCGTTACTAGTCACGGCAACGAAAATTTTCGCATTCATCGAGATGCTAGAGACCGCGGTGGATAGTGTTGCCATCTTTTTCCAACTCTTTCCATTATCAGAGGAGCGATAGATCGATTTTCCGGATGAGGCATAGAGATTTGTACCTAGAATCTCTACCGAGCTCCACTTAAGCGAAGTTTTTATCGCAACCGTTGTTGTAAAGGCATCACTTGTCCGCACCAACAATCCTGATCGCAAACCATAGGCACTACCGCTCTTTGCGTTTAGTACGGCGATATCTGAATACTGGTTTTCGCCTAACTTGCGCCATTTCTTACCGCGATCCGAGGAGTGCATTAATTGACCACTGGTTGAATCGGCGCCATATATATCGTATTTACCTACTTCTAGCATATGAAAATCAACTTTTCCTTGAAGGGAAACCTTCTTCCAGGACTTTCCTCCGTCGGTGGATGAAAGCAGTCCGATCGGATTGGGTAAATCTGAAGTCACTCCTGGATGTCCACTGGCAAAGAGGGTTCGACCAAATATCGCTAACCCCATCACATCAAAATCTTCGCTACCTATCTTCTTCATCGAATTCGCGGCCTGATACTGATAGAGCCCTTCGTGCGTATTAAGCAGAACCCGATCCCCAAATACCTTCACATCATGAATATGAGAGACCGATCCATATGTGGCCGCATAGCTTAAAGGTGTCCAGATCAAAGCCCCAAAAAGCGCTATAGCAAGTACCGAAAAAGCAGATTTACGCATAAGAAAATGCTACATGGGGTCTATCAACTCCGTGCACCAATTTCATACTTTGAGTATGGGAGATGCGAAAGGGCCGTCGGAAAAATACCGACGGACCCGATCAGACAGCAACCTGATTTCGCATAAGGCAGTTGAGTCGGGTGTAACAGCCCGGCACAACTTCACCAATTAAAGCAAAAACGCTCGTCACGCGGAGTAGTTTTACTAAAAATTCATCAGCACGTAAATAGAACTTACGCCCTATCGCTATCTAAGGCAAAGGCATCTACTCCATTCACGAACTGCGAAATATTTCCCGGAAAAATCGCGACAAAGAAAACGGCAGTTGCCCAACCAATCTGTACTCGATACTTCCACAGCACAATCAGGCCAACACCAAGTGCTATCTCAACAACCCCTAATGTTCATTTAACCTTGACACGCAAACAAAAGAAGCCTCGCTATCGCCGCGAGGCCCCTGGTGTGTATATGCCAGTGGTGGGATTCGAACCCACGACCTAACTCTGTGTTATAGAGTTGTTCATCCATTGAGTTACAAAGAGGCCCGTAGGCAACTACGGGTCTTTTTCTTTTGTGAGCGCACAAATGAAAAAAACTTCGCCGACGAAGCGAAGCCTTTTCACACACATGGTCCTGGTGGGAATCGAACCCACAACCTCCAAGTTCGTCGCACTGGCGCTCTATCCATTGAGCTACAGGACCACCCTCGGAACATAGAGGCACACCCAGACATCTAATGTGTCTTTGCAACCCAGTTGTGGATGGCTACGTGCTAATCTTTAGTCGTCGTACTGGTGAGCTATTGAGTTACAAAGAGATCCGCAGGTAACTGCGGGTCTTTCTCATTTACAGACCGTAGCTTCAAGGCACCCATTACTCGTTATTGCACTAGCCAATCTCATACTTCGACTTAGCCCCTTGATACTCAAAGAGACCTTCATGTGTTCCTAAAAGCGCCTTGTCACCAAAGACTTTGATGCTATGAATATGAGAGACCGATCCATATGTGGCCGCATAGCTTAAAGGTGTCCAGATCAAAGCCCCAAAAAGCGCTATAGCAAGTACCGAAAAAGCAGATTTACGCATGCGCCAATGGTAACTGCGCGACATAGAAGCGGAGTGTGGGAGTAACCATTATTGACAGATTGTGGTATGCTTTTTTAGAGATAAAAAGCAGACTTTAATATGTCAAAAAGGAAACGACGGCATGAATCAAGGATCCCGAATCCGTGAGAGACGCACACTCGATAATCGTCTCAATAAATTCCCACAGAAGGATGAGTTTACCGTACCCAAACGAGGATGGATTAAGTCCATTCGCGAAGCGCTTGGGATGAGCGCGGCCGACCTTGGGCAGCGCATGGGAATTTCTCGACAATCAGTACTCACACTTGAAGAATCAGAGTCAAATGGCAGGGCAGGAATGGATTCGCTCAAACGCGCAGCCGAAGCCATGGACTGTTCCTTTGTATATGCCTTTTTACCTAACTCAACTTTGGAAAATATTCTCCGGCAACAAATCGAAAGGGTAATCACGCAGAGATTGGGAGATGTTTCTCATTCGATGGGACTTGAAGATCAATTAGCCGAGCTCTCTGATTCAACATACGAGGCGTTAGTAAAAGATCTAATGAACTCTCCGAAAGTTTGGCATTCAATTATGCCGAAACACAAGCCAAAGTGACACCGGAGGATATTTTCTCTGGGTCCTCTGGATCAACTCCCCTGACTGAAGAAGAAAAAGAAGGGTTGATCCCCCGAGTACTAACTAAGAAATCAGAATTAAATGAGGCAGAACAGGAAAATATTCTCAAAGCCACCATTTGGTTGGATCAATCCAATATGAGTGTTGAACAACTTTTAACTTCTAAAGTAATGAAGTCCATTCATGGAAGAATGTTTGGTCACGTATGGCTATGGGCGAAACAAATTAGAAAAACAGATAAAAATATCGGAATTGCGTGGTGGGAGATTCCCATTCAACTGGATTCTCTCCTTGCTGACACTCTTGCACAAATAAGAGATACAACTACTTCGAGAAGATCAAATGATGAAATCGCCGCTCGGTTTCATCATCGACTTGTTCAAATACATCCTTTCGTAAATGGAAATGGCCGCCATGCACGCCTTGTGACTAACAAACTTCTAAGTATTTTGGGTGAAGAAGAATTCACTTGGGGAAGCTTAACAAACGACGAGATTGGCACAATTCGGAGTAATTACATCCATGCTTTAAAGAACGGCGATAATCATGACTTTACTGAATTATTTCAGTTTGTGCGTTCCTAACCTTTTACTTAAAATCCATTCGTCACGCCAACTACACAAAATTAATTTCGTGCGCCCCGAGAATGATAACTACGCCACGCACCCGTACTCCACAGCGCCCAGACCACCAGCAGCGGCTGAAACACAAGCCGTACTGCGCGGGCAATATCGCTATTTAATCCAAAGGCATCGACACCATTTACATACTGCGAAATATTGCCCCAGAAAACTGCAACAAAGAAAACGGCAGTGGCCCAACCAATCTGTACTCGATACTTCCACAGCACAATCAGGCCAACACCAAGTGCAATCTCAACAACCCCTGATACCAACACAACAAGATCGGCATGAGGCTGCAACAACGACGGCACCTGTGCTTGAAACTCAAGACGGTTAGTAGTTAGGTGACCAACACCTGAATAAGCAAGCAATGCCCCGAGAAGTACCTGAAACGCTTTCTTAAGTAGATTCATCCCCTTAGTTCACACCCTTCGCTCTCCAAGATTGCTTTACAAAATTAATCCCGCTGTTCTGTGAAATAGAAGTTAACTTGTCTTTGCAATAGCTCATCTCATTGTGCCTCTAAGCCAGAAGTCTTTCATGGTTGGTCATAAAAGATGTATGGATTGAGGAACTCTCGCTTCATAAGACTTTGCGCTTCATGTGCACCAAGTTGCGCATGATCCGTAGCCTCTTTCCAATTGTTTTGAATTGTTGAAACCACATGATCGATGATTTCATCGGCGTCCTTAACTGAGAGTTGAAAAGAAGCGGCAGCTTTGCGACACAGGCTTAGTTGGCTCTGGCGTTGCCCATCTCTGGTAATTGCGATGGCTTGGGACGCGGTTTCACCCGAGCGGGGTTGAGGGGTGAGATCGTATGCTGGAGTAAGCCGCAGGTGCGTTCCATCCCAGAATGCGGCATGGTTACGAAGATGGTCATCGGTGTTTCCGATACAGACATTGAAAACAACTCTTGTGAAAAGTTCGTGCAGCGTTGCAGATACTTGATCCCAAGGTCCTTGACGTATTGCCTCGGCTAACTCCGGATAAGAACTATGCCGTGCCTCCATCTCGCTGTAACCCAAAATCGTAAGTGCCGAGAGCATCTGCTTGCGTTGCCCTAATGTTGTACGGTCGAAGCGCTCGAGTATGAGAACCTTCTTGCCAGATACCGTCCGTACCTCAGAGCGCGCGACCTGTATGCCTACGCAATCGGCAAGAAATGTCGCTACGGCCTCAGCCTGTATTACGGGCCGAACGTCGGTGGTGGATGCGAATTTAGCAATTAGTTCTCTGGTGCCATCAGACAACAGAGCCTTAGGCCTGGCACCTCCAATAGAGGTCCCATGTTCTGCTGCGGCCTCGAGCTCAGTGGGGATGGGTTCACCCGACTCGATGAGTGAGGCTGCATTCATCAACTGTTCAAGCGTGGCATTCTCACCTCGGTGCGTGTACTTCGTAGGAGAAGGTTGAAAATCAAGTGCTCCAATGCGGTTACTTCCTGAGTTTGCCAGATATGTAATCTCGTCTAGGTCATACTCTGGATCTTGAAAAAACCTCTGATTGATGACACGGCGCCCCCAAGCATCTGGGGCACAATCACGGATGCAACCATGTAAAGCCAGAGCACTACGTCCCAATTGCGGATCCGATGGATAAATCGGTTCATCCTGAAGTGGAAGTTCTTGTGGAAAGAGCGAGATTCTCTCATCCACATTCTGATAGCTTCTGGCGTAAGTGAAAGAAAGCACGGTCTCATCCCCGACTTTGCGGTCGGTGGGAGCAAGAACACCTGCGACCACTGGAGTTATCGAATGTGGAAGCCAGACCCAGACATACAACCTATTAGGAGAGCGAGAATCTGCGCTCGCTAGCTTAGAAATCATTTGAGATTTTGACACTCTTGTGGCGAGTACGCGATGGAAGAAGGGCTAGGCGTAATTGCTGCCTCTCGGCGAGCGCGGCCATAGCCCGCACATCATTGGGTCCAGTCTCGAACAATGGAATTTGGCAGAGCACTGCAGCCTCTAAAACTGTTCCAACACTGCACGAACCCGCCCCGCCTTCAATTCGAGAAACGAGATTAGGCGTGACACCGAGGCGCTCGGCTAGATCGGCTGCTGTCCAACCTAATTCTCGCCGCGCGAGTGCGATTTGTGCGCCGAGTGTCCTCAGTGCATACGTCGTCGATGGCAGATATGCCATCCTCTTCTTCATAAATTACCCTTCATAAATCGATTGTAAAGGTACTCTACTACAGTTTTATAAACATTATCGGCCCATTAGGGGCATGTTTGCAAAGGCCATTAGAACGAATTCCACCCACTCCGTGTTCAGGAGTGAGCAGGTACCTCGATTCGTCAGAACTGATGAGATGACTACGTATCATGGAAATAAACGGCTCCCAACGCTCAATGATCCTAAGCCCTTTGATGTCGTTGTCTCGCTCTGTGCATATACATTGCCCGTTGGTTGGTTAGTAAAAGAGCTGCGCTATGCATTCCCTGACTCAGAGATCAATCCAAAGATGTATGCCGACATTGAACACGTTGCAGACTGGGCCTACACCCAATGGAAAGCCGGTAAGAGAGTATTAATCAGATGCCAAGCCGGGATGAATCGATCATCGCTCGTCACCTGCCTTGTATTAATGCGCGATGGATGGTCAGCCGCCGATGCAATCGCATTGATACGAGGTAAACGCAGTGAGTACGTCTTAAGTAATAAGCACTTTCTTGAGTATGTTGAAAATTGGGTCAGACCTGAATCTGAATAAATTAGAACACTCGTTACACAGAGTAGTTTCAATAAAACCTCCCTGAAGTTAAACCCTTTAAACACAAACAAAAGAGGCCCCGCTAACGCGGCGAGGCCCCAGGTGTGTATATGCCCGTGGTGGGATTCGAACCCACGACCTACCTCTGCGTTAGAGAGTTGCTCTATCCCCTGAGCTACACGGACAGTTGCAAAACTAAGGCAAAACCGTGACAACGATTTGGGATTCATACTCGTTTGTGGATAAAGAAATTGTGTTAAGATTAAAATGCGTTAGAGAGTAGTTCATTTCTTGAGTTACAGAATTAAACCCCGTAGAGATTTCTGCGGGGTTTAGTTTTTGCGTATTGGTGGCAAAACACTCTAGTTATTCACATCTCATAATTCGTTTCTGGGAAATGCGAAAGGCCCGTCGGAAAAACTCCGACGGACCAGATCAGCTAGCCGACTGAGTTCGCATAAAGCAGTTGGGGCGAGCTTAACAGCCCGGCTCAACTTCACTAATTAAAGCAGAAATACTCGTCACTCGGAATAGTTACACTTCAGCACCAATTAAATAAAACCCGCAATATTAGAAGTGGCTCCGCGCAATTAAATTACGCAGAGCCACCGAGGTGGTGCCCCCGACAGGATTCGAATCTGCAACCTCTATTTTCGCGAGAAAAGTGCTCTATCCATTGAGCTACGAGGGCACCTCCGCAAAGTAGTTACTTCGGTGCGAAGCAGATTTTCAAAAATATTTTAGGTGGATAACTCTGAGACAAAGTTTTTCGTGCTAACCTAACCCTACTTCGCGAGAAAAGTGCACGGTAGTTCCGTTGAT
>JANYCW010000011.1 GCA_025360085.1 Actinomycetes bacterium
ACGGTCCCAATTTTCGATGCCATGTCACTAAGCGATCATGACCTACCCCTTTTTCAACCCATGGAATGCGTGCGACTAAAAAAATCCCAACGATGGCAAAGTACGTTCCAACTAAAGCCGACAGCCGAGATGCCGATGCCAAAGTTGCATACACAGAGGTGAAATCGCTCTTTCGTACTGTGGTCAATTGCAATGCCAGTGTCAGTCCAAGTCCTGCACCCAAAACAAGGGCGGCCCAATCCGTGCCCGCGCCCGAATGTTTATAAATACGGGTGGGTTGGGTCATGCAGTAATTAGACCCCTTTAACCTGAGAACTACCTGAACCCTGGCAGTGAGGCCTGTGGGATTAAGGCTTAGTTCCTGCAACCCACATGTTTCCTAACGGAACTACTACCTTAATCTTTCCCAAAAGAGTGCCAGCCCAACTCTCCAAGACGCGCTTCCTAAAAGAACGTGAAATCGGAATCAAATGGAGAATATAGGCAAGAGAATAATGATTGTTATAAGCGCCAGATCGCACGTCTATAAAACCAATTTTTCTAAATAATGCTTCTCCAGATTTTCGTGTGTATAGATGTGTGTGTTCGACATCGATAATAGGCGAACGCTCTCCCATTAAACGGGCAGACCATGAACGCTCGTTATGAATTGCCACAACAAAAACACCTCCGGATTCAAGTGCCTCCATACAATCTTTAAGCGTTGCCACGGGATCGCTCAAGTGATCAAGGGTATGAAACATTGTTCCAACTTCGAAGGAGTTACTACGGAGCACGTCAGGTTTCATCATGCTGGCAATCATGTATGGCTTAATATCTGCTCGAGCAGCGTTAATTGCTTCCGTACTTGGCTCTACTCCTGCAACTTCGGCAAACCCACCGTCTTTTGCCGCCTCAAGAAAGAAACCATTTCCGCCGCCAACTTCGAATATAGATTTTCCAAAATGTCTTCCGACCAGAGCTTTCTTGACTAAGTTGAAGTAGGTTTTCTTCAAGCCATCCACCTCTGTCGAATAATCGAAAGTAGATTCGACATAGAGTTTTTCCAGATCTACATCTAGAACTGGATCCGAGCGAAGCAAGGTGCATTTATTACAACGCACCCACCGATAGTGTCGTCGATCGGGAAGTCTGCGCGCGGAAAAAATCTCCGTAGAAAAACTACTCTCATCAACATTGGATGGGTAAACAGGAACTGAATTTCCTAAGCTTTCACAGATTGGACACTCAGTGGCGATCTCCATTAAATACTTCTCTCTCGACTATTTCTTAACTTTTACCGCGAAATGTCCACTGCGGACACCCGGCACATCTTGTTGGATATATGTATTACAGAGCGTCTTGCCTTCAAATTGGAAGAGATTGGCTCCTTCATCACTAACGACAAGTACATCTGGATTTATTTTAAAAATGTAGTCGCAGGAAACTTGAGCGGTTTTTTGGCTCATAAATAAATCGAATGGAGAGTTAAGTATTGAAACCGATTCAACGCCAGTCTCTTTCTCGACATAAAATGAAGATGCGCCAAAAAACGCCAATGAAAGGCGATTTTCTTTTGCATAATTCGCGGCAATCTTTGCATCTTTTACTGAGGCGATCACTGTTGGTTTTGGCCAACGCGGAGTCGTCTTAGCCTCGTCAATCCGCTTCATTTCTACCGATGGATTTGGAGTCAGTAAAATCGATGCAAACGGGACTGAAATAATTAACAAGAGTGGAAGAACCCATGCAAAATTCTTTTCTTTGATTGCTCTTGGCGAGAATATAAAGCCTTTTTGAAGATTCCCAAATACCAACGTCCGGACAGGATCTTTAATTAATATGCCAATAAATGCAGCCAAAGATATTGCTAGAGGTAAAAATAAGACTTGCATCTGTCCTGACGCATAGGATCTATTCAAATAGTAAGTGAAACCAAATAGAGACCAAAGTCCAAATGTGAATCCGATAAGACTATTGAGAGAATAATCTCCGGTTTCGACAGATTTCTTTTTAGATTTATGAATATAAATTCCATGAGTGACTACTAACAATACTAATAAAGGCAAGATAAATAGGACTGGTCCAGGCGTTCGAATTCGCTCCGCACCAAAACCCGACCCAAACTGCCTTGCAAAGAATAGAAAATATTTGAAGTCGACAGACTTTCCGGCAACGCCAGCGATAATGGGGTATAAAGCAAAACCAGGTAAATATCCAATTAACGCGATTGCAGAAGTTTTAACATCAATATATCGAGTAGAACTTGCATATGCGATAACTAAATACGAAGTCACAACGGCAGCAATTCCGAAGTCCTGAGATTGCCACGTTACTAAACCCGAGAGAAAACCAAATATTAAGAAAGTGACAAGCCGTACCCGTGGAACACTTAAAACAGTTTTACGAATTATTAGCACTAATAGGCCAAGGAGTGCCAAACCAGGTAAGACGCGAATCGGAAGTCCCGAAAGCAAAGCAGCAATTGAACCGTGGTAACCTTCGCGAATTGGGAATGGAGTTAAGCAAGTAAAAGGAATCACTAAACCAATTGCCAAAGCGACTGAACGACGATCAATAGCATTCCAGGCGATATAAACACCAATTATTAGCGCTAGAAAACTCAGAATAGTTAATAAAATGAGGGCGACATTCGAAATCTGCGCCGCACTCATACCCCCTACAAATGGCTTAAGCAGGAATCCGTAAAAACTTTGGTACTGGGGGATAAAGTCAGAATAGGGCCAATGGCCGACAAGAGGCGCCAATAGCTCGTTGATAACGTACTCAGAGTGGTCAGGATCTATGACAGTTGCTGCGCTCTGCCAGAAACTAGGGACAACTAAAATTGTGTTTATTAGAAAAATAGTGGAAAGAAATATCTTCCACATAATATTCAAACTACGCCAATCAATAATCTTAAATACGATTGGTGTTATTAGTAATGCTAACAACAGTGTGTATGGTCCAAAACCCAGCCATAATCGGTTAGAGAGAACCACGCCATTAATCGGCGCATGTTGTTCCACACCGGCAATTCCTACCGCTGTAATTAAAAAAGTTAAAACTCCATATAGAAATTTACCATTTGACTTTGTTAGCTTTGAAAAACCCATTAATAAGAAGATCCCGGCAATTAATACGGCAAAAAGATAGATGGCTTTGTCTGGGCCTTCACTTTGTGCCGAGCCTCGCAGAGCTTGAACTATGAAGATAAATGAACCAGTAATTGCAAATGCTTTGATTCCGAGTGCTATCGGGGATGGAAAAACCTCAGGAGTGGCAACTTTGTTAGCAATATTTTGCTTGCCCTGCTTTATTCCACTCTTATTCTTAGCCATTACTCTCCTCGAAATTAATACGTTCGACTTCAAACATTGGTGGAGTACGTCTTACTTGACCATGGATACTCAAAATATATTCGCCTATGAGTCCAAGGAAAAGTAACTGGACTCCACCCATCAAAAATATCCCAACGATTATTGTCGGGATCCCTACAGGGGCATCGCCCCCGGAAGTCAGCACCATAATCACTGTAAAGAGTGCATAGGCAAAACCAAGAAAAGAGAGAATAAATCCACCCATAAGCGCTAAACGCGCAGGGACTCGCGACGTTGAAACAAATCCATTTATTGCTTGGTCAATGAGAGAGATAAAACTATTTTTTGATTTTCCGCGCTCGCGCTTAACCCACGTATACGGTACTGACGCACTTTTAACACCAGTCTGAGCGATTAAGCCTCGTATGTATGGATACTGATCATCCACTGCCAAAATCGAGTCAATAACTCGCTTGTCGGCTAGCAAGAACTCCCCTGAATTCAGAGGGATGACAGCGGCTGCAAATTTTTTGATGATTCTGTAATACAGGCCACGTGCAAAACGCATGACTAAGGGCTCTTCGCGCTTGGCTCTAACGCCATACGTTACTAAAAACCCTGCCTCCCAATTTTTAACAAGCTCTGGGATTACTGACGGTGGATCTTGCAAATCCGCGGCCAGCTGTGGAACGACGATATCTCCAGTTGCACTCTTCATCGCATTCCACATATTTCTAAATGGGCCAACATTTCGACTATTAGATATTACTTTGACGTGATTATCAGAAGCGGCAATTTCGCGTAATTTTGCTAGAGTCAAATCTGTAGAGGCATTATCGGCAAAAATGTGTTCATAATCGTAATTTGAAAGCTGTTCACTCATTACTCTTTTTAACTCTCGTGCACATATTTCTACATTTACTTCTTCGTTGTAGCAAGGAGTAACTACGGATATCTTTTTCATTCTTTCACTCCGTAAAACTCATGAATTTGATGATCCAGCGCCGATAAAGCCGAAGTATTCATGGCTGCCTTCTCCCAATCAATTGTCCAGCTTATCGCCTCATGTGCTTCGAAACGATTGCTCCAGCCTAACTCTTTAGTTGCCAACTCTGATGAGAGCCAAAGCAGCCCTGCCTCGTGTGGCGCAGTTGAATCAAATTGAATATCTACGCCTTTAGAGCCCTCCCATTGCGCACAAGCAAAATCGGCCATTTGTTCAACAGTTAATTTGGATTCTTCTCCGGGGCCAAAGTTATATGCGGGTGAAATTTCTCGACCAGCTATTAACTCAGTACCCATACTTAAATAACCATTAAGTGGATCTAACACGTGCTGCCATGGCCGTATCGACGCGGGATTTCTAATCACAGTTTTTGTACCAGCGTGGAAACCACGAATCAAATCTGGAATGAGCCGATCTTGTGCGGTGTCGCCACCTCCAATAACATTTCCGGCGCGCGCCGACGCGATGATGACTTTCTCATTTCGGGACCCAGCAATGGTCTGCCAAGCTGATACGACCATCTCAGCTGCCGCTTTACTGGCACTATAAGGATCTTTCCCACCGAGCGGTTCCTCTTCCGTGTAACCGGCCATCTTTTCAACATTTCTATAAACTTTATCGGTGGTTATCACTACAACCCATGGTGCAGATTTATTGTTTAATACCCCTTGCAAGACATTGGCGGTGCCCATCACGTTGGTCTCGAAGGTTTCAATTGGCTCAATATAAGAACGGCGAACCAATGGCTGCGCGGCAAGGTGAAATACGCCATCAAAAGTATGTGATTTAAAGTAATTATCCGCTGCATCTCGGTTTCGAATATCGAGAATTACACTCTCTTTAAAGCCTAGGTCATCGATGATTGAAAAGAGCGAGTTATCCTCAGCTTCAAGTGCCAAACCATAAACTTGTGCACCAGCAAGAACCAACATTCGAGAAAGCCAGGCGCCTTTAAAACCAGTATGACCCGTGACTAATATCTTCTTTCCTGAATAATCCTCTAAGAATTTAGGCATAAAACTCGCTCACCAAATTTTCCAAGGAGCCTCGTTGTTATTCCACAAATCATTGAGCTCTTGTGATTCACGAAAAGTATCCATCGGCTGCCAAAACCCGTCGTGCTTATATGACTTTAACTCACCTTTTTTGGAAAGATTCTCAAGTGGGGCTTTCTCTAGGACACAATCGCTATCCAAATAATCAAAGATCTCAGGTTCAAAGATGAAATAACCACCATTGACCCATTTTTCAGCTCGAGGCTTTTCAGCAAATTCGGTTACCGTATTTTCTGCATCTATCTGCATTGCACCAAATCGATTTGTCGGGCGAACTGCAGTGACTGTTGCCGTTTTACCGTGCGAATTATGGAAGGCAATTAAAGCTTTGAGATTAATGTCTGCAACGCCATCACCATACGTGCAAAGAAATTTTTCATCCTGAACATATTGTTGAATCTTATGAATTCTTCCTCCCGTCATAGTTGTAAGCCCCGTGTTGGCTAAAGTAACGGTCCAATTTTCAGTACTTGATTTCGCGTGCTGAATCGTGCCTTCATTTTCACCCAGTTTTACGGTGATGTCATGAGTGCGAGCCTCGTAGTTCATAAAAAAATCCTTGATGAAATCACCTTTGTAGCCGAGGCAGATGACAAATTCATTGATGCCCTGAGTTGACAACGTTTTCATGATATGCCAGAGAATTGGACGGCCACCAATTTCAACCATTGGCTTTGGGCGATACTCGGTCTCTTCGCGAAGCCGTGTACCTAGACCACCTGCAAGAATTACCGCTTTCACGAAATTCCCCCTTTAAAAGTTTCAATTAAAACTCATCGGCACAGGCTCCCAAGGATTATGGAAGCGGTATTTTGAGCCCTATATTACTATCCTTGCTCATGTATTCAAACAAGCTGAAGGGTCTCAAAGATGTCTAATATGGCTTCACCCTTCACGAACGCTGCAGATCTTGCACTTGCCGCCCGTCATGAAATTATTTCAATGACAAGTATTGCCAAGGCATCGCATGTTGCCTCAGCATTATCGGTGGTCGATATTTTAAGTGTTCTATACACAGGTACTGCCAGTATTTCTCCTGAAAAAGTGAGTGAACCAGATCGAGATGTCGTCATTTTGTCGAAAGGCCATTCAGCATCGGCGCTATATTCCGTCCTGGCTCTGCAAAAGTTTTTTCCAAAAGATTGGCTTGCGCATTATTGTGAGAACGACGCACCACTTGGCGGCCACGTAACTTCAAAAGGAGTGCCAGGTGTTGAACTTTCAACTGGATCCCTGGGCCATGGTCTTCCATACGGTCTTGGAATAGCAATGGCGCGTAAAAAAAGCGGAGCGATGGGTCGAGTATTTGTAGTTATGTCTGATGGTGAGTGCGATGAAGGAACCACATGGGAAGCGGCGATGATTGCTAATCATCATAATTTAAATAACTTAGTTGTCATTGTTGATCGAAACCGGATTCAATCCCTAACTTTCACCGAAGATACTTTAAAGCTTGAACCATTTGCCGATAAATGGGCGGCCTTTGGCTGGCAAGTTCAAACCGTTCCTGGACATGATCATGAACTATTGTCGAATGCATTAGCTTCCAAGACTCAGCCAAGTTGCATTATTGCCGATACAACAAAGGGCAAAGGTGTTGACTTTATGGAAAACAGTGTGCTCTGGCATTACAAGCCACCGGCAGCCGATGATGTGAAAAAAGCTTTTGTGCAACTGAGTGAGAACTACTGATGCGCGATACATTCGTTAAAACTCTGCTTGAAGCGGCCAAATACGATCCTAACATTATTCTAATGACAGGTGATCTCGGATATGGCGTCCTAGATACTTTCCAAACAGAACTGCCTTCTCAGTTTATCAACTCTGGTGTCAACGAACAGGCAATGATGGGCATGGCCGCAGGTTATGCATCAACAGGTAAAAGAGTATTTGTCTACAGCATTGGCAACTTCCCAACGCTTCGATGTTTAGAGCAAATTCGAAACGACGTTTGCTTGATGAATAACCCTGTAGTAATAGTCTCCGTTGGTGCAGGTTATGCATACGGGAGTCAGGGATATACCCATCATGCACTTGAGGATATCGCCGTGTTACGTGCACTTCCTAACATGGAAGTCATTGTGCCGGCAGACCCAATTGAAACTCACGGGCTCACTCTTGCAGTTATCGCCTCGAGTAAACCTACATATTTGCGCTTAGGCAAAAGTAATGAGCCGGAAATTCACACCACCCCGCCTAAAATCTCAGTCGGTGTTATTAATGAAATAAAAACTGGAACTGATGGCACATTACTTTTTGCCGGCTCAGTTGGCGTTCTTGCCGTTGCGGCGGCAAAAGAGTTAGAAACTCAGGGCATTTCGGTCGCCGTTGCTTCGATGCCATTTGTTTCTACCATTGATCTGAATTACCTCAGTAGTGCGTTGGTTAAGGGTCCAGTTATTGTGATTGAAGAACACGCTTACCGTGGTGGTGTCGGGTCGGCCGTTCTTGAAGCGGTAAATTCGGCAAATCTTCAAGGCTCCATCGGCTTAATTGCCTCTGACCAAAGTAATCTTTCGCAAATTGGAGACCAAAATTTCCTCCGCGTGGCAAATGGAATAAGTACCGAGAAAATTGTTCAGAAATTTAACGCTTTGAAGGTAAATTAAATACAACTTCCTGACCAGCTTCACAGCGCAATGGATCTAATGCCATGCGATTACGCCATTGAATTGTCTGCTTAATTCCTTCATTGAATGAGACGAAAGGTTTCCACCCGATTGCCGTTAGTGACTCACATGCAGGTTGTAATTTCATGACTTGATCTGAACGATAGGGCAACGCACCGAAGTTAAGCAAGCCATGAACTCCAAGTTGATTAGCAACTTCTATAATGGCATCTTTCAAAACTAATGTCTGAGGATTACCTACGTTGATAATTCCTGAAACAGTCGTGTCCTCGATAACTTCTTGAAAGGCGCGCGCCAGATCAAAGGCATGAAGATAACTCCACTCTTGCTCACCATTAGTCAGATCCATAGATTTACCTGCAGTCAGGGAATCAATTAGTTGGGGAATCAACCACGTATCCGAATCCAGAGGACCATATGTTGAAAAAATTCTCATCCAAGCGAATCGAGTCTGAGTACCCGAGAGTAGTTCTTGTGCCCTTGTTCGCGCTGCGACTTTGGCCGCTCCATACTTTGTCGTCGGGTTATCGGGTAAATTCTCAGTGATTAGATTTGATACTGGACCTAATTCAGCCTGGCTTCCAACTCCTATGACTAAACCAATTGCGGCATTTCGAGCTGCAACCACCAAATTCTCAAACCGCTCAATATTTTCAAATTGACGTTCATCATTTCGATCAAAATTTCCAACACCCCACCAGTCGGCTAGCACCAAAGAGTCAAGATTCTCGGATGAAATAAATTCAGCCCAAACGGAAATCTCGAGCCTCTTTACTTGCAAACTTTTGATACCCCCAAGCCGGTACACATCAGAGGTAGGTCGGAGAAGAGCTATAACCTCGTGGCTCTGCGCCAATACCCGGCAGATCCACGATCCTAAAAACCCCGATGCACCAGTTACTAGGATTTTCATGTATTCGGTTTAAGGAGTGGATTTCCTCCAACAAATCGATCAGGAATATTAAATCTAGGTTGGCCTACGGCATCCATTGCGGCATAGAAACGGTCTAGTGGTTTCAAAGCTGCATACTGAGCCGTGCTAATCGAAGATTGATAAACCTTCAAACTGTATTTATTTAAAATATTACCTGTTATTTCTGGCGTTTTCGGCGCGCAGGCAGCATCACCAACAAAGCAGATAATTCTAAGCTCATTGTTCATCCGCGTTGTCAATAAAATATCATTGGGGGCTTTTCCTATCCAATAAGTGTTACCGACGAAACCAAGTACATTGCTTATTGCACGGTATGTCGTTAGGTAATTGTAATTACTAAGTTCTGCTTGAGCTGCGGGATCATTTAGGATCGCAGTCATTGCAGAAGGGTATGAAAACTCTTGTTGCTTAACTAAACCAGAATTAACTTGGAACACCGATAACACTAATATGGATACAAAAAATATCGGTGTCACCATCCGCAGCCAAAATGGCGTGTCATTTTTAGAATTCTTAGCTCTTTTTGGCTTTAAATTTTGTGACATTCTCTCACCGATTATTAATAAGAAGAGCGGAGTTACATAAGTAGCCACTTTTACATAAGAATAGTTACTTCCTAAACTTGTATTACTGGACCAGAAAGCAACAGCGCCGCAGACAAGTATGATCGATAAACCAAGGATAGATACTGATTTATCCCAACTGGCCTTACTCGTCAGTCCCCGCAAAACTAACCAAATAATTGCCGCAGATAAAAGTACTCCGATCATCATGACCAAAGGATCCCGTGGTACACCAGCCTTTCCAGTCCAAATATTAATAAATCCTAAAATTTCAGATGGTAATGGCCAATAATTAAACAAAAAGCCTGTGCCAGAGGCTAACTTCAGTCGAATACTCATTGTAGTAATTGCCGCATACGAATATGGAGCAACCACAATTGCAGCTAAAACTCCACCTATAAATATTGTCTTTACCGTAGAAATGCTAAGTTCACTTTTACCAAAAATCGCTAAGGTGATGGCAGAGATTGCGAAAACGGCAGCCAGAGTCATGCTGGAATCGATATATGTCACAGCATTGGCCAGCCAGCCAAATGCAGATAATACAATTAACCCTTTCAAGGCGGAGGGTGTTAACTCATCCTTAGTTTTTAAAAACAGAGTTAGCAGTAAAACACTTGAAAGCAGACCAATGCCTGGCAATGCCCACGCCTGAGCCATTCCTCCATTGAATACTTGAACCATCATTGGTGCCGATGAAATTGTGGCAATTAAAAGTAGAAAAGACAACGAGAATCGGGTGAAAACAAGACGAGAAAATGCGTAGATTATTAATGCAAGTGCCGCAAGCCCAACGGAAATTGTCAATGCTTGCTCCACAACAAGATAAGAGCGATCGATACGTAAGATTTGGGCGAAGGGGATGCTCAACCCCCAACGAGTTCCATAAATTAAATAATCAAAACCAGCTTGTTGCTGCATAGAGGGAAGTTGATATAAATGATAGATGGCCTCGCCTAGATTTTTATCGCCTAGAAAAGTTAAAAAATTGTCTCTGCCTTGTGACCAAGTAGAACCCACATTAGGTTGTGCCAAAACCGTCATTAAATTCTGGGGGATATCTGGGCCATTACCTGCAGATAATTGAAGTCCGGTTGCACCGTGCCAATATGGCTTGCTATAAAAAGCAGTGATAAACGGTAGTAAGAGCAACATCGCATCCCAGCGCCCGAACTCCTTCCAGACCAATAGCGATTTTCTAAAAATAGGAACTAAAAGCAACGCAAGTGAGATAACCATTAATACAATTAGAATTGCTAAATAACTATTTGCCCCAAAAATTCCAAATGCCCACGCCACTGCGATGCTTGATATTGCGAATCCGATTCCAATTGAAAGACCTAAAGCAACAGGGCCCCTGCTCTTGGAACTACCCGATATGGCCGCCGTAATGATAGTTCCCGGTATTAGCCCCAACATTAGGGTGAGGATTAGTGCAACAAATGTGATAGCTACTAGAGTGAACACAGAGACTCCAATCAGTCAAACTTAATAGTCAACCATAATTGATTAACTCTAAAAATTGTTGAAGGAACGGAAGTTATTTTAAATCAGGATTATTCGGATCCAACCGTCTCATCTGCGCCTTTGCATTAGCCACATCGTTTGGCGCTGCAGTCGCAATTGTTGGCCACAAGGCCCAGATATCAAATGAATCAGGAAATCTTGCCGTCGCATCTCGGATGACAATTATTGCCTCGGCATCATTTTTATTATCTCTCAGAATAGTGGCCAGGTGAAGAAGTCGTCTTTCATCAATTGGTTTCAAATAAGCTGCTAATTCTAGCTTCTTGATATCACCGGATTTCAGCGCCGAAAAAAAGCTTGCATTTACATAATAGGGAGGGATAGCAATGAGCGCGCCAACTACAAGGCCAGAAAAGATTGAGAATACTGCGGCGGGAGTTAAAGGTTTTTTTGAATTATTACTCTTTTTGCGGGGTAGATTTCGGTGGCCAGGTGAGGCATTTAATGATTCACCGTTTCTGGTGTTTATCTCATAACCAATTATTAGACCCGATAATACCCAACCCCAAATTGCTAGACCTAACTGATTAATACTCACAAGGGATTGCGCTTGATAAGCCACCCAAGCCCCAACAATGGCGGCAAAATAAACATCAAATCCACTGCTTCTCTTTACGACTCTAACAACTGAAACAACAACAAGACCAACTATTCCACAATAAATCGCAACGAGCGGAAAACCACCACTTGAAGCAACATCTAAATAAACATTGTGCGCTGTGTTAGATATTGTGAGAAACCCATTTACAAAATAATCTGCAGGTCTGGCCCGTCGATACCAATCAATAAAACCGTCCATACCAACACCAAAGAAGGGATGGTCGGTAAGCATCTTCAATGCTGCACGCCAATAAAATCCTCTAGCGGCAAGCGAACTCTTGTAAAGATATGTGGCAAATGGGCCTGAATTTACTAAACCTAAAAAAATTAACCCACCACCAACAATTCCAACTCCAGAGACCGCAATTCCAACGGTTTTTCTCCCGGTCATAAAAAGCCAAAGAATTAAGACGACTCCAGCACCTGCTAGAAAATTCAAGTACCCCTGCTTAGCAATG
>JANYCW010000034.1 GCA_025360085.1 Actinomycetes bacterium
TAGTGGGGTACGGGATATCTTTATCAGCGCTCGCAGAGGCCCAGAATACGCGGCTTTTACATCGCCAGAACTTCGGGAACTTCCAAAACTTGAGCACACCAATGTCATTATGCGGCGCGACGATATCGATGCTGCGATCGCCCGATCTGGTTCGTTAATAAGATTTGGATTTCGCTCGTTAGGAAAGGACAGGGGCATACAACCCATGCCGATAGCCGAAACTACATAGGGACCAAGTTTTCGCTGAGCAATCATTCTCTGACTCTATCAACCGGTTTGAACTCGGCACTATCAAAGCTTTTGGAAATCATGGCCCGAGCAGTTGAAATATCACTGATAGCCCCAGAAGAAATGGCCTGGACTGCGATGTTCCCAAATAATGTTGCTTCAACTGGCCCCGTCTTAACAGTCACCCCACAAGCATTAGCAGTGAGTTGGTTAAGGAGTGAAATTTGAGAACCACCACCAAGAATGTGCAGGGTATCTAATGTATAGCTTGTAATCGATTCAATTTCCCTCAACGCATCTCTGTAAGCATTAGCCAAACTTTTCAATATGGTTGCAGTAAATTCTCCCGGCGTTGTCGGTGGCGATACTGATTTTTCGATACAGTATGCAGTAATTCGAGAAGTCATCAAACCAGGAAGGGTAAAACACGGATCGTTAGGGTTAATAATGGTGGGAAAATTGAGATTCTCCTCGGCCAACACTAAAAGTTCAGACATAGAGTACTCATAACCCTTACTTTTCCAATCCCGACGGCACTCTTCAAGTAACCACATTCCTGTGACATTTTTTAAAACTCTCACCGTGTTAAATACGCCTAGTTCATTCGTTAAATTTACATTTGATGATGCTTCGGAGATGAATGGGATTTCAGATTCAATCCCCACTAGAGACCATGTTCCACTCGAGATGTAGCCTTCTGACTCTCTATGGTGGAAAGGTATTCCGGCTATTGCTGCAGCAGTATCGTGTGAGGCGGTTGCAACAACATGAATTCCGTTTAAATCCCCGTGCCCTTGGATAGGACCTATGAAAGTTCCAGGCTCGTGGAGTTTTGTGAAGATTTCTCTTCTAAGTCCTGCAAGTTCAATTAACCCAGTGTCCCAGTTCCTTGTTGAAGATTTTAGAAGCTGAGTAGTTGAAGCATTTGTAACTTCAGTAGATTGCTCTCCCGTTAGAATGTAGTTCAAGAGATCTGGCAGAAGAAGAAATGATTGAGCTCTTTCATATTTTGCAGAACCTATTTCCGCATTGAGTTGGTAAATTGTATTGATAGGTAAAAACTGAATTCCTGTTGATGCGTAAATCCGTTCTCTCCCAATGTGGTGTGTGAGCGCCTTAAAAGTCGGCTCTGTTCTGGGGTCACGATATGCATAAATTGGGCTCAATACGCCCCCTAATTCTCCGATTAGCCCGTAGTCCACCGCCCATGAGTCAATTCCCAAAGAGATTGGATGGCTCACTTTGAGCGCAAGTCTTAGACCCTTCAAAATTTCTTCAACAATGAGATTCCAATTCCAAAAGATTGACCCATCATCTGAGGTGAGCACTTCATGCTGGAAACGATGTGCAACCTCTAAATCAATTCGACCTTCGCGGACCCGTCCAATTGCAATGCGGCCGCTAGTGGCACCAAGGTCAACTGCAAGAAAATCTGCCATAGTTATTAGCGAAGAAATGCGGCCGCGACACCACCGTCTACAGGTATATGTAATCCGGTCGTGAGCGGTAGGTCGCTTGAACACAAAACGAAGACTGCCGCAGCAATGTGTTCTGGGTAAACTTCTTTCTTCAATATTGTGCGTTGCGCGTAATACTCCCCAAGTTTGGCCTCTTCTACGCCATACACAGCTGCCCGCTGTGCGCCCCAGCCAGATGCAAAGATGCCAGAGCCTTTAACGACACCATCTGGATTAACTCCGTTGACTCGAATTTGATATGCGCCCAGCTCGGCGGCCAGCAGACGCACTTGGTGGGCTTGATCGGCTTTTGTTGATCCATATGCGATGTTATTTGGGCCTGCAAAAACAGAGTTTTTCGAAGAGACATAAACGATATCTCCACCCATTTTCTGGGCAATCATGGCTTTGGCGGCTTCGCGCGAAACCAAGAATGATCCGCGAGCCATCACGCTATGTTGAACATCCCAATCGTTAGTTGTTGTATCAACCAGCGGTTTACTAATGGAGAGTCCTGCATTATTGACTACCAAATCCACTCCTCCGAAAGCTAGAGAAGCGGCATGGATAGCGGCAACAACAGCTACCTCATCGGTTACATCAACTGCAACCGCAACTGCTTTATCAGGACCACCAACTTCTTCTACAACCTGAACCGCTGCTTTAAAGTCACGATCAGCGATAATTACCGCTGCACCTTCGGCCGATAAACGTAAGGCAGTGGCTTTCCCAATCCCAGATCCTCCCCCTGTTACAAAAGCGATTCGGCCTTGCAAGGGTTTGGACTTAGGCATTCTGCGTAGTTTGGCCTCCTCGAGCTCCCAATATTCAATATTGAATTTTTCTGATTCAGGAATCGGACGGTATGTAGAAACAGACTCTGCACCGTGCATAACATTGATGGCATTAATGTAAAACTCACTGGCAACTCGAGCAGTCTGCTTATCTTTACCATATGAAAACATCCCAATTCCAGGAACTAAAATAATGAGTGGATCTGCACCACGCATTGCAGGTGATTCCGGACCGGCATAACGCTTGTAGTAGTCGGCATAGTTATTGCGATATTTTTCATGTTCTCTATGTGCCTCAAAAATTATTTCCTCTACCGTTGCTGTGATTGGAAGATTAATAACCATAGGTGATACTTTTGTACGAAGAAAATGATCTGGACATGAAGTACCAAGATTGGCCAGCCGTATTAAAGATTGACTTCCTATAAATTTCAAAACAATATCTTCGTCCGTAAAATGGCCGACCATTCTTGAATCCCTAGACGCAATTCCCCGCAATGTTGGCGCAAGGGCGGCCGCTTTTATTAGACGAACTTGCGGGGATAAAGGCTGAGAAATTTCTCCAAAAGGGCTCTCCTTCCCCTCATCAATCAAAAACTTTTCAGCAGTTAAGATTGCATCGATAGATCGTTTTTCACACTCTTGACTTGTTTGTGCCCATGTTGTTAAACCATGTCCTCCCAAAATAGCACCTTTCGCTATAGGGTTTTCCCTGACTAAACGTGAAATCTCTAAACCCAGTTCAAAACCAGGTCTGCGCCAATCAACCCATAAAATTTCATCCCCAAAACATTTTTTTGTAAGTTCTGGTCCATCGACCGACGTCGCGAAAGCAATTATTGCATCAGGGTGCAAGTGATCTACGTGAGCAGCATCGACCAAACCATGCATTGCCGTATCAATACTAGGTGCCGCACCACTTCGTCCGAAGGCGCAGTAGTCAAAAAGACCAACCATTTCATCTTCAAATTCGACTCCTCGGTAGACATTGGCAAGGGCTTTTATGCGGTCCACATAAAGTGCGGCCAAACCAGAATCCTTAAGAGTTCCTAAATCGCCGCCAGAACCTTTTACATACATTACTTCAACGCTTTCGCCCGTAGATGGATCAATTGCGTTACCTTTTGATGAGGTATTGCCCCCCGCGAAGTTTGTGTATTTCGGGTTACTTCCAAGGTGATTGCTACGTCTTAGTAACTCTTGGATGGTGTTATTTAACATTAAGCGCCCCAGCCCGCTTGATTCCCACCAATGCGATCTGCAGCTATTTTTGCCGCATAACCATTGGCCGCATATGCCTTCATTGGTTCAGGGTCAATTCCCATTTCGTTTCGCCATTCTCGTAGCAAACCTCGAACATCAGTGTTGTAAGCGTCCATTAATATTTCATGAGCGGCAAGTACGTCACCTTCTAACTGAGCTTGCTTGAGAGAAGACTGATCAACCAGAGCAGCTTTAGCAACAGCCTCTTGTACATTCATGATTGAACGGATTTGACCGGGGATTTTGGCCTCAATATTATGACATTGATCTAGAACATATGAAACGGGGGTTCCAATATCGAAACCACCGTTGATATTTACTTCGTGCATGATTCGAAACAGTTGGAATGGATCAGCTGCACCCACGATTAAATCATCATCGGCATAAAATCGCGAATTAAAGTCAAAAGCCCCAAGACGTTTTGCACGCAGTAAGCCCGCGACAATGAACTCAATGTTTGTTCCAGGAGCATGGTGGCCAGTATCAACAACTACCATTGCTTTTGGGCCAAGAGCCATGCAATGCAATAGTGATGTACCCCAATCAGGAACATCAGTATGGTAAAAAGCTGGCTCAAAGAATTTATACTCTAGAAGCAAACGCTGGTTTTCATCTAAACGTGCATAAATCTTTTCAAGAGATTCGGCTAAGCGGTTTTGTCGGTCGGTAATATTATCTTGGCCAGGATAGTTGGTACCATCAGCAAACCAGAGTTTAAGATCTTGCACTTGAGTTTGATCCATTATGTCAACGCAATCAAGAAGATGTTTTACTGCATTTTCTCGAACCTTAGGATTTGGAGCACACACAGAGCCAAGAATGTACTGGTCATCTTGGAAAGTGTTGGAATTTATTGTGCCAAGTTTTACACCGAGGCTTTGAGCATGTGAAGACAATGCGGCATAGTCAGAGACAGCATCCCAAGGGATATGCAGAGCAACCGTAGGTGCCGCACCCGTGTATTTATTTACCTGGGCCGCATCGGCAACTTTCTCAAATGGATCCCGCGGCACTCCTGTTTGCCCAAAGACTTTAAAGCGAGTACCAGAGTTACCGTAAGCCCACGAAGGGGTTTCAATTTTTAAGCGAGAAATTACTGACTTTACTTCTTGTGTGCTGGCCATTCTAGTTACCGTGGTTTCTGTGGTAGTAGGGAGTCATTCAAGATAAAAAATGTTTTCTAATTGTAGGAAGCCTTCATCTGGTCGCTGACCTTCGAGGGCAACGAAATAACTGGCCATGAATGCCTGCCAACGATCATTAACCTCAAGTTTTGCCATACCGTTTAATGCTTTCTGTAAATCCGGAGTCTCAAAGTATCCAATAAGTGATGCATCGCTACGATCTATGAAGAGCGAATAGTTGTGCCACCCCGTTTTGGTGAGGGCCTCTAACATCTCCGGCCAAACATTTTGGTGAAGCAAGACGTATTTATCTAACATATCCGCCTTCAATTTCAATCTAAATCCAATTCGCTGCATCGCCACTTCTCCTCTTACCTATGAATACCGATTACGTATTCAAGGTTAAAATTGAATCGATTCATTCTACATAGGGTGAAATTAGAACGAATCTCCCGTTAAGTCAAGGTAATAAATTGGCGCTTACGATAACTTGTTATAATTAGCAATAATCAATTGACACGGTTCAATTAGTTCAGCCATTATCAACCCATGAGTGTTAGTTTGCGAGAAGTGGCAGCAAGAGCCCAGGTCTCGGTGGGAACCGTGTCAAATGTCCTTAACCGTCCAGAAGTAGTTTCTGCTTTGACTCTTGAACGTGTTCAAAAGACAATTAAAGATCTTGGATTTGTTCCCAACGCCTTCGCGCGCCACCTCCGAGCCGGTTTTAGCCGAACTTTAGGGCTTATTGTTCCGGATGTCGCCAATCCTTTTTTTACTGAAGTTGCGCGTGGAGTAGAAGATGCGGCGAGTAAACGTGGATATGCGGTATTTCTCTGCAACTCAGATGAAAGTGTAAAAAAGGAAGAAAAATATATAAACGTTCTCATTCAACAGCAGGTTAGAGGGATTCTTATTACGCCATCAAATAGAGATCCAGCCCATTTGGAGGCGTTGTTAGATCGAGGAATTGCTGTGACCCTGCTTGACCGTGAAACTAAATCCAGAACTCAATGCTCAGTTTCGGTCGACGATATTCGTGGAGGCGAGATAGCAATAGAGTATCTGGTAACTCTTGGGCACAGAGATATTGCGTGGGTTTGTGGGCCAGAGAGCATTCCACAGGTGGCAGATCGCGGAACCGGCGTAACCAATGTGGCAAAATTAGCTTCAATTTCAATCAAAACTATTCGCGTAACTTTGATGAATGCAGTCCAAGGCGAACATGCCGTAACCGAAATTTTATCTCTGCCTAAATTGCCGACCGCTATATTTTGTGCGAATGACATCGTTGCTCTTGGTGTTATGCGAGGACTTTTGGATCGCGGAATTCGAATTCCAGAACAAATGTCTTTAATCGGATATGACGATATCGCGTTCGCGACTTCAGCTGCTATTCCGTTAACGTCTATAGCCCAACCGGCATACCAACTTGGAGTCGCATCAGCGGAACTGATTATTTCTGAATGTGAGAAAGGCGAAGCCCACGCCCACCAGCAAATTAAATTCCAACCGAAATTAGTAATTCGTGCTTCAACTCAAAAGCCCGCCTGAAAATGGTAATTAAAATTGCTTCGTTAGAGGAGGCTTTCGAGCGAGCAGTCACGTTAACTCACAATACAGATTCTCGCGTCATTATTGGCCTGATTGGTAAACCAGGGGCAGGCAAATCAACTCTGTCCAGTTATCTTTTGAAAAAACTTCCAAAAGAAACTACGGCCTTAATTCCCATGGATGGCTTTCACTTAAGTAACGCACAACTCGCAATTCTTACCAGAGCCGATAGAAAAGGAGCTCCGGATACTTTTGATTCCTATGGTTTTGCAAATTTACTCCACCGCATTAAAGTCAAGACCACAGAGACAATCTATCTCCCTCTATTTCACCGCGAGATTGAAGAATCCATCAGCGCAGAAGGCGCTATCTATGATCACACTTCATTGATTATTATCGAGGGAAATTATCTGCTTTTAGAAGAAGATGGCTGGGCGCAGGTAGCACAGTCACTGACCGAGAGTTGGTTTATAGACATCGATCATGACAAACGAGTTTCACGACTCGTTGCCAGGCACATTAAATTCGGCAAAACCCCTGCGGCCGCACATGCCTGGGCCAACGGTACTGATGCACGAAATGCCGAGTTAATAGAAACTACGCGGGCCAAGGCCGACGTTATTATTAACTTGGTTTAACCGCTAAACTTTCACTTGCATCTCGGAGACGTCGCATAGCCCGGTCGAGTGCGCCTCACTGCTAACGAGGTAAGGTTTAATCGCCTTCAGGAATTCAAATCTCCTCGTCTCCGCTCATAGATATAAGGAGCCTGGAAATTGCAGTACAAAGTAGCGATCATTGGCGCTGGACCAGCTGGTTATTTTGCCGCCCAAGCTCTGCAGAATCTGCAAAACGAAGATCGGACTTTTGCCATTGACTTAATTGAACGCCTGCCAACTCCATGGGGTTTAGTCCGAAGTGGCGTTGCGCCAGATCATCCAAAAATTAAAACCGTGGCAAAGGTATTTGAAAAGATTGCCGCAGATCCAAATTTTCGCCTTTTTGCTAATGTTGAAATCGGCGCTGAGATAACAGTTGCTCAACTTGCTGAAAAATATGATGCTGTTGTTATTGCAACGGGTTCGTCTTTAGGTAAGAAGCTCGGTATTGCTGGGGAAGATTTGTACGGCTCAATGTCTGCCGCAGACTTTGTCCCTTGGTATAACGCCCACCCAGATTTTGCAGATTTAGAAGTTCCACTTAATTGCGGTACCGCCGTGGTGATTGGCGCAGGTAATGTGGCGATGGATGTTGCGAGAATGTTAGCCCTGGATCCATCTGAATTAGATTCAACGGACACAGCCGATCACGCAATCGATGCTTTTAAGCGAAGTACTGTACGTGATGTTTATATCAGCGCTCGCCGAGGACCAGAACATGCAGCGTTTACATCCCCCGAACTTCGAGAGTTAGCAAAACTGGAACACACAAATGTCATTATCGCTCGCGAGGATATAGAGGAAGCGATTTCGCGCGCAGGGGATGCGCCTAAAAAAGAGGTTAAGAGCAACTTAGATGCAATGGCGTTGCTCGCTGATAACGAAAAGACTTCACATGATCGAACAATGCACTTTCTCTTTCAACACACACCCAAGGAGATTTTGGGTAGTAATCTCGTTGAGGGCATCGTGTACTCCACTCCTAAAGGTGAAGTAACAATTAAATGCGGTCTTGTTATTACCGCTATTGGCTATCACGCTGCTAGCATCGACGGTGTTTACGATGAGAACGGCAAAGTAATTAATGTAGAGGGCCGAGTAAAAGATAATATTTATGTAGTCGGTTGGGCTAAACGAGGTCCTTCGGGAGTGATAGGTACAAACAAATCCGATGCCGCAGCAGTTATGGAATTACTAATCTCTGATTTAAAGTCTCCAAAAAGTAATGGCAACATCACAGATTTGCTTAGCAATCAGCGAGTTGTTGATCAATCAGGTTGGCAAAGAATAAATTTGGCGGAGATAGCTGCTGGCGACCCACTTGGGAAACCTCGCGTGAAAATTGTCAATTATTCTGAACTTGTGACAGCTGCTTTGAAAAGAATTTAGAGAAAGTTGATTTAGTCTAAATGCCAGACTTCTGTCATTGCGATTAAATTTCCTTGATTGTCAGTTAGATTAACAATCACATCTTCAAACCAATTGGACCACTTTGCGTTAACATCATAACTACCTAACTTAGTAAATGCTGTTTTTGCATCAGGTTTTACTTCGAAATAGCCTACAATATTTAACCCACGTCGGAAAATAGAGTAATTTTCAAACCCGCACTCTTTCAATGCCGAAACAAGCTCGGGCCAAATCTCATCGTGACGTTTTTTATACTCAGCTTCCTTACCTTCGAAAATTTCAAATGTGAAACAGACCCGTTCCATCCCTACTCCTTTTTTGATAATGGTTACCGGAAAATCCTTGACAAATAGTAAACCTCTCCTTACTTTATGCCTAGTGATGGGGAAAATTTGATGGGGGTAAAACGTTGGCTAAAATTAGAGTTGGTGTTATTGGGGCAGGAAGTTGGGCAGTTGCTTCACATTTGCCAAATTTGGCTAAACACCAAGACGTAGAGTTCATTGGTATTTCCAGAAAAGGCCCTGAACTGTTGGAGAAGATAAAGGATCAGTATGGTTTTAAAGTTGCCTCTGAAAATTATTTAGATATTTTAGATGCCGGCATAGACCTGTGTGTCGTTGGAAGTCCAACATCATTTCATCACGAACATGCAAAAACCGCCCTAGAAGCTGGTGCACACGTGATGTGTGAAAAACCCGTGACAATTCACTCGTCCGAAGCGTGGGATTTAGTAGAAACTGCCGATCGAGTTAAAAAGAATTTAGTTGTCTCATTTGGTTGGAATTATCTGCCGATGATTGCGAAGGCTAAAAGAATGATGGATGAATATGGAATCGGTGAACTCGAACATATGACCGTGCATATGTCTTCGCAAACGCGGGAACTTCTGTCGAATACAGGTGCATATCCAGATGCTGCCCCCGAATCATTACCTGACCAACAGACATGGACCGACAAGAATCTCTCAGGTGGCGGTTATGCTCAAGCGCAATTGACGCATGCACTCGGAATGGCTTTATGGCTAACTGGCGCACGTGTTCAGTCTGGATTTGCCATGATGACGGCACCAATGAATTCTCCCGTTGAACTCCACGATGCAATTACTTACAGATTTGAAAATGGAGCGATAGGTGTTGTGTCTGGTGGCTCATCACACGTAGAAGCACATCGAAAGACCCACGCCCTTGAAGTTCGAGCTATTGGTGACAAAGGCCAAATATTAGTAGATATTGAAAGAGCCGCAGTATGGCTCTATAGCAACGGCAAGAACGAATTTTTGGATTTAAAAGAGGACGAGGGTTATTACAACTGTGATGGTCCAATTGAGGCGATAATTTCCGCAGCCAGGGGTGAAGAATTCATTAATCAATCACCCGGTGAGTTAGGTGCGCGAACAGTTGAAGCCCTCGAAATCGCTTATAAAAGTGCATCAAGTGGAAAACTTGAATCGCGCTAGTTAAATTAGAAATTTATAAAGTGCAGCGATGGTTTTTGAATCTATCTGACCACCCATGAGCTCGGAAGAAAACTCTCGAGCTAGATGAATTTCCTCACCAATAAGTCGCTGCCACTTCGCAAGTTGCCAAAGATCGTGATCTGGTGCTCCAAATTTTGATCCGGGTGCAACTTCGACACGAAGTGAACTTGTTCCCGAAACAGTTTTGACGCGTACTTCGGCACCGGAGACAGGTATATCTATCACTTCAACTCTAATTTTCGCTAGTACTTTTGGAGATGCCTCAACGCTACGAGTTACATCTTTAATCTGCCAGGCACTTGCCGCACTGTGTTTGAGGTCCCAGTAGTTTCCACCAATTGATCCATCTACTAAATCATTAGTTATCGCATTGACACCTATTTGTAATTCAACGAGCTCCCCACAGTTGCTTTCCGACAAGTTCGTTATAGCGTAAACCAAACTTTGGACAAACCCGTTATATGGAAAGAGTCGAAGACTTGTGGTGCTTACACCATCGAGCATCGTAGCCGCTTCTTCCGTAATCGAAAAGAGTTGAAGAATTCCGCGTTCACCCTCCCAAATCTCTATCGCACTTGGTAAATTACCTGCAGAGTAATGCGCTGCTAGAAGACCCAGCGAAGTTGCAGCAGCCCTATTAAAAATTGCTGCACCCGTGCGTCGGTCGGCGATTGCAATCCCACCCATATTCGAGGAAGTGCTACGCAGAGCAGTTAGATGCTGAGTTTTTGAGAGATTTTGAAAAACACATGAGGTGGTTGCTGATGCTAACGCTCCTGCAGTTGTTGTTACATGCCACTTCTTGCGGTGGTTAGTCCCAAAGAATTTCGCTGCGGATGCACTTGTTCTGTAACCAGCCATCGCCGCAAGTGGGAATCTCGTTGCGAATTGAGGTTTTAAATATAGTGAATCTAGTAATGCCGACCAAATAATCGAACCTGGATGAGTCATGACAGTCCAGTCAATATCATCTAAATCTAGAAAACTGGAGTTAATAGCTAGTTCACTCCCCACGTTGACTCTCTGATTTTTGCATTCACCCCGTGCGATTTTCCCTGCACGCGCAGCAACCATGAAGTCGATAAGTAGAACTTGGAGTCTTGCATTGGATTGTTGATTTATCCTCAAAGAGGAATCGTCAGTCAGATTTTCAAGTAGTGCCTCGCTGTACGACATACTCATTTCCTTTTTGCCTTCAAGCCACCACCGCTACTTTCGCGGACAATATAGGTAGTATCAACGATAATTGTCCGAGAACTACCACCATTCATCATCTCTAAAAGTGCCGCTGCAGCTTCGCGCCCTATCATCGCAGCATCACGATAGACGGAGGAGTAATGTTGTCCAAAAACGTCGAACATAGGCCATTCGTCGATTGCGACAAATGCAAGATCTTTTCCCGGAATTAGTCCGAGTTTTTTCAAACCACGCATTGCGCCTGCGGTGCTTCCAATTCCACCGCTTATAAGTGCAGTTGGCCGATCTATTAGGGTGAAAAGTCGTTTAGTTTCAGATTCTCCAAATTCTGCATCAAATTTTCCAAGTGAAACTAAATTACTCGGGTAAGCAATTTCGGCTTTTTTAAAAGCACTTTTGAAACCCTTTAAGCGGTCACGAGTTGTGTAGACCCGCGTACTACCCGAAATAAAAGCGATGCGAGAGTGACCACGTGAAATTAAATCTGCCGTGGCATCCTCAATTCCTTGATGGTGATTGGTAAGAATTGCACTTGAGTTGAAGCCGGTGAGTTCTCTATCAAGAAGTACAACCGGGGCATTTAGTTTCTCAAGTGAGCTTTTGAGTTCAGGAACATCTTCCGAGACTAGCGATGCTATTAATCCATCTATTTTGCGTCGCCTCAACTGGGCAATATTTGTACTTTCGGTGGCAACATCTCCGTCTGAGTTCATGAGCATCATCGAGTAACCGGCTTTTCGAAGTTCTTGCTCGCAACATTGGGCAATAACACCAAAAAAAGGATTGGAAATGTCTCGAATAATAAAACCAATAGTTTTTGTAGCACCGCTTCTAAGGGATTGAGCAAAGAAATCTGGTTCGTAACCTAATTCATTTGCAGCCCTTAAAACTTTTATCCGCATCCGTTCCGAGACATCAGGGTGTCCCGATAAAACTCTTGAGATACTGGAGATTGCAACTTCTGCCCTAGCCGCAACGTCATGAATCGTTACAGGCGTTGTCGACGGCTTCTTTCGGGGCTTTCCTTTTGGCACTTTTTTCTCACAATCTGATAAAGCCCAATGATTCAGCATTATCGCCCTTGACACCACCCCTCATCTTGGGCATAAAATAGAAACGTTTCCAGAAACGAGAGATTAGGCGGTTATTTGGCATGCAAGATCTGACCATCACGAGAGTAGAAACTGAAGCCGTTCGCGTACCACTAGCCCGCACTTACCGCGGTAGCCACTATAAAATGACTCACCGTTCTACTGTGATTACGCGAATTCATACCGCGAGTGGTCTAATTGGGGAAGCCTATGCTGGAGATGAAGATGCATCATTACTAGAAATTGAAAGCATTATTCACGAAGAGATTGCGCCACTTCTAATCGGTCAAGATGGATCGGCAATCGAAAGACTTTGGGAGATATCTCGACCAGCGACCTGGGACATACTTCGTGATCGTCGATTAGGTCTAGTCGCATGCGCATCTATCGATGTGACTTTATGGGATCTACTCGGTAAAGCACTTAACGCCCCGTTATGGAAACTCTGGGGTGGTTATCGCTCCAAAGTTCCAGTTATTACGATTGGCGGGTACTACGGAAGCAATCTTTCCATAAGGGAAGAAGTTGAGTATCTTCTAAAAGAAGAATTCGCTGGCATGAAATTTAAAATTGGCGGTATGTCTCCTGCCGATGATGCCAAGCGTTTTAAAGAGGCGCGCAATGTTGGAGGCGATAATTTTCGCATTGCAGTAGATGCCAATCAGGGATATACACCAGCACAAGCAATCGAGTTTTCTAAACTCGTCGCCGATGATAATTTACTTTGGTTTGAAGAACCATGTATTTGGCAAAATGATCGCAAGGGTATGCGCGATGTTAGATATGCAGGAAGTGTTGCAGTATGTGCAGGCCAGAGTGAGTTTTCTGCCGCCGGTTGTCGCGATTTAATGGAGACGGGTGCGATTGACTTCTGTAACTTTGACTCATCATGGTCGGGAGGTCCAACCGAATGGCGCAAAGTAGCTGCAATGGCTTCGGTTTATGATATAAAAATGGCTCACCATGAAGAGGCGCAGGTATCTGCACATTTACTTGCATCAATTCCTCATGGTACTTATGTGGAATATTTTCATCCAGATCGAGATCCCATTTGGCACAACCTGCTTGCAAATCGCCCAAAACTCAAAGAGGGTCACATCCAACTCAATGAAAATCCTGGACTGGGTTGGGAGCTCGACCGCGACTATATTGCTAGATATCGTATTTCTGAGAAATTTACCGACACCGCAGCAGTTTAAATTGAGGGCATGAGGGGATTTGGAATGTTTTCCTATTCAATTAAAGAGAGTGTAATTGAAGTAGTTGGCGCGCAAGGTTTTGACTGCGATAGCCAGGGATGGGTCACACCTCGCCGATTACCTGATTGGACTCGAAATCAATTTGCTGATGCAGGTATGGAGAGATACGTCAGATTTCCTTCTGGTGTGCGTCTCAGATTCACCTCGAGAGCTCAAGCAATTTCTCTCGAGGTACGAGTATCTAAGTTAGTAATCACGGGTATTTCAGAGCAATTGCGCCCTGCGGCATTCGACCTTCTTGTCAATGGAGTTGAAAGAAAGTCAGTCATCGCTGAAAATGGGAATATTTTGCGCCTTACCGCCACAGCTCCTGCAGTCTTTGCAGAAACTCTCGAGGTTGGTGAAACAGACTTTCTCGTATTTGATGATTTAGGCGGAGATGAAAAAGAGATTGAGATTTGGCTTCCTACGACTGCTATAGTAGAAGTTAGAAATGTAACTTCCGATCAAGAAATTGTTTCAAGCAAGAAAGACACACGAAAAACATGGTTACATTACGGAAGCTCGATCAGTCAATGCAGCGAAGCGATTCGTCCAATGGATGCGTGGCCAATCAGGGCCTCACAACTTCTCAATCTCGATCTTCGAAACTTCGGACTTGCTGGGGAATGTCAACTTGATGGCTTCGTAGCAAGATCTATGGCAGATTTACAAGCAGATTTTATTTCACTTAAACTTGGAATAAATGTAGTAAATGCAGACTCAATGCGTGAGAGAGCATTCATTCCTGCAGTTCACAACTTTTTAGATATTCTTAGAGACAAACATGAGGTGACCCCAATATTGGTAATTTCATCTATTACGTGTCCATTTCATGAAGAGTGCCCAGGGCCGACAATGATTGACGGGAATCGATTGTTCGGACAAGAGCGGTCACCAGAGCTGGCCGCCGGTGCTTTAACGTTGAGCAAAACGCGAACGCTGCTGGAAGAGATTGTAAAGAATCGAGACGACGTAAACCTTCACTATATGAATGGGCTTGAACTTTTTAGCAGTGTTGATCATGAACATCTGCCTGATAACCTGCACCCCGATTCGACCGGGTATCGAATGATGGGTGAGAGGTTTGCCCGTCTACAAGGTCAACTTTTTACATAACAAAAATTTATCCAGCCTCGCGTTGAACATGTTCAAAGCCAAAATACTTCTATAACGGTTTAAAAACTTTTCTCATTGACTCTTGACACTTGGCCCTAAATTGGAAACGATTCCACCACCAGTCGGGCTCGATAACTCCATCAAGGGATGAATCCCTCGACACACCTATTAGGAAAGGTACCTATCTCATATGAAGAGATCTCTTCGTTCAAAATCTCTATTAGGTGTTGTGGCGGCGATTGCCACAGCAACTATGTTGAGTGTACAAATAATTCCAGCTTCTGCTGGTGATGTTGATTTCCGTAAAGCAGTTCCAGGAAGTGGTAAAGGAATCACCATTGGTCTTATTGGTCTCTCTGACGCAATCGGATTTGGTAAAGATGTCCATGACTCAATTGCGCGTGAGGCTAAAAAAGCCGGAGCAAAGTTTATATTTTGCGACGGAAACTTAAAAGCTGATCTTGCACTTGCTTGCGCAAAGACTTTCAAACTAAAGAAAGTTCAAGGTTATTTGAACTTTAACGCAATTTCAGATGCAGCTGCAGCAATATGTAAAGCAGGACCACAGGTGCCAGTCATTTCAATTGACATCGAACAAGATCCTTGTCAAACAGCTTTCATGGGTGCTAATAACGCTGGTGCTGGCTATGTCACAGGAAAAGCCCTTGGAGATTATTTCAAGAAGAACTTCAACTGTGAATTTGACGCGTGGATCTCACTAGAGGATTACGGTGTCGGTCTTGTAAACGAAGCTCGCATGGGTGGTTACCGATCAGGCTTCGAGAGCGTTTGTGGTGCCGGAGTAATTGCACCTAAGCTAAAGAAATACGATGCTGGCCGTTTAGATAAGTCGCTTGCAGTAATGCCAGATGCTTTGACAACACTTCCAGGTAAGCATCACATTATTGTTGTCGCTATCAACGACGAAGGTATCCAAGGTGCCTTCTCTGCCGCAAAGCAGGTTGGTCGCGCCGATGATATTTATGCTGGTGGTCAAGGAGCTTCAGCTTCAGCTTGGTGCGATATTAAAAATACACCACACTGGATTGGCAGCACTGCCTATTTCCCAGAGCGATACGGTGAAATCGGAGTTCCTTACCTACTTGATTTAATTAAGGGCAAGAAGGTTCCCTTCCAGCTTAAGATCAAGCACGTTGCCATCAACGCCGGAAATATTGATAAAAACTTCAAGGTCACTGGCTGCTAAAAAGCAGCAGTCTGAAAAGTTCTATCTATATTCAAGAATTGTTTCCATTAACTAAGGAGAGGTGCATCGAAGATCTATGAAGGTTGATTTAGTTCACTTAGAGAATATTCATAAGTCATTTAATGGCGTTGAGGTTTTACATGGCGTGAATCTCTCCTTAAATGCAGGCGAGGTTCTCGCACTTCTAGGTGAAAATGGGGCAGGGAAATCAACCTTAGTAAAGATTCTTGCTGGCGATGTCCCTCCAACTAGTGGATTAATAACAATTCAGAGCACTGAGTTGGCGCGACTTGATGTTTATCAAGCGCGCCAGCTTGGAGTTCGAATGATTTTCCAAGAGCTTAATGACGCACCAAGTTTGAGTGTTGCGGAAAATATTTTTCTTGGGCAATGGCCGGGCTCCAATGGTTTTGTCTCTTGGAAGGATTTAAACCGTAAAGCCAAGGAAGTTCTCGATCGTCTCGAAGTTGATATTCCAGTGGATGCCATGGCGGGTTCATTACGTGTTGGTGAGCGTCAGTTGCTTGAAATTGCTCGTGCAATCACGCAGAATGCGAAGATCTTAGTTTTAGATGAGCCGACGGCGGCCCTTTCAAACGTGGAAGTCGATCGACTTTTTGTTGTAATGGAGCAACTCAAATCACAAGGGGTGGGAATGATTTATATAACACACCGTCTTGATGAAGTCGCAAGAGTTGCAGATAGAGTTCAAGTTTTGAGAGATGGAAACTCCGTGTTGACCACAGTCGGGAAAGAAGCCAGTCGAAGCGACCTTGTGACTGCAATGCTTGGACATGAGGCGGCTCAAAATGCAAGACCCACTCCGATTATCTCAACAAAGAAAGCGGTAGAAGTAAGAAATCTAACTAGCTATACTGAATTTGAAAATGTTTCATTTTCTGTCGACGAGGGTGAAGTAGTCTGTATTTTTGGAAAAATTGGTTCGGGCTCAGCAGAGATATTAGAAAGTATGTTTGGTTTGCGACCAATATCTGGCGGCGAAATCATGATATTTGGAAACGGGTTCAGACCTAAAAACCCAGGTGTTTCGGCTGAGGCAGGAATTGGATATTTACCGGCAGATCGCCAAAGACTCGGTTCTTTTGGAAGTCGTTCTGTGGCTGAAAATCTCTCGGTTCGTGCTTGGCACACGATGGGGCGCTTCGGTTTTGTGAAGTCAAGTTTAGAAGCAATTGCATTTAACAAATGGGCAGATGCGCTACGAATCAACTCTCGCCGCGGGCCAACTCAAGAAATTGCAACCCTATCAGGTGGTAATCAGCAGAAAGTTCTTCTAGCTCGCTGGTTTGAAGCAAAAGTAAATGTACTTCTGCTTGTGGAACCAACTCGTGGAGTTGATGTTGGTGCTCGTCGTGATATTTATGAAATTATTCGCAAGCAGGCTAAAGAGAGCAATATGGCAGTTATTGTGGCGACTTCAGATTATGAAGAAGTTGTTCTTTTAGCAGATAGAGCGTTAATTATGGCGCGCGGAAAGATCGTTTCAGAGCTCACCGGAAATGCCGTTGATGCAAACACTCTCGTATCCGTATCGAGTTAGGAGCACCCATCCATTATGAGTGAGTCACAGACGAAGAATACTTCAGTTGCGGGCGAGGCAAAAAAACGTCGCTCAATTCCTGCAACTGCACCTTTGGTGGTTTTTCTCCTCGCGATGATGGTCTTTTTCACAATCACGAGTGAATATTTCTTTGATATCGAGAATTTTAGAAATATTCTTGTAGCGATGGCTGTAACAGGTGTCGTCTGTGTTCCGGGAACTCTACTCATGATAAGTGGTCAAGTTGATCTTTCTGTTGGCTCCTCTGCTGCGGTATCGGGGATGATTTTAGCTAAAACTGTTAATGCACATGGAATCGTGACGGGGTTGATTCTTTGTTTGGTTTACGGACTAATTATTGGTTCGATAAATGGTTTTTTTGTAACAGTCGTCGGAGTTTCATCTCTAATTACAACTCTTGGAACTTTAGCAACACTTTATGGAGTAGCCCTTCTCATTGGTAACGGGCAAACAGTGGGAATGAGAAATTTTGACTGGCTCGGCACTGCGCAACCTCTTCATGTTCCATTGCCAGTTGTGATTTTTGCCCTGCTTTCAATCGTAGGGGCTGTTGTATTACGAAAGACAGTATATGGGAGATCACTTTATGCGATTGGGTCAAATCCAAATGCTGCGCGAGTAGTAGGAATTCGATCAAATAGGATTTTACTTCTTACATTTATTTACTCAGGCGTTGCCTCAGCTTTAGCTGGAGCAATTCTTACATCGCAACTTTCTGCGGGCGATCCTAATGCCGCACGAGGCCTTGAGTTGGAAGCAATTACCGCTATCGTGCTTGGCGGTGCAAGTTTGGCTGGAGGCAGAGGTTCAATGTTTGGAACAATTCTGGGGCTTCTTGTTCTCGGTGTACTGAACAACGGTTTAATTCTTTTAGATATTCCAACATTTTGGCAACGTATCGCTCAAGGCGCCATGCTCATTTTGGCGGTTTCATTTGATCAGGTGCGACAAAAATTAAATGATCAGCGGCAATAGTGATGACGCTCAATCCATCTCCACCAACGCGCTTAGTACCCGCAAGACGTCCTGAAAAATCAATTAAGGTTGGTCTGGTAGCTGGCGGATTAGGTACTTATTGGCCACAGTTTCCAAAACTACTTCCTCAACTCCAGGAGTCTGCTCGAGTTGTTTCAAATCGAATCTCAAAGATGGAAGTTGATCTAATCGACGTAGGTTTTATTTCAGACCCTCAAGAGGGTGCTGCAGCCGCTGAAAAATTGCGAGCTGCAGGTTGTGACATGATCATCATGTATTTAACAACATATATGACTTCATCAATGTTTATTCCCATTGCACAGCGTGCAAATGCACCTGTTCTTTTAATAAACCTGCAACCAAGTGAAGCAATGGATCATGCTAATTTCGACACTGGTGCATGGTTGGCATATTGTGGCGCTTGCCCGCTACCTGAAATGGCTAATGCTTTTGAGCGTGCTGGTATTCCCTTCCGCTCAGTTTCAGGCTTTCTTGCAGAAGAGCGTGCTTGGATAAAAATTCATAGTTGGATTCAAGCGGCAAAAATTCGAAGCATTCTTCGAAACTCACGCCATGGAATTATGGGCCATATATATCCAGGAATGCTCGATGTATCTACGGATATGACGATGGTGACGACGCATTTTGGCGGCCATATGGAGGTTTTAGAGTTTGACGATCTTCGAGTCCGAGTTGAAAAAGTTTCAGAAAATGAGATTGACAAAGTATTAGATGAAACTCGTTCAATTTTTGAAATTGATAAAACTGTTAATGAAGATGATTTCCGTTGGGCAGGTAAAGTAGCCGTTGGCTTGCGCCATCTGGTTGATGAGTTTGATATTAATAGTCTGGCTTATTACCATCGAGGTTTAGATGGTGAAATTCACGAACGCCTAGGTGCGGGCATGATTCTCGGCTGTTCATTATTGACCGCTGAAGGTGTGCCAGCAGTTGGTGAATATGAACTTCGAACCTCCATAGGCATGTTGATGTTAGATCGAATGGGTGCCGGAGGCTCATTTACCGAATTTCAGGCGCTCAATTTCAACAACAGTGTGGTTGAAATGGGCCACGATGGGCCTGCACATCTGGCAATTAGCAATGGAAAACCAATTTTACGTGGGCTCGGTATCTATCATGGTAAGCGTGGTTATGGAGTATCTGTTGAATTCGATGTTACTCATGGCCCTGTGACAGTTTTTGGTGTAACTCAACGTAAAAATGGCACATATCAATTTGTAGCGTCAGAGGGCGCCGTGGTTGAAGGTCCACGTTTGCGTATCGGTAATACCACCTCCCTAGTTGATTTCGGTGTTAATCCAGGACAGTGGTGTGATGATTGGAGTGCTACAGGCGTCCCACACCATTGGGCGTTAGGCACAGGACATCGCGTGAGCGAACTTCGTTCTATAGCCGAATTACTTGAAATTGAAATGGTGGTTATTTAAATTCTCATGTGGAGAAATGACGCTGGGTTGGTTGGTAAGAGCGTAGTTGTTACTGGAGCTGCCGGCGGGATTGGTAAAGAAGTCGCGGCAGGCTTTGCCGAGGCTGGTGCTTATGTGTTGGCAGTGGATTTACCGGGCTCGGAATTAGTAAAATCTGGTCACCAGTATCTTGAAACCGATTTAACATATTTGGCAAACCATGAAGAAATTTTTAAGCGGGCCCAAGATATGGCACCGCTTGCGGCGCTTGCACACTGTGCCGCAGTACTTCGCAGACGCAATTCAGTCGATGAGGTTACTGAAGAAGATTGGGATTTACAGATTGATGTAAATCTTAAAGCAACGTTTTTTCTAAATCGTTCGGCTTATCATTCTTTTAAAGCGGCAAAAACTAAAGGCTCTATTATAAATTTTTCATCTCAGAGTTGGTGGACAGGTGGTTTTGGCGGATCAGTTGTTTATGCAGCTAGCAAGGGCGGCATTGTTTCGATGACGAGAGGGTTAGCCAGATCTTTTGCTCCTGAGGGTGTGCGAGTCAACGCGGTAGCACCTGGGGGGGTTGATACCAGTATGTTGCGCGAAGGTCAGGACGATGCAGCCATGAAGAGCTTTATATCAATGATTCCAATGGGTAGGTTGGCAGAACCAAATGAAATGGTTGGAGCCGTAATCTTTCTAGCTTCAGATGCCTCTAGTTATATGACCGGAACACTTCTTAACTTATCTGGCGGGCAGTTAATGTATTAATTATGGTGACCGCAAAAACCTACCAGGTACATGGATTCCCAGTTAGGTTCTTCAAAGAATGAGCGCCGAATTCCTTTCTCCGCAGTATTTCCAAGATCCCTATCCTGTATTTAATGATTTTCTAGTCAACTCTCCAATTTTTTGGAGTGAAAAAATGACAGCTTGGATCGTTTCCCCCTATGCGGAAGTCGAAGCTGGATTGCGTAATGAAAAACTTAACGCTGGAGAGCGAATGAACAAGGCGGCGGCTCACTTTTCAGATAAAGAAAGGGCAAAATACTCGGTAATTTTAGAGGTTCTTAGTAATTGGTTGGTCTTTCAAGACCCACCTCAACACACTCGTTTGCGCAAGCTTATTAGCAAGTCTTTCACACCACGGACCATCGCCGCACTCGAACCTAAAATAGAATTAATTGTAAGCAAGCTTTTAGATGCGGCTCTAAAGAAAGAAGAGTTCGATCTTGTAACAAAACTCTCTTTTCAACTTCCCGCAATTGTTATCTGCGAACTATTAGGAATCCCATTAGAGCGAGCCTGGGATGTAAAACGGTGGTCTGATGGTGCTGCAGGTTTTAGTGCATCTGCTCGAGTAAGCCATAGTGAAGCTACACATGCAAATGAAACTGCGATTGAGGCCAGTGAGTATCTGCTTACTCTATTTGCGCAGTTACGCAAGCAACCTCAAGATAACTTGCTTAGCCGACTTCTTGGGTACAAGGAAAATGAAGATGGACTTACAGATGCCGAGTTAGTTGGTCTTATAGTGAATCTCTTTTTCGCCGGCTTTGAAACCACAGAGGGCCTCATCGGGAACGCTGTGTTAGCCTTGGCTGCACACCCGGAACAATTAGCAAAGGTTCAAAAAGATAGCAGTTTATTAGAGAATGTAATCGAAGAGGTCCTTCGCTTTGATTCATCAATTCTAAAACAGTCACGAGTAGCCAGTGAAGAGCTTGAAATTGCTGGAGAAAGAATTTCAAAGGGAGATTACATTCATTTTTTGATCGGTGCGGCAAATCGAGACCCTGCGAGATTTAGAAATCCAAATATTTTTGATATTTTCCGTCCTGATAAAGGTCATGTAAGTTTTGGGCATGGAATACACTTTTGTATTGGTGCACCGCTTGCCCGACTTGAGTCTCGAATTGCTCTGCGACAATTAATTGATCGGTTGCCAAATTTAGAGTTATTAACCCAAACCCCAGAATACCCGGAGTTGTTTGCAGTCAGGAAACCTTTAAAACTGCTGGTTAGAAACGATAAAGTCTCTTAGCATTTGTTTTGCAAATCAACTCTTGTTCGTGAGTAGTTAACACTGAGATGTAATCTCGCATAAAATTAATTATTACATCGTATGAGGAAAATAGCCTATCGACAGGCCAATTTGAACCAAGCACACAGCGCTGAGGACTAAAAGCTTCAATTGAAACCTCGGCCCATTTTCTGAGTGAATCTCTAGTAAAGCGAGGGTCAGTCATTCCAATGCCAGAGAGCTTCATTGTTACATTCGGTGCCTTGGCTAGATTGTGCACCGCTTTGGACCAATTATCAAAATATTCATCATCTCGCCGCCGTGGAAAACCAATGTGTTCTAAAACTATTTGAAGTTCTGGATGGCGCTGTGCAAGTTGGAGAGCTTGAGGAATATTCTGCCATTCACAATCTAAATCAAAGATTAGATTCTTTTTGGTTAGGTATATCAATGACTTTTCATAGTTTGGAAGAATCTCTTTGGCTGCAAACATAACTTCAGCATTGAAGTCACGGACACCAACAAAAAGAGGAGATTCTTGGTGCTCTTCAAGTTGGCTAGTTGCATTTTCGCCATTCAATGCACAGTCACCCACAATTCTCATTGGCGCTGGCCCAGTCTTGGCCATTTCGTCTAGCCATCGTGTTTCAGTTACTGAATTTGGAGAACCTATAGCAGCTTGAATATGAACAAATCCTTCAATATTAGAAAACCTAGCTTCTGCCCACAAATCATTCAAAGTAAAGGCCACCGATTTGATTGCATCAATATTTCCAAGTATCGGATGCACCGCATCTTTTTCAAGCCAGACCCATTTAAGTTCGGGATGCTTTTGATCCCATAAATGTATATGCGTATCGATTATCGGAGTATCTAGATTCATTAATAACCCTTTCAACACTGTATATTAGTTAGTAGGCTCAGCCCATAATTTATAGGCAATCACATGATTTTGGTAGAGTTAGTGGAAAGGACAACATGAAGATAGTTAAAATCGAACCAATTCCCGTGGCCTATCCCGAACCTAACGATTTCGGCGCTGAACGCTTCCTATGTTTAGTAAAAATTACTACGGATGAGGGGGTTATTGGATGGGGTGAATCGATAACTCAGTTTAAGGAGGCAAACGCTGCAGTTGCAGCTTTAATAGTGGGATTATCTGAGTTCGTTATAGGGCAAAATCCGATTAATAACGAAGTGATTTGGAGCGCAATAAAGGAGAGATATTGGTGGTACGGATACCGTGGGGGTTTAGCCGCTTATGCGCTATCAGCTATCGATATTGCACTTTGGGATATAAAAGGAAAAGCATTGGGCAAAAGTGTATTAGAACTTCTAGGTGGATCAGTTCACGAAAAGTTACCTGTGATTGCTTCAGGGCACGCTCATGACTCATCAATACCAAAAATGGCAGAGCAAGCAAAAGAATGGTTGAGCACTGGTTTGCAAGGAATGAAAGTTGGATTTGGCAAACGAGGGAACGCACATTTGGGCTATGAACATGAGAGAGATGTCGAATATGTGAAGGCAATGAGAGAGGCAATTGGACCAAATAAATCGTTAATGATTGATATGGGATATGCAATTAAATGGGATGTTGATACTGCAATTAAACGCGTTCAGGCATTTGATGAAGAGAATATTGCGTGGATTGAAGAGCCACTAGGTGCTTGGAATCCTGATGGCTACCGAAAACTTAAAGATAAGTCTAAATGTCTCATTGCATATGGGGAGCGTGAGTGGAATGTCGCTGGTTTTGAGCAAATTTTAGATACCGGCACGTGCGATGTGTTTGGAATCGATCCTGGTCGCGCGGAGGGAATAACCGGATTCGTAAAAGCAGTGGAGCGAATTAATACATATCAAAAACAAGTTAATGCCCATGCATGGTCATCTGCAATAGTGTCAGCGGCAAGCTTGGCAGTCAGTTTTTCTAGCCTAGCGTTCAAGTTATTTGAATTTAAACCTCTACGAAATCCTATGCAACATGATTTAATTACTGAGCCATTCGAGCAGACTGACGGCTGGATTTACCCGCCTAATAATAAACCAGGTCTAGGTATTGAAGTCATTGAAGAAGTTGTTGACCGCTATCGCCAACCGGCTTAATTTTATTTTTTTTGTGAGGTGCTGGGATACGAATTTGAGGACGCTTGCCATCAAAACGCAAAGGAAGCCCTGGAATTGTAGTAATTCCAGCCGTTGAATCGGGGTAGTCAATCAAAATTCCAACTGCTGCTGCTTGAGGATCAGTAAAAAGTGACTCTGGTGCCACTACCACATCAGCCGGTACTCCAACTTCGGCAAATAAACTTGTCCAATAAGTTGAGTTTTGTGAAGCTAAAGAATTTTCAATCTCAATCTTTAATTCGGCCGCATGAGTGACTCGATCGATATTTTTTATAAAGCGGGGGTCGGAAATTAAATCAGATCGGTTAATTACGGTTGCCAACTTTGAAAAGATATTATCATTTCCAACTCCTATACAAATATCTCCATGCATAGTCGCGAATGTTCCGTATGGGGAAAATGTTGGGTGGCCGCTTCCTGAGCGAACAGATGGTCGATGAGTTAACTCATTAGCAGCTAAATGATAACTAACCCACGAGACACCGGTTTCATAAAGTGAAGTTTCGACCAAACCACCAATTCCAGTTCGATTTCTTTTAACTAACGCCGCTAAGATACCCAGTGCAAGCCACATACCTGAACCAATATCTAGAACTGAAATGCCAGTTCTTACGGGGGAGCCATCCATTTCACCGGTTATATGCATAATCCCCGTTCGGGCCTGCACTGTTGCATCATAACCAGGCCATGACGCACTTGGCCCGCAACTCCCATAAGAAGAAAGATTTCCAATTATCAATGCTGGTCGCTGTGCCATTAATTCGGTCGGTGACAAATTTAGTGATTGTAAACGTAAGGGCAAAAAATTGGTTAGAAAAATATCTGTTGTATCTAGAAGTTCTCTAATGCGAACTTTTCCGTTCTCCGACTTCAAATCAATTTCTTCAACTATTTTATTTCGATTGACTATATGAAAGTAAGCCGAACGGTCGCCGTCTAGAGGAGCCATGGATCGTGAGGGATCGCCCGAGGGGGTCTCTATTTTGATTACGGTCGCGCCTAAATCGCCCAGGATTGTGCCTCCGAATGGACCTGCAATATTCGAAGTGGCATCAAGTACACGAATTCCCAATAAAGGTAGCCCCATAGCGCCAGGTGACCTAACTACCATCATCGGATATTGACCCAGCGTGCCACATGTGGATACCCTAGCAAACGTTTCCAGTAGGTATTTTAAGCGATTTTAGGAGAATTTATGGCTACCATGCGTTTTCGCCAGGCAATTGTTGCGGCATTGGCCGATGAGATGCGTTTGGATTCACGGATCATCTTCTTTGGTGAGGACGTGGCCGAAGCAGAAGGCCCATTCAAAACCTCAGAAGGAATTTTGAAGGAGTTCGGTCCAGAACGTGTTCGGGATACTCCTATTTCGGAGATGGGTTTTACTGGAGCAGCCGTCGGAGCAGCGATGATGGGTTTGAGGCCAGTTATTGAAATTATGTTTATCGAGTTTTTAGGCGTTGCTCTCGATCAAATTGTAACCGAAGCGGCAAAGACGCGATATCTGAGTCAAGGCTCTCTTTCTGTACCAATGACTATTAGAGCATCGGTCGGTTCAGGTTTAGGTTTTGGTTGCCAACATTCACAAACATTAGAGCACTGGTTTGCATCCACCCCTGGATTGAAAGTACTAATGCCTAGTAATGCGCAATCAGCTTATAGTCTTTTGCGGGCGGCAATACGGGATCCAGATCCCGTAATTGTTTTAGAACCTAGAATTCTTTACGCCGAGCGCGGCGATGTCGATTATGGCATTATTGCTGAAATCGGAAAAGCTCAGATGAGAGCGACTGGAGACGAGATTACTATTGTTGCACTAGGGCAGATGGTTAATGTAGCCGAAGAGGCAATTAAAAATTCTGGAGTCTCAGCAGATTTGGTAGATCTTCAGACGATTATTCCTTGGGATCGAGAAACGGTTTTAAATTCAGTTAAGAAAACCAGTCGCCTCATTGTGGTTGAAGAGGCTCCGCTTAGTGGTGGTTGGGGCTCTGAAATAGTTGCCTATGTAACTAGTCAACTCTTTTCAGCCTTAAAATCTCCACCATTTAGAATTACAGCTCCGGACGTACCAATCCCATTCAATGGTGGACTTGAAAGCCGATACGCCCCAACAGCCTCAGATGTAACGCGCCAAATACTTCATGCACTTAAGAATCAAGACGTCCCCCAACCATGGTGGGTTGTTGAAGGGATAGCAGGATGACTACATCACTAGAACGCCGAAACTCTCTATATGGAAATGATCTTGCCTGCTATGAAAGAATGGTGGAGATTCGCGAGTTCGAAAAAATTACAAATGCGTTATTTGCGGAGGGCTCAATTCGTGGGACAACACATTTAGCAGTTGGGCAAGAGGCCTTAACTCTGGGAATTTCATCAACTTTAAAACCAAATGATGTTGTCGCCGCCACCTATCGAAGTCATGCAATAGGTCTAGCCCTTGGTCTTTCGCCGGAATCAGTTCTTGCCGAAATTATGGGGAAAGCTACGGGGTGTTGTGGTGGAGTTGGTGGTTCGATGCACTTGTGTGATACGACTGTTGGCTTACTTCCAACCTCTGCAATTATCGGTGCAGGAATACCTGTCGCGGCTGGTGCTGCACTCGCTTTTCAAGTTCAAAAAACTGATCAAATTGCGCTCGCCCTTTTCGGTGACGGTGCAACAAATATCGGTGCATTTCATGAAGGGTTAAACCTTGCGGCAATCTGGAAGCTTCCCGTGATCTTTATTTGTGATAACAATGTCTACGGGGAGTACAGCCGAATTGAAAAAACGACACCAATTGAAGATCTTCACATCCGTGCTGAGAGTTACGCGATGCCGCACATGAGTTTGGATGGGATGGATATCCATGCGGTGCGAAGTGGTTTGACCGATGCGATTAATCGTGCTCGTACAGGTGGTGGCCCAACTCTTATCGAAGCTAAGACATATCGCTTTTCAGGGCATTCGCGCGCTGATCAAGCGCTTTACCGTCCTGAGGGCGAGTTAAAAGAGTGGCAAAAAAAGGATCCCCTACTAGTTACTGAGAAAGATTTAATTAAGAGAAATCTAATAACGCGAAATGAAATAGAGTCAATGAAGGAAAATATGGTTTCTGAGTTAACTGCTGTAGCTAAGAAGGTCGCCAATGATCCAGAACCCGAACTATCGGCGATGTTTTCAAATATTTGGACACCTAGTAAGGTGGCGATTTAATTGAAGATAACTATAAAGATGCCTCGAGTAGGCGAAACCGTAGATGAAGTTTATTTAGTCGAATGGAATAAATCCGTTGGCGATGTTGTAGCGGTTGGTGATGATTTGATGGAGGTAGAGACCGACAAGGCCACCGTACAAGTGCCATCTCCAGTCGCAGGGCTTCTAGTTGAAATATTCTTTAAAGCAGGGGATGAGATAAAAACAGGTGAAGCGATAGCAATCTGTGAGGGTAATTAAGCGAGCATTCCTGCAGCAACTCCGCGGGCTTTGATTACTAGCGCCATTCTTATTGATGCCGCGTCAATCATAACGCCGTCACTTTGAATCGCCCCAATTCCCGAACTAGTACCCGCTTCATAGTCGGCAAGTAATTTTAACGCTGAGGCAAAATCT
>JANYCW010000035.1 GCA_025360085.1 Actinomycetes bacterium
TAGTGGGGTACGGGATATCTTTATCAGCGCTCGCAGAGGCCCAGAATACGCGGCTTTTACATCGCCAGAACTTCGGGAACTTCCAAAACTTGAGCACACCAATGTCATTATGCGGCGCGACGATATCGATGCTGCGATCGCGCGCGCGGGGGATGCGCCTGAAAAAGATGTGAAGAACAACTTAGATGCAATGCTTCAAATAGCGCAGTCCCAAAAAACTTCACATGAGCGCACCATGCATTTTCTTTTTCAGCACACTCCAAAAGAAATCTTGGGCAGGGATCGTGTTGAGGGCATTGTCTATTCAACACCTAATGGTGACGTAACAATAAAATGTGGCTTAGTTATCACCGCAATTGGCTATCATGCCGCCAGTATTACAGGGGTCCCATATGAAAACGGTAAAGTCATTAACATCGACGGTCGTGTAAACCAGAATATGTATGTAGTCGGGTGGGCAAAGCGCGGGCCATCAGGGGTTATTGGAACTAATAAATCGGATGCTGCTGCTGTGATTGCACTGTTAGTGGCGGATTTAAAATCTCCGAAGACCCTCGGCGACATACGGGATCTAATAGGTTGTCAGAAATTTGTAGATCAAGCAGGTTGGCAGAGAATCAATGAGGCAGAAACTATGGCCGGAGAAGTCAAAGGCAAACCGCGCGTAAAAATTGTTGATTATGTTGGACTTATTAGTGCGGCTTCAGAGTCGCTTTGATTCAACACATTTGCTCATAACAAAATTGAACCCTTTCCGACAGAATTTCTAATCTTTAACTATTTTTATGAGGTGCCGGTAAGTGAATTTGTGGCCGTTGGCCATCAAAGCGCAATGGAAGGCCGGGGATACGGGTTATTCCAGAGGCTGTATCGGGATAGTCAACAAATATACCAACGGCCAAAGCTTGGGGATCGTTGAAGAGAGCCTCTGGCGCAACAACTGCATCAACTGGAATACCAGCGGCCGCTAGCTTGAGCGTCCAGTAGGTTGAATCTTGAAGTGAGAGAGATTTTTCAATCTCACTCTTTAAATCGGCGGCATGTAAAACCCGATCAATATTTCTAAGAAAGCGAATATCTGTAGTTAATTCAGGCTTCCCAATTTGCGTTGCTAATTTTGAAAAAATATTATCATTTCCGACACCGATGCATATATCACCTTGCTTGGTTCTGAAAACTCCATAGGGTGAAAAAGTTGGGTGACCACTTCCTGAACGAACGGAGGGCGCATTAGTTAATTCATGTGCGGCTAAGTGATAACTGACCCATGAGACACCTGTTTCAAATAGCGAAGTTTCGACTAAACCCCCGATTCCAGTTCGATTTCGTTTCACTATTGCAGCTAAGACCCCCATTGCCAGCCACATCCCTGACCCGATATCTAATACTGAAATGCCAGTTCTCACCGGAGGGCCGTCTTTCTCACCAGTAATATGCATAATGCCGGTTCGAGCCTGAACCGTTGCATCGTAGCCAGGCCATGACGCACAGGGCCCGGTCGCCCCATAAGATGAAAGATTGCCAATTATTAATGTTGGTCTCTGTGCCATTAATTCAGTTGGTGCTAAGTCAAGTGATTGCAATCGTGTCGGCAAAAAGTTAGTAAGAAATACATCTGCAGTGTCTAAAAGTTCGCCAATGCGCAGTTTTCCATTTTGGGATTTTAAATCAATTACTTCGACATCTTTATTTCGGTTAACAATGTGAAAATATGCCGATCGATCTCCATCGAGAGGGACCATGGATCGTGAAGGGTCACCGGTGGGGGTTTCAATTTTTGTTACGGTCGCGCCTAAGTCGCCAAGAATTGAGCCCCCAAAGGGTCCGGCGATATTAGATGTGGCATCGAGGACTCGGATGCCCGTTAAAGGTAGCTCCATATTATTAGGCGACCTATTTACTTTGATTCATAGTTGACCCACAGTGGCACATGTGAAGACCCTAGCAAAGGTTTCCGGCAACTCCGCGGGCTTTGATTACTAGCGCCATTCTTATTGATGCCGCGTCAATCATAACGCCGTCACTTTGAATCGCCCCAATTCCCGAACTAGTACCCGCTTCATAGTCGGCAAGTAATTTTAACGCTGAGGCAAAATCT
>JANYCW010000028.1 GCA_025360085.1 Actinomycetes bacterium
GCCTTCACCAAGCAGGTTTAAATCGGAGTCAGTTACAAGGACGGCGATTTCAACGAGGACATCCTTTTCAAGGGATAGTCCAGTCATTTCACAGTCGATCCAGATCAGGTTCGGTTGTTCATTAGCCATGCGCGCCTGGCAGGAATCGAACCTGCGACAACCCGCTTAGAAGGCGGGTGCTCTATCCGACTGAGCTACAGGCGCCTGTAGGGTCGAGGATGCAAAGTCTACCGACACATAACGATAAGGTTTCGTCTCATGGCTGAGTTCATTTATACGATGAAAAAGGCGCGTAAAGCGCATGGCGAGAAAGTAATTCTCGATGATGTCACGATCATGTTTTATCCTGGTGCAAAAATCGGTGTTGTCGGCCCGAACGGTGCGGGTAAGTCCACAGTTCTACAAATTATGGCCGGTTTACAGCAGCCATCGAATGGCGAGGCCTATTTAACTCCAGGCTTTAGCGTCGGGATTTTATTGCAAGAGCCGGTTCTCAATGAGAGTAAAAACGTCATTGATAACGTCAAAGAGGGCGTGGCTGAAACCGTTGCAATGTTAGATCGCTTCAACGTCATTAGTGAAGAGCTTGGCAACCCCGATGCCGATTATGACAAGTTATTAGCTGAAATGGGCACACTCCAAGAGCTTCTAGACCATCGCAACGCCTGGGAGCTTGATTCACAGCTCGAACAGGCGATGGATGCACTGCGTTGTCCACCTCCAGATGCCGATGTTTCAGTTTTATCGGGCGGTGAAAAACGGCGCGTTGCATTATGTAAGTTACTTTTACAGGCCCCGGATTTATTACTTCTCGATGAACCAACGAACCACTTAGATGCAGAATCCGTTCTATGGCTCGAGCAACATTTAAATAAGTATCATGGCGCCGTAGTTGCCATCACTCACGATAGATACTTCTTAGACAACGTTGCAGAGTGGATTCTTGAACTCGATCGTGGTCGCGCCTATCCGTATGAGGGTAACTACACAACCTATTTGGAAACAAAGTCAGCGCGCCTAAAAATCGAAGGTCAAAAAGATGCCAAGCGCGCTAAACGATTAACCGAAGAGCTTGAATGGGTGCGGCTTAATGCTAAAGGTCGCCAAGTTAAATCTAAAGCGCGTCTAGCTCGCTACGAAGAGATGGCCGCTGAAGCCGACAAGATGCGCAAATTGGATTTTGAAGAGATTCAGATTCCACCAGGTCCACGTCTTGGAAATATTGTTATTGAAGTTGAGCACTTAACCAAGGGTTTTGGCGATCGCGTTTTAATCGATGACCTCTCATTTACTCTGCCGCGCAACGGAATCGTTGGAGTCATTGGCCCTAACGGTGCTGGTAAAACAACTTTATTTAAGACAATCTTGGGAATGGAAACCCCTGATTCCGGAACTGTGAAAATCGGGGAGACCGTGAAAATCTCCTACGTGGATCAATCACGTGGTGGAATCGATCCTAAAAAATCTTTGTGGGAAGTCGTCTCCGATGGTCTTGATTTTATAAAAGTCGGAATGGTTGAAATGCCATCGAGGGCATATGTATCCTGCTTTGGTTTTAAAGGTCCAGATCAACAAAAGCCTGCCGGGATTTTGTCGGGCGGTGAACGTAACCGATTAAACCTTGCACTCACCCTTAAACAAGGTGGAAACTTGCTGCTTCTGGATGAACCAACGAACGATCTCGATGTCGAAACTTTGGGCTCCCTCGAAAACGCACTTCTTGAGTTTCCGGGATGTGCCGTCGTAATCTCTCACGATCGATGGTTCTTGGACCGCGTGGCGACCCACATTTTGTCCTATGAAGGTGAGTCACAGTGGTTCTGGTTTGAAGGAAACTTTGAATCATATGAAGAAAATAAAATCCAACGTCTAGGGGCTGATGCTGCGCGCCCACATCGCGTTACGTATAGAAAGTTGACACGTTAAATGAGACATTTGAGTAAGCAGTATGTACGTTGGGATGATTTAGATGCCATAGGACATGTTAATAACGCTAAGTATTTGACGTATGCCCAAGAGGCACGCTTCGCGATGTTGGGTATTTTCAATATGGTAATTGGTCGTGCCGAAGTCGATTTTAAAGCTCCCATCAATGAGGGCAACTCATATGTAGATATTGCTATCTGGGTCGACTCAATTGGTACATCATCTTTTACTTTAAAGTATGAGATTTCAAACGATGGAAAGTTACTAGCACGGGTTAAGACAGTGCAAGTCACCGTGACCGAAGATACTTTGAGCTCCAAGCCTTTAACCGATAGCCAGCGCCAAATTCTTCATACATATTTAGAGACGGAGTAAAAGTGAGTCAACTTGCATCGCGTGATGAAAGACCTTGGTGGAGAGATGCGGTTACTTATCAAATTTATATCCGCTCGTTTGCCGATTCCAATGGTGATGGTATTGGCGATGTCGAAGGAATTCGATCACGTTTGCCGTATTTGAAAAAACTCGGAATCGATGCAATATGGATAACACCTTGGTATCCCTCTCCTCAACATGATCATGGATATGACGTCGCTGATTACATGGATATCGAGCCCGAATATGGCACGCTGGCCGATGCCGAAGAGTTAATCAAGGAGGCACATGGTTTTGGTATCAAACTCATTGTCGATATCGTCCCTAATCACACATCCAGTGATCACGCATGGTTTCAAGCGGCATTAAAGGCTGCGCCTAATTCAGTCGAGCGCTATCGCTATATGTTTCGCGATGGTAAAGGTGTTAATGGAGATCTACCCCCAAATAACTGGGAGGCTGTTTTCGGAGGACCTGCATGGGAGCGCGTTACTGAGGCCAATGGAACTCTGGGGCAGTGGTACTTACATTTATTTGCCGTAGAACAACCCGATTTAAACTGGGAAAACCCCGAAGTTGTTTCGCATTTAGAGGATGTCTTAAAGTTTTGGCTAGATCGTGGAGTCGATGGTTTTCGAATCGATGTCGCTCATGGAATGTTTAAAGAGGCTGGTCTTCCCGATATCACGAAAGATCCAGTAGCAGAAATGCTTGGCACCGACCACAAACCATTCTGGGATCAAGAAGGTGTGCACGATATCTACCGTTCGTGGCGCAAAATCTTTGATTCATATCCAGGAGATCGAATGGCAGTTGCCGAAGCGTGGGTAAGCCCCGCGTCGCGCATTGCGCGCTATGTTCGCCCTGATGAACTACAAAACTCTTTTAATTTTGAAATGCTCACCACATTGTGGAAAGCCTCAGAGATTAAGAAAAAGATTAATCACTCCATCGATGCGTTGGCTGAAGTTGGTGCTCCAACATCGTGGGTATTTAATAACCACGATGTAGTCCGTTCAGTGGATCGCTTAGATTTAGGTCTTACTAATCACGGCGATACCACGCGCTTGCGCCAAGGCGATCCCGCACAGTTCAATATTGCTCGCGGAACTTTGCGCGCGCGCAGTGCTGCGTTAATGATGTTGGCACTTCCGGGTGGTGCTTATTTGTATCAAGGCGAAGAGCTAGCAGTTCCTGAAGTCCGCGATATTCCAGAGGATCGTTTAACGGATCCACGTTGGAAGATGAGCGGTTATTTAGATCGTGGTCGTGATGGTTGTCGTGTGCCATTGCCATGGTCGAGTAATCCTGAGGGTGCATTTGGTTTTTCAAAGGATGACACGTTAACGCCCACTCAAGCGTGGTTGCCACAATCTGCCTGGTGGGGCAAGTTTTCCGTCGACTCGCAAGATGGTGTTGAAGGCTCAACGCTGTCTATGTATCGCGAAGCGCTAGCAATTCGCAAAGCCGAGCAAGGCCTAGGCGATGGCCCGATGGAGTGGATTCAGGCAGGCGAGGATGTTGTCGCCTTTGAGCGACCTGGGGATTTTGCATGTTACATTAACTTTGGCGCAGCAATTGAACTGCCGAGCAACTCTCAAATCTTGCTTGCAACTGGGCCAGTCCATGGCCACACACTTGCAACCGATACCGCTGTCTGGATTAGATTAATCAGTTAATGCATAATACGCAGCTTCAGCGCAGGGTTGTGCGAACCCTTGCCAGCGCACAAGTTCTGAACGGAGTTGGTGTTGCCGGAACTGTTGCAGCTGGATCACTACTGGTTTCAACTATCACGGATTCAGAAACTCTTGCAGGCCTTGCTCAAACAAGTGCTGTACTAGGAGCTGCAGCGTTGGCCCTTCCCTTGGCTCGACTCACCGCTCGAGGAGGGCGACGTTTGGCGTTATCGGTGGGTTATATCTGCGGTGTTATTGGATCTATCTTCGCAATTCTCGGTGGTGCGCATCGCAATTTATTTTTCATGTTGCTTGGAACATTTTTAGTTGGCGCGGCATCGGCGGCGGGATACCAGGCCCGCTTTGCTGCAGTGGATTTAGCAACCAATGAAACGCGTGCTAAGCAGTTATCTTTTGTCGTCTGGGGTTCGACTATTGGCGCAGTAGCGGGACCAAATTTGATGGATCCTGCCGGCAATTTAGCCGAACTCTTTAATCTGCCACGGCTAGTGGGCCCTTATTTTATTTCGGCAACCTCTTTGTTGTTCGCAACTATTGTGATTCAGATTTTTCTGCGGCCTGATCCATATTTAACGGCAGAAAAAGCGGCACACGTTGTTCAACATAAAGGCTCGACAAAGGCAGCCCTTGCGCATATCCGTTCAAATCCGAAGGCCCTCTTTGCAATCTCTGCAATAGCAATAGGTCACGTTGCGATGGTTTCGGTGATGGTGATGACTCCGATACATATGAAACACGTCGATGTATCTTTACGAATTATTGGCATTGTCATTAGCGTTCATGTTTTAGGAATGTATGCATTTTCTCCAATTGTTGGCGCACTCAGTGATCGTTTGGGGCGCGTACGCGTTATACAGATTGGTTTAGTAATTCTTCTTTCATCAACCGTTGTCGCGGGTACTGCCGCAGCAGGGGATGCGGTTAAATTAGGAATCGGGCTCTTCTTACTCGGTCTTGGCTGGTCTTGTACTTTGATTGCTGGTTCTGCTTTTCTTTCAGAGTCAGTCTCACTCGAGATGCGTCCGGCTTCCCAAGGTGCCAGTGATTTAGTTATGAACTTGGCAGGCGCAGGTGGTGGCGCACTAGCTGGCGTAATTATCGGGACCCTGACTTATGGTTGGCTCTGTTTTTTTGCTGCAATTCCCGCAATTATTCTCGGCGTTTATTCAAAAAAATTGGTACTCGTTGATAACTAGAACAAAAATACATCCTGCGTGGATTGCCGCAATAGTTACCTTCTTTACTTTGGTAGCAACGGCCGGTTTTAGATCTGCACCATCGGTATTAATTATTCCATTAGAAGATGCCTTTGGTTGGAGCCGCGACCAGATATCGCTAGCGATTTCTGTAAACGTCTTGTTATATGGTTTAACGGCCCCCTTTGCGGCAGCGCTTATGGAGCGCTTTACCGTGCGAAAAGTCGTTATGTGTGCGTTGATAACGGTGAGTACTGGCGCATTCTTAACTACGTACATACATGCACCATGGCAGCTCATTGCAACGTGGGGTGTAATTGTTGGTATTGGAACGGGGTCAATGGCCTTAGTTTTTGCCGCAACTATTGCGAACCGCTGGTTTGTAGCGCGTCGTGGCCTCGTTATCGGTGGGCTCACGGCCGCAGGTGCCGCGGGACAATTGATTTTTTTGCCGGGACTTGCTCGGTTATCCGAGCTCCATGGGTGGAAATCAATCGGCCTAACTATTGCAATTGCGTCAATACTTATGGTTCCGCTTATTTACTTTTTCCTTCGCGAAAAACCTGCCGACGTTGGTGTCTTGCCTTATGGAGCGCCAGTGGATTGGGAACCACCGGTGCATTCTGGAATGAATGCCGGAAAACTCGCCATCGTTTCATTAAAAGAGGCGAGCGCACATAAAGATTTTTGGTACTTAATAGGTTCATTTTTTGTATGTGGTTTATCAACGAGCGGTTTAATTGGAACACATTTTATCCCTGCCGCTCACGACCACGGAATGGGTCAAGTAATGGCCGCTGGCTTGTTAGCCCTAGTAGGGGTTTTTGATGTAATCGGTACATTGTTTTCGGGTTGGCTGACTGATAGATACGATCCACGCAAATTATTGTTCTTCTATTACGGCCTGCGTGGTTTGTCTTTGTTCTTGTTACCGTCGATTTTATTTTCTTCTATTCGACCATCTACTCTAGTTTTTGTTATTTTCTATGGGCTGGACTGGGTTGCAACAGTGCCACCTACGGTCATGCTATGCCGCACAATTTTGGGCCCAGAGCGTGGAACCATAATTTATGGCTGGGTATTTGCCGCCCACCAGATAGGCGGATCGATTGCCGCGTTAGGGGCAGCTGTTGTGCGAGTTAAATTTGGTGATTATGCCGCCGCATTTTATGTCAGCGGCGCACTGTGCTTAATTATGAGCTATTTCGTATTACAAATTGGCAAAGGAAAAAGCCTTGCTAGTCTTTCAGTATGAGTAGTTTTTACGAACAAGTAGGTGGAGAAGAATTCTTCACTGACTTAGTCTCCCAATTTTACGCCCGCGTTGCTAACGATCCAATTTTGCGCCCCATGTATCCTGCCGATGATTTAAAGGGTGCGGCAGAACGGTTGCGCATGTTTTTAGCGCAGTACTGGGGCGGGCCAACCACCTATCAAGAGGTTCGTGGGCACCCGCGACTTCGCATTCGCCATGGGCAGTTTCATATCGACTCGCCAGCACGCGATGCGTGGCTGGGCGCTATGCACTTAGTCATAGATGGAATGGAAATGGATGCGGCCTTGCGCGTTCAACTTCTGAGTTATCTGGAAATGGCTGCACATTCAATGGTGAATCAACCAGATTGAGATTGATTTCCAACTTTTAAAATCTCGCCGTTTCGTAAATACCACAGGGTTCCACTTGAATCTCTCACCGTCGTCACGCGTAGGCCAACTCTTTCAACAACGCCTTGGATATCTAAGACATTGACGCTGTCTCCAACACCATATTGATCTTCAACTAACATGAAGATTCCAGATAAAATATCGCGAACTAAAGTCTGTGCGCCAAGACCAATGGCAACACCGAGAATTCCAGCAGATGCGAT
>JANYCW010000044.1 GCA_025360085.1 Actinomycetes bacterium
AAGCCAAAAACGCATAGGCTGATCTAAATACTTAGCCCATGATCTTTCATTGTGACCACTGCGTTTGTACACCTTGCTTACAAAGTTGTGATGCTGGTATCCACGCTCAAACATCAATTGATCGGCAATACGTTGAAATGGCGCGTACTCGGCATCTATGCCTTTCGTGCCGTGGCTCATCCAAATTTTAAAGAGCCCAGGTGTTGGTAAGGAGCTTATGGTTTTCTCAACTAGAGGGATTGCCCCAAATGGCCAATGCGTAGAGATTGCCAACGCAGTTGTGAATCGCTGTGGAAGTTGAGCCAGTGCGTAGAGAGTTGCTAAAGCGCCCATACTCGAACCGATCATGGCGGTATTTTCAGGTTCGATTCTAGGTGCGATAGCAGGCACATACTCATCAAATATTTTTGCTAGATATGCATCCCCTTGAAGCAGGCTGGAATCAAAATTCTTGGCAAAACTTCCATGGACATGGAGCCCTTCCTTGAAATATTTTTCAGGCACCAGATCTTTGCCGCGCCCCAAAGGATTTTCTTGAGAGCCGCTATGCCATACGCCAATAATCGCCGGTGGGTCTATGCCCAACGCATGGCTCACGCGAATGGCAGATTGTGCCATCTGCCATGTCTGACCACGATGGGTTGAGGTATGTCCGTCAAAAATATTTTGCCCATCATGGGCAATCAATAAATGCCGCGCAGGCGATTTAGGAAGCCAATAATCAACGATATGGCCCTCGAACTCAACGCGAGTAATATCGCCGGCAACCCCACGAATTTGGAAGCGCTTTATCTCTTTCATACTGGTTAAATCTACCTATGTCTACACCTATTCGAAGCATCATGTGGTTTCGTCGAGATCTACGCGTGAGTGATAATCCTGCGTTATTGGCGGCGATTGCAGCTGGCGATGAAATTGTTCCAGTTTTTATTCTCGATAGAAAATTAATCGATGCAACAGGGAGTAAGCGATTGGCTTACCTAGGTCAGTCACTTCGTGCACTCGATGAATCACTAGGCAATTCATTACATGTAATGGTGGGAGATCAGGTTGAAGTTCTCAAAGAGTTAATGGAGCGCTACAACGCAACGTCAGTTCATATCTCGGGCGAATACGAGCCATACGGGGCGGCCCGAGATTCTCGGATTGAAAAGGGAGGTATTCCATTAGTGCGCACTGGAACCCCCTATGCCGTCGCCCCAGGAATGGTATTAAAGGCAAGTGATGCAACTCCATACAAGGTCTTTACGCCTTTTTATCGTGGATGGTGCGCGCATGGATGGAGAAAACCTGCACCCTCACCGAAAACCATAAAGAGGGTTATGCCAACCAAAAAAGATCGTAACTTTACTGACTGGCAATTACCTGAGGGGACTTCAATCACGGCAACGGGTGAAGTCGCGGCATTGGCACGATGGAAATATTTCCAAAAAAATGGCTTAGATGAATACGATAGCAATCGAAATTTGCCTGGTATAGATGGTACGAGCAAACTCAGTGCTCATTTAAAGTGGGGAGAAATTCATCCTTGCACGCTTTTGACGTTCCTTGGTGAAAGTAAGGCACATGATACTTTTCGAAAAGAGATTGCTTGGAGAGAGTTTTATTCCGATGTGCTATTTAACAATCCACACACCGAAACGGAATATTACACTCCACGTTTTTCTCAAATGCGCTACAACAAGCCTGGGGCTAAATTTATTGCGTGGAAGGCGGGTCAAACGGGGTTTCCAGTTGTAGATGCTGCCATGCGCCAGTTGGTGCAAGAAGGCTGGATGCACAATCGAACTCGCATGATAGTTGCATCATTTTTAGTTAAGGATCTCCACCTTGAGTGGCAGTTAGGTGCTGATTTCTTTAAAGAGCATCTCGTTGATTTCGATGTTGCATCTAATGCCCATGGTTGGCAGTGGACAGCTGGTAGTGGAACCGATGCCTCGCCGTATTACCGCATTTTTAACCCCATTGAACAAGGCAAGCGCTTTGATACCAAAGGTGATTACATCCGCAAATATGTTCCAGAGCTTGCACACTTGAGCGCTGAATACATTCACGAACCATGGTTATACCCGGATGGATACAGCAAGGGCTATGTCAAACAAATCGTTGATCATGGGCTCGAGCGCCTTGAATCTCTCGCGCGTTTGCAAGAGATTAAATCCGACAAACTCCCAGACCCTCGCGCTTAGCCCGATACATCGCATCATCGGCGCGGCGAAGCAAATCTGAGGCCCCATTATTTGCCGCAACTCCGATACTGACGCCAATCTGAATGTGCTGACTTTCAATATTAAATGGATAGCTCAATGTCGCGCGTAGAGCCAATGCGACATCCATTGCGGATTCGTAACTTCCCTCATACAAAACCCCGAATTCATCACCACCCAATCGAGCGATAAATGCTCCAGAGGGAAGCGCGCGACTAAATCGCAAGGCAACTTGTTGTAAGACTTTATCGCCAGCGGCATGACCAAGTGAGTCATTGACGGGCTTAAAACCATCGAGATCCAAAAGCATGAGTGAACCATTTTTATCTACGAAGCTTTCAATCTCAGATATTAATGTGCGTCGATTCGGCAAACCAGTTAACTCATCAGTTCGCGCCAAAATGCGTTCATGGCCAATATTTCTCGACGCCTTTAAGGCGACAGCCATACGAATAAACGCAAGGATTAAAGTTGCAATAGTTGGTATTAAGACATAATGCGGAAAAAATCCAGGACGAAGTGCTATTAATGCCAAAATTGTTGCACTTAAGAAAACCGATAACGTAATTAGAATTGGGTTTGCATTACTGTTGCCTAAAGCGTCAGAACTTCGGTACCAGAAGCTCATTGAAATTATGAGAAGACCTAAGATCCATCCATCATCAATGGGGGAGCCAAAATTATATGAGCCCCTTAGGTGCATTTCTAGATAAAGAAAATCAGTCACTGAAAAAATTACAATTCCGATTGCACAAAAATTGCCTTGTATTGAGAAGCCCTGTGTCATGACCGTGGTGAGTGTGAGTGAAATTAAAACCAAATCTGCGATTGGATAGACAGTCGCAAAAAAAGTATCATCAAATGTGCCCTTAAAATGGGGTAAAACCTGATTTAAAATTATCGTGGTACCTAAAGTGCTCAGACCTAGTCCGATTATGAATGCATCAAATATTTCAAGGAGCGAGAATTTACGACTGGATGAGATTAATCGGGGCAGACCGAGGAGGGCGAGTGGATAGAAGAGAAGATATGCAATATTGGAGATAAGTTGCGTTGGCCCTCCAAGGGTGTAGTAAGAAGAAAAACTAGAAATTAAGGATCCAATTAACCATATTCCAATCGCCGTAGCTATGAATGGTCGCGCAAAGCCTCTATGAACACCAGGCGCGAGCATAACTATGACAATCGCACAAAGTGGAATTGCGTTATAGAGGTAAAGCTCACTCCACACACCTTTAATCTGTGGGAAAAAATTAAGGATTACATGCAACCCAAGCAGAACCGGTCCCGATGTAAGTAAAAGTCTCGAGCGCATTCAATTACCCTAGGTACACAAACTCGACTCTTAAATAGGGAAAGCCCCGTTACCTTTTTGGCAGCGGGGCTTTCCAAAGTAATGTGACGAAAGAGCTATAAGCCCTTCGTACATATTAATTGGGCCGTTCCTTTAGAGTCGGCAATACCCGCAGCCATCTCAATTGGCTTATTCATGGCAAGTGTTTTAGAGGCCTCAAGTTTGCGGATAGTAGCTGTGATGCTACTTATTTTGCTTGTATAGGCGCGAATTGCAGATGTCCATGAATTAACAGCTGTTGACAATGCCTTCTTAGCGGTAGATAGCTGCGCGGCGGCAACTGCATCCGTAGGTACGGGTAGAGCAACAGCGGCTGCCAACTTAACTTTTGCCGCAGTTTCACGCGCGATTGCGGCATCTAACTTTATTTGAATCTCAGCCTTATTAGCATTTTCACTTGCAATTCCAAGATCGATCACGGGAATCTGGGCAGTGTAGTTCGCTGAAATTACCGCGGATGTATTCTTTGCTACAACGTAGTTATTGGCTGCGACAAGGCAGTCATTTGATAGCCACGTTAATTTTAGGCTCGTCGACAGAGGATTTTTGGAACACTTGTATTTTCTACCACTAACAGTTGTTGTTGCACCCGCCTTAGTGCATGAAACGCCATTTGAAATAGGAGCGGCCGTAGCCGGAGCCGCCGACACAACACCTGCTGCTAGTAGGAGTGCAACCCCAACTGATGAAAACTTGCGCATATTAACTCCTCCGTTGATTTCGCTACAATCTTAACCAATTCTCCAATAAAAACCTTGATTTTCGCGAGCAAAGCCTATGAATTGACTGTGAGTTCGTATCCGATCCCTATCGGCGCTGCTTTGTCCGGACTTTCATGCCTATCTTCCTCACTAAAGGCCGCGGCGCAAAGCGCATAACAAAAGACAATAGCTGGTACTGCCAACCTGGAATCGAAATCGCTTTACCTTTGAGTGCATCAATCCATGACTTTTCAACCAATGAGTCGGAGTTCAACCACATAAAAGCCGGTAACCCCTTCATGGACATTCGTCCACGTTGATGAAACTCAGTACGCGTAAATCC
>JANYCW010000047.1 GCA_025360085.1 Actinomycetes bacterium
TGCCTTTAGAAAGATCAAGTAAATCAGCCTCTTTTGCTAGGACAACGGCTGCGAGAAGGTCGTCGCCGCCTTTGGTCATCGAGACGATGTAGGTCTCAATCGATTCTGGGCCAAAGCGTTCGATGAGATCGCCGATAGCCAAGAAAGTATCAAAGGTTTTTTTGCCGAGTACGTCGAGATTGTTGGTGTTGAAATGATTTGGTATTTCTAACTCTTGTGCAAGTAAGTCAAAGCGTTGGTTGTGTTGTAGTGCGCCGTAATCGGTGACATCGAGAAGTTGTGCGAGGGCTTGGTGATGGGCCTGTGCATGTTCGCGAATATCCATGGTGGCGTGGGTGAGACCGAAGGCCGATATGGTGCGGATAGTGCGCTCGAGCAAGCCGGTGGCGATGAGTTCGCCGCGGTGCTTGAAAAGTGAATCACGCATGAGGGTCAGGTCGGCTAGAAGTTCATGAGTGTCTTTGTAATCGCGATGTGGAACATGTTCGGTGCCACCGGCATGACGGGCGCGGGTGAAGTTGAGTCGGTGCACAATTGCAGTGGCCTTGAGACGGTAAGGCTCTTCAACATTTTGTCGGCGGTAGCGCGCTTCAATCTCTGGAATACGTTTTAAGTCAAGTTTGACTGACTTTTCTAACTCTTTAGAGACACCAGCAATACGAGTGGAAACCGAGAGGAGTTGTCGGATTTCATTCATCGCCGCGATAGTGACACGGATTGCGTGACCGACTTGAAGGAGCATTGTTTCGCGGGTGACATCGGGTGTGACATTTGGATTTCCATCACGGTCACCGCCAATCCATGTTCCAAATGAAAGTGGCCTAGCCGTTGGTGAAATCTCTACATCGACTCTTTTGAGTTCGCGGGCGAATTCATCGAGAACTTCTGGGACAGTGAGTGTGAATAGATCATCGAGATAGAACATCGCATTCATTGCTTCATCAAGTGGCTTTGGTTGTTCTAGACGTAATTCATCGGTCTGCCAAAGTAAATCAACAATTTCACCGAGTCGTCGTCTCTGTACTAATGAATCGTTGTCATCGAGAAGATCAGCGATCTGTCCTAATTTGCTCAGGATAGATCGTCGGGCAGCCTCTGTTGGATGGGCGGTGAAGACGGGGCGGAGCATGAAATCTTCAAGCCAGTGCGCAATATCTGCATTGGTGAATTCGTGACCTGGGATTGGGTCTTCTTGAGCTGCAATTATTTTATCGACGGCGCGAGAAAGCCAAGAGCCGGCGGCCTCACGTTCGGCGGCTAGAAGTCTTGAGCGGTGAACTTGCTCTGCAATGTTGGCCAAATGGAAGTATGTAGTGAAGGCGCGAACCAGTTGGACAGATTGTTCGACGCTTACGTTGGCGAGAAGTTCTTCTCCGCCGCCTTCGCGCACGGCCCGTCGAACTGCTTCGACAAGTTCGAGAAGAGCTTCGCCTTCTTGCCTGACCAGTGTTTGTCCTAAGAGGTCGCCGAGTTTGCGGACATCGCTGCGCAGATCAGCTCCATCTTGCGCAGAATTCTTCGCTACTGGCATGGGCCAATCCTCTCAGGTAAGAGCTCGCGCTCAAAATAAATTAGAGTTGGCACCCGCAAGCCCCCTCCCATTGGGAGTTGGGGCCAATGCACGTTTGGGGGTGTGGGATGCGTGGATTAATTTCTGCATTGCCAACAACTCTTACCTCTCATATTGTGGCACCGAACGCGATGTATCCATTTTTACTTGCGGCACGGGCCGATAAGAGACCGCTACTTGTTATCACCAGCTCAAGTAGGAGCGCCGAGGATTTAGTTAATGAGCTTGGCGAACTCCATAACAATGTCTTGGATTTTCCAGCTTGGGAGACCCTGCCTCACGAACGCTTGAGCCCACGCAGTGATACGGTCGCACGGCGCATCGCAACATTGTATAGCCTTGAAAAAAAACAGAGCTCTAATCCGATTGTCGTAACACCTGTACGAGGTGCGATTCATCGAATTATTGGCAATCTTGCAAAATCTCCTTTGATGAAGTTAGAGATTGGCGATGAGCAATCTCTTGATGTTTTGGTTCGTCACTTATCTAGTTTGGCTTATTCACGAACGGATTTAGTTGAGCGTCGTGGCGAGTTCGCCGTTCGCGGTGGAATTATTGATGTCTTTTTGCCCTTACAGGCACATCCAATTCGTATCGATTTTTTCGGTGATGAGATTGAAGATATAAGTTTCTTTGAAGTCGCAGATCAACGAACTTTTGCCCCAGTGATAGGGGCTATTGAGATTTATCCCTGTCGCGAATTTTTGCTCACATCGGCGATTAGTAAGCGTGCCACAGAGCTCAAAGGTAGCCTTCCCGGCGCGGCGGAGTTCTTAGAAAAAATTAGCGAAGGTATTTCTTTTGAAGGCATGGAATCCCTGATTCCACTCTTAATCGACCAGACGCATACTGTGCTTGCGAGAATGCCAGCAAACACTCAGATTGTCTTTATTGATTACGAGCGCATCAAAGCCCGTGCAGGGGATTTGCTTGCAACTAATGAAGAGTTTCTTGAAGCATCGTGGTCAAATGCTGCGCATGGAGCCGTGGCACCAATTCATGACGGCTCTGGAACGTACATGTCGTGGGCCGAATTAGAGCATGAAATTAGCACCCTTGATTTTGAAAACGTCTCGCTTGACCCATTTGGAAGCGATCTGGCACCGGAGACCGAGTTTTTAGACTACCGAGCGATTGACCCGATGCGGGGCGATATGGAACGCACTATTGATGCGCTTCGAACTGCCCTTGAAGCCCATTTCACGGTTGTTTTTGCAACACATGGACATGGAATGTTAGAGCGCTATGCCGGAATATTTCGTAATGCAGAGCTACCAATCCATATTGTCGAAAAACTTAACGCCAGACCCACAAAGGGAAGTATTCACTTAACCACATCGTTGATCGCCCATGGCTTTGAAAGTCAGAGCGACCAAATTTTCTTTATGACCGAACGAGATTTAACGGGAAGTAAAGGCAGTGTTAGAGACAGCGAACGTCTTCCATCAAAGCGAAAAGCTGCAATAGATCCGCTAGAACTTCGTGCTGGTGATTTTGTTGTGCATGAGCAACATGGAATCGGTCGTTATATAGAACTTATGCAGCGCACCGTGGCGCAAGTGACTCGCGAATATTTGGTCATTGAATATGCATCGGCTAAACGGGGACAACCTGGAGATCGCATATTTGTACCTACCGACGCCCTTGAACAAGTAAGCAAATATGTAGGCGGAGAAGCCCCCACGGTTCATCGAATCGGAAGTGGCGAATGGCAAAAAGCAAAGGGACGTGCACGCAAAGCCGTCAGAGCAATTGCGGGTGAATTAATTCGCCTCTATGCGGCCCGTACGAGCTCACCCGGCTTTGCATTTTCCCCCGATACACCATGGCAACGCGAACTCGAAGACTCCTTTTCTTATATTGAAACCCCAGATCAACTCTCGACGATCAATGATGTTAAAGCTGACATGGAGCGAGCGTATCCAATGGATCGAATTATTTGCGGCGATGTTGGCTATGGCAAAACTGAAATCGCAATTCGCGCCGCATTCAAAGCAGTTCAGGATGGAAAGCAAGTTGCCGTGCTCGTGCCTACAACTTTATTAGTTCAACAACACACCAAAACATTCACCGAAAGGTATGCAGGTTTTCCCTTAAAAACCGCTGGGCTCTCACGTTTTAACACGGCTAAGGAAAGCAAAGAGATTTTAGTGGGATTGGGTACTGGAGTTATTGATGTTGTTATTGGTACCCATCGAATTCTCTCGAACGATGTTGTATTTAAGGATTTAGGTCTCGTAATTATTGATGAGGAGCAACGTTTTGGCGTTGAGCAAAAAGAGGCACTTAAAAAACTGCGTACCAGCGTTGATGTACTGGCGATGTCGGCAACACCTATTCCGCGTACCCTCGAAATGGCCGTAACTGGGATTCGAGAAATGTCTACGATTACAACACCGCCAGAAGAGCGACACCCTATTTTGACCTATGTCGGTCCGGCTGAAGAGGGGCAGATTAAGGCGGCGATACATCGCGAACTCTTGCGGGACGGACAGATTTTTTATCTCCATAACCGTGTTGAAACAATCGACCAAGCAGCCTCGCGCCTTCAAGAGCTTGTTCCTGAAGCTCGAATTCGAATTGCTCACGGGCAGATGAGCGAAGGCACATTGGAAGATGTCATTCTAGGTTTCTGGAACCGTGATTTTGATGTTCTTGTTAGTACGACGATTGTTGAAAGTGGTTTAGATATTCAAAATGCAAATACCCTCATTGTTGAAAGAGCCGATCGATTTGGACTTTCCCAACTCCACCAATTACGTGGACGTGTCGGGCGTGGTCGCGAACGCGCTTATGCATATTTTCTCTACTCAGCCGATCAACCTCTTTCAGAACTGGCTCACGAGCGTTTGACAACTATCGCGGCAAATACTGAATTAGGTTCTGGAATGCGTGTGGCACTCAAAGATCTTGAAATTCGCGGCGCTGGAAATCTTTTGGGTGGAGAGCAGTCAGGTCATATTGCCGATGTCGGATTTGATTTGTATATGCGAATGGTCGGTGAGGCAGTTCATGATTACAAAGCTGGCATTATTGAAACCGAAGAGAGAGTAAGCGAGTGCAAGATTGAACTTCCAATTAACGCACATCTTTCAATTGAGTATGTTTCAGGTGAGCGTTTGAGACTTGACTTGTACCGGCGATTAGCCGATGTAAAGGACACAGCCGATGTTGAATCGATTCGTGCTGAGCTCTTTGATCGATTTGGTGAGCTTCCCGAGGAAGCAGAAGCACTATTGGGAGTTGCTGCGCTTCGAGCTCGCGCTAAGGCATCAAAGTTGACTGAAGTTGTTGTGCAAGGGAAGTTTTTACGCCTTGGCCCCTTAACTTTGCCAGAGTCAAAGCAGATGCGCCTGTCGCGTATGTATCCTGGCTCACTGTACAAACCCACCACTAGAACGGTATTGGTCGCACTTCTGGCCCATGGCCAATGGAATCCGACCAAGAGCCAAGCCTTGATGGTGGATACTTCTCTTCTGGCCTGGGTCTTTGAGGCCGTCAACCAACTGAGCGAACCACCGAAAGCGAGTTCAAAGTGAAGAAGACTCTAGCCGCAGCAACCTTAGTAATCGCGATTGCATTAACTGGGTGCGCCCAAGTTGGCGCCGCAGCCACGGTCGGCGATATGAAGATTACGCAAGCGAGCGTGCAAGCAAGTATCGATTCAATATTAGCCGCACGCGTAGGTGTGGATACGTCAAAGATGCAGTTACAAACGGGTGAAGAACTAAACCGCGGACAACTTCGCTTTCACCTTTTAACCGAACTTCTGCGAGCAGCCGCAAGTTCGTTAAAAATCTCCGTAACGAAAGCTGAAATTGATACACGCCGTCAAAGTATTATCGGGCAAGTTGGTGGGGTTGAGTTATTACCTGCCGCACTTGTTGGTGCTGGAATTGCGCGCGATGACTTTGATACATATATTGAAGCGATTACGCTTTCAGATAAAATTAGCCAAGGTTTAATTGCCAGCGGGGTGGCGCAAGCCGATATCGGTGCTGCCGTTCAAAAACTTGTAGTTGCAAAAGCGAAAAAACTCGGAGTCACTGTTAATCCACGTTACGGCGCATGGGATGCAACCATCGCCGATATTGTTGCATCAGATTCGGCAAGTCCTGCGGTTTCCCCAGCAACTAAGTAGTCCGGGAGCATGGAGAGTTCGCAGCTTGCACGGTTAGCGCAGGTTATGGATCAACTTCGCTCTCCAGGGGGCTGTCCATGGGATGCCGAGCAGAGCCATGAATCCCTTCTTAAATACTTGCTTGAAGAGTCGTATGAGTTTGTAGATGCGGTTGCGAGTGGCAATCGTGTGGACATGCGTGAAGAGCTCGGCGATGTTTTGTTACAAGTTTATTTTCACGCCCGTATTGCCGAAGAAGATCCACTTGATCCATTTTCGATTGAAGATGTGGCAGCATCAATCGCTGATAAGTTGATTCGACGTCATCCCCATGTCTTTGCAGGTGCGGAGGTGCGTGATTCGGCCGAAGTGTTGCAAAATTGGGAGGCGATTAAAAGGCAAGAAAAGGGTCGCACATCGGCACTCGATGGAATCGCAATGGCCCAGCCAGCGCTGCCACTCATCGAAAAACTCTTGTATCGCGCCGAAAAATATAATGTCGATGTGCTCACACCAAAGGTCGTTGATCTTGATATTGAGGCCAATGAGAGCGCGGTCGGACAAGCACTTCTTGCCGTAATCGCTTGGGCGCATTCCAACGGTATTGATGCAGAATCGGCGTTACGCAGGCAGGCCTCGCAATTGATTGAACAAATTAGCGCAATGCAGGCGCGATAGGATTGCCCCATCAAAGATTTAAGTGACAAAGGAGAAATGCAATGGCAATTATCGAAGCTCTCGGAGCACGTGAAATTCTCGACTCCCGTGGAAATCCAACGGTTGAAGTTGAAATTGAATTAGAAGATGGAACACAAGCACGTGCAGCCGTTCCAAGTGGTGCGTCAACGGGTGCATTTGAAGCCGCCGAACTTCGAGATGGTGGAGCGCGTTACGGCGGTAAAGGTGTTGAAAAGGCGATCGCATTTCTAAACGATGAAATCGCGCCAGAGATTATTGGTTTTGATGCACAAGATCAGCGACTTATTGATGCTGCAATGATTGAACTAGATGGGACCCAGAACAAATCACGCATGGGTGCAAATGCAATTTTGGGTGCATCGCTTGCAGTTGCAAAGGCCTCTGCTGAATCCGCCGATCTTTCGCTCTTTCGATACCTGGGCGGGCCGAATGCGCACTTACTTCCAGTCCCAATGATGAACATTCTCAATGGCGGCGCACACGCCGATACCAACGTTGATATTCAAGAGTTCATGATTGCGCCAATCGGTGCGCCAACATTTCGCGAGTCATTGCGATGGGGAGCCGAGATTTATCACGCCCTAAAAGCAGTATTAAAAAAGCGTGGGCTGGCAACAAGTGTTGGCGATGAAGGAGGCTTTGCACCTAACCTTGAAAGCAATCGTGCCGCCCTGGATTTAATCCTTGAGGCAATCATTGCTGCTGGATTTAAGCCTGGAGTAGAAATCGCACTTGCCATGGATGTCGCGGCAACTGAGTTCCACGAGAATGGCAAATATATGTTTGAGGGCTCACTCAAGACTTCTGATGAGATGATTGCGTATTACACAACATTGGTCGATGCCTACCCAATCGTGTCAATAGAAGATCCACTCAATGAAGAGGACTGGGCTGGCTGGACACAGATGACCAGCGTCCTTGGCTCACGAATTCAGATCGTCGGTGATGACCTGTTCGTTACTAATCCTGAGCGGCTTGCGCGTGGCATTGCGGGCAATACTGCAAACGCACTTCTTGTTAAAGTTAACCAAATCGGAACTCTTACCGAAACAATGGACGCCGTTGACATGGCACACCGTGCTAGCTATCGCACGATGATGAGTCATCGGTCGGGAGAAACTGAAGATACTACAATTGCAGATTTATCTGTGGCGCTTAACTGTGGCCAGATTAAGACTGGCGCGCCAGCTCGCACCGAACGTGTTGCTAAATACAATCAGCTTCTACGAATCGAAGAAGAGCTTCAGGAAGGCGCACGCTATGCCGGCCGAGATGCTTTTCCACGTTTCAAGGCTTAAGTAGTTCAACTCATGGCACGTCGAGCGCTGCGTTTTAATCGTCGACGCAGTTCCAACCGCACCTTTGTTTTACTAACAATTCTATTTTTTCTGGCGCTTACACTTTCACCTCCCATTAAACATTACTTCACCCAACGCGCACAGATAAGTTCTCTCAATGCTCAACTTGTCTCTGACAACAGCGCCCTTGATAAGGCACGCAAAGAACTACTTTTGTGGCAAAACCCTGAGTTTGTAAAGTCACAAGCTCGTGAACGACTCCATTACGTACTACCTGGTGAGCGCCAGTACATCGTTACTGGAGGAACAACAGCGAACGAAGCAACGAGAGTTACAAAAGTTGCTAGCGCACTTGTAAATGGTCAACCTTGGTATACACGTTTAATCGCCTCTATTAGTGAATCTGGCAAAAAGTGAGAGAAGTAAGTCAAAAAGATTTAGATTGTATTCAAACTCAGCTAGGTCGCTCACCTCGAGATGTGAATGCAATCGCGTATCGCTGTCCTTGTGGCAACCCGGCCGTCGTTGAGACTCCACCGCGTTTAGGCGATGGGACACCATTTCCAACTTTCTATTATGCAACGTGTCCGCGTTTAACGGCTGCTATTTCAACCCTTGAAACAACTGGCTTAATGGGCGAAATGAATGATCGACTTACACAAGATCCTGAATTAGCGCATGCTTATCAAGTTGCCCACGATGATTACATTGCTGCACGCTCAGAGCTTGGAGTAGTCGTTCCTGAAGTAGAAAATGTATCGGCTGGAGGAATGCCAACTCGTGTGAAATGTTTGCACTCACTTATTGCACACTCACTTGCCGCGGGTCCTGAAGTAAACCCACTCGGAGATGAAGCCTTAGCCAAACTCCCTCAATGGTGGAAAACTGCGCCATGCGAGTAGCCGCCATCGATTGTGGTACGAATTCAATTAGATTGCTTATCGCCGATATTGAAGGCGAAAACTTTCGTGAAGTTTTTCGGACGATGGAGATTGTGCGACTTGGACAAGGCGTAGATGAGTTTAAAGCGTTTACTATCGATGCAATAGCGCGCACGTTGGCTGCCGTCGATACTTTTGCCTTTGAGATTGCTAAAAAGGGAGTTCAAAAGATTCGATTTTGTGCAACTAGTGCCACGCGTGATGCGACAAACCGCAATTTATTTATCGATGGAGTACGTGAGCGACTTGGTATCGAACCCGAGGTTATTACTGGCGAAGAAGAAGCTGCACTCTCTTTTACAGGCGCGATTCAAGATTTATCTCCTCATGATGGTCCATTTCTAGTGGTTGACATCGGTGGAGGATCTACCGAGTTTGTTTTCGGAACCACTCATGTTGAGTTCGCAAAGAGCGTAAACATTGGTTGTGTACGGCTGGCCGAACGTCATTTTATAAACGATCCGGCACGCCAAGCAGAAATCGATGCCGCACGTGTAGATATTCAAGAAGCGATTGCGAAGGTTGCTGCAACTGTTCCAATCACATCATCGAAAACGCTTATCGCAGTCGCCGGAACTGCCACGACCGTTGCTGCGGCCGCCTTAGGTTTATCTGAGTACGATCGTTATGCAATTCACTTATCGCGCATTAGTGCTAAAAAAACTCATGACGTCGCCGAAATGTTCTTAACTTCTACCCGTGAAGAGAGATTAAATCTTGGGTATATGCACCCAGGTCGAGTTGATGTAATTCCAGCAGGGGCACTAGTGCTCGCTGAGATTATGAGAGTAACTGGGGCTACGGAATTTGTTGCATCTGAGTCAGATATTTTGGATGGAATCGCGCGTTCGATCGTTGGAGTGAGCAATTAAAAAAGCAGGGTAGATTTCTCCCTGCATGGCCCCGATAGCCCAATGGCAGAGGCAGAGGACTTAAAATCCTCCCAGTGTGGGTTCGACCCCCACTCGGGGCACCGATTCACAGGTGCTTTTGACGCTTTTCCTCTCTTTTCATTTAACTCAGGAAGATTTTTGAGCCTAGGATTGTTATGTAAGACAACTGCCAGAGATTCTGGCTGTAGAACATAAGGAGAGAAAAACTATGCGCAGTTCAAACCCTGTTTTAGGACGGGCGTTTAATCAGCGTGGATACGCTGCATTTGATCCGAACTCAGTTAAATCTGATTCTGCAGCGCTAGAGAATTTATATAACGCACCGGCGGCATCTTCGATGCGTACCGGTCGAATGACAATCGATGATGTTGTCACCCGTACTGCAATCTTGTTTGCAGTTCTGGTCGTAGTGGGTGGAGCCGCTTGGAGACTTAACTTAGGTGGCGGAGCAATGTTACTCGGTGTATTTGGTGGCTTTGCACTTGCCATGGTGAATAGTTTTAGCAAAACCGTCAAACCTGGAATGGTTATTGCTTACGCAGCTTTTGAAGGTTTAGCGCTCGGCACAATCAGCCATCTCTATAACAATCTATACCAAGGCATTGTTAGCCAAGCAATCTTGGTGACAATTTGTGCCTTTGCGGGAATGTTGTTTGCATATAAGAGTGGGCGGATTCGCGTAACTCCAAAATTCACCAAAGTTCTTATGACTGCGTTGATTGGTTACTTAGTTCTTGGAGTTCTCTCGCTCATCGGTTCTCTATTTGGGGCAAGCATTTACAGCATTGGTGGCTTTGGATTAATTATTGCCACAGGTGGAATGGTTCTCGCAAGTTTCTTTTTGATTTTAGATTTTGATCAGATTCAAAAAGGGATTAATGCTGGTCTTCCTGAGCAGGAGTCGTGGAGAGCAGCTTTTGGTTTAATGGTCACAATCGTATGGTTATATATGGAGGTTTTGCGCTTGTTATCACTCCTGCGCGGTAACAACTAAGAAAAGATATTAGTCGAGAGACCTCAGGTTATTAATCTGGGGTCTCTCGCTATTTTCAGGTAAGTAACTTTGCCGAGTTTCTGGAATTTGAGTAGTTAAAATCGCACCAAGTGCGAAAACAATTGCCGATACGGCAATAGCGGTCCGATATGAATATACATCTGAGAGTAGGCCGATGATTATCGGGCCAACAATCATTCCGGCATCACCTGCCATCTGAAAAACTGCAATCACCTGTCCGCCGCGGCCACGAATAACATCTCCCACGATGCTAGAAGGAGTCGTTGAGAGATACGCACCACCAATACCGATAATAGACATTGCGACTAAGTACATCCATGAGTGAATTGCAAGGGATAGAACCGTAATTCCTACCAAACCGATGCTTGCTCCAATCATCGATGCCCTCTTGCGCCCCTTGCTATCTGATAACCGTCCACCATGAAGCAATAATGCACCTTGAAAGATGGCGCTGAGGGCAAAGCCATAACCTACAACGGCAGTAGTCGAGTGGAGTTCTTCAGTTACAAAGATTGGCATTATTGAAGAACGAAGACCAAAAACCGCCCAGTTGACGACAAAGACTAAAACGAGTGCGATTCGGTAGGGTTTCATGGCAAGGGCTTCGCGCACTGTTGTGTGTTCACCGGAATCTGAATTTTTTTCTCTTATGCCGATTCGCTCGCCCTTTAGAAAAAAGTAAGCAACAGTGCCAGAGATTGATAGCATCGCCGAGTAAGCAAAAAATGGAGCACGAAGTGAAATGAGTGACAATAATCCGCCTATGGCTGGCCCAGAAACTCCACCCAATATAAAAGCACCGTTATATACCGATTGAGCACGGCCGCGATGCTCATCATCAACTGATCTCATGATCACCGAGCCTGCAGCAACTGAAAACATTGAAGAACCTAGGCCACCGGCGGCTCGGAAAAAAAGAAGTTGACTATATGTCGTCGATAAGCCTGCAAGGAAAACAAAAACGGAAACCATAAATACGCCGCTTGAAAAAACTGCTCTTTCTCCAAATAGATCGACGAGTTTTCCTGAAATTAAACCAGATGCAAAACGGGTAATCGCAAACATCGAAACAATTAATCCGATTGCGGCGTTGCTGACACCGAAGGTTCGGGCAAAGACAGGGATTGCGGGTAAAACGATTCCAAAACCAACGGCAACAAAAAAAGAGGCGACAACAAGGACTGAAATCTCGCGCGGCAAATCCTTAAATGGTGACTGCATTAGCCAAGAGTATCGCCGGCGGCCTCTTCGCGTGCGGCGGCATAATCTTGACTTGTTCGCAAAGGTGTTTCACGTAACATGAGAGCAAGTAAGAAACCTAAAGCTGTAATTGGAGCCGCGGCATAAAATACGATATGAAAAGAGCTAACAAATGCCTCCAAAGCGGTATTTTTAATCAGGGGCGGAAGCGTCTTTAAAACTGCAGTGCTATTTGAAATTCCACCGAGTTGGCTCATATCAAAACCAGAGAGCGACTTTGGATCAGACTTTGCAAGTTCTGCAAAGTTAGTTTGAAGGTAGTGTCCTATGCGGTTAGTTAAAATACTTCCAAAAATGGCGGTGCCAAAGACTGCGCCGAGTGATCGGAAGAATGTATTGCTACTGGTCGCCACACCCATGTCTTTGAAATCAACGGCATTTTGCAGGGCAATCACAATTGTCTGCATGGAAAGTCCTAGGCCGGCGCCTACCATGACTGCATAGATTGAAATCTTCCAATAAGGGGTATCAATCTGCAGGCGCGTCATAAGCAAGAGCCCGATGGTCATTATTGCCGTGCCCATAATCGGATAACGCTTGTAATGGCCAAGTTTCGTAATTAACTTTCCAGAGACGATCGACGTTGTAACAATTCCGAGCATAAGAGGTATCAATTTAAGCCCAGCTGACATTGCTGAGTAACCCTTCACAACTTGGAAATAAAGGGGCAGCATTACGATTGCGCCAAACATTCCAGCGCCGATGACGGCAGCTAGCGCCGAGGTTAGCGAGAAAGTATGGATTTTAAATAAATACAGCGGAATGATGGGCTCTTTAGCCTTACTTTCCCAGTAGAGAAATGCGACTGCCAGAATTAATCCAGTAACTAAGAAAACTACAGTGCGAGAATCAGTCCAACCGTACTGTGGCCCATAAATTGAAACCGAGAGAAGAACTAGACACACCGACAAAACCATTAAAATCGCACCCAGAAAATCGATGGTGTGATCGCGTTTTACTTTTGGGATATGCAGAACCGCTGAAGTAATTAAAAGTGAGGCGATACCAAACGGGATGTTGATGTAGAAAATCCAGCGCCAGCCGGTGATACCTAAAATATGTGCATGATCTGAAAAGAAGCCGCCTAGAAGCGGACCTGCAACTGAGGATAATCCCCAGACTGCACCGAAATAACCCTGATAACGGCCTCGTTCGCGGGGCGGGACGATGTCACCAATAATGACAAAAGTAAGTGCCATTAATCCGCCCGCACCTAAACCTTGTAGCGCGCGCGTTGCAATTAACTGAGTCATATTTTGTGATGCACCGGCTAAAAAAGAACCGATTAAAAAAGTAACAATTGCAAATTGAAATACCACTCGACGTCCATAAATATCTGAAATTTTTCCGTACAGCGGAGTCGAGGCTGTGGAAGTTAATAAATATGCCGTAACAACCCACGTGTAATGGTTGAGTCCATGGAACTCTTCTACGATATTTTTTAATGCCGTTGAAACTATTGTTTGATCTAGCGCGGCTAAAAGCATGCCCGTCATAAGGCCGCCGAGAATCACCATAATCTCGCGGTGGGTATGGGCTTTAGCCGATGCATTAAGGGGAGTTTTATTAGACATGAGGCTAAGATTACTGGGTGAAGACTATTATCGCCGAGCATCTGATTAAAACTTATGACAAAGGTGCAGTACGAGCGTTAGATGATTTGTCTCTTGATGTCACTGAAGGCACCGTTTTAAGCGTATTAGGCCCAAATGGCGCGGGTAAGACGACTACAGTTAGAATTTTGGCCACATTGCTTAAACCGGACTCAGGCAATGCTCAAGTTGCAGGAATAGATGTGATTAAACATCCCGATAAAGTTCGCGAGCTCATTGGATTATCAGGTCAATACGCAGCCGTCGATGAAACACTTACAGGTTGGGACAATTTAGTTATGTTTGGGCGCTTGTACCATTTAGGAAAACAACAATCGATCAATCGTGCAAACGAACTATTAGAAAGATTTTCTTTAACTGAGAGTGCACGTCGCCCGATTAAAACCTATTCAGGTGGAATGCGCCGTCGATTGGATTTAGCGGCATCGTTGATTGTTCAGCCAAAAGTACTTTTCCTAGATGAGCCAACGACTGGCCTTGATCCGCGCGGTCGAATGGAGATGTGGGGAGTCATTGAAGAGTTAGTAAAGGGCGGTGTAACGCTTTTATTAACGACTCAATATTTAGAAGAGGCCGATCAATTGGCAGATGAGATTGCCGTCATCGACCGTGGAATTGTAATTGCACGCGGAACGTCAGATCTCTTAAAGAGGCAGGTGGGTGGTGAGCGATTAGAAGTCACGGTTGAAAACCATCAACTAGCAGAGACAACCCAGATCATAGAAAAGATAAGTGGGCAGAGTGCACAGATCGATGCCGCACTTCGAAAGATAAGTGCCCCGGTCTCAACGGGATCAACGGCTTTGATTGAGGCACTTCGGGCTCTCGATGAGGTAGGTATTCATCCACTCGATATCGGATTAAAGCGACCCTCACTCGATGATGTGTTCTTATCCCTGACCGGCCATGTCGCCGAAGAGGCAGTCGCCGAGCCAGTCAAGAAGAAAAGAAGGGCAAAAAAGTGAAATATGTACTCAGTGACTCTTTTGTTATTACTAAACGCCAGATATTACAACTGGCTCGAATCCCCGAATTACTTATTTTTTCGACTATTCAACCGGTGATGTTTGTTCTCTTATTCCGATTTGTCTTTGGTGGTTCGATCTCAACAGACCAGCCAGGAGGGTATGTCCAACTGCTCATGCCCGGTATTTTTGTGCAGACTGTGGCATTTACTCTGGCAGCAACAGCATCAGGCTTAGCTGAGGATATGAAAAAAGGATTAATTGATCGTTTTAGATCCCTGCCAATTTCACGAGGAGCACTCGTTATTGGCCGAACATTCGGAGATGCCCTTCTCAATATTTTGGTTCTTGTAGTTATGGCGATCGCGGGCGTTGCCGTGGGATGGCGGCCGACCTCAGGCTTTATGAGAATTTCCTTGGGCTTCTTATTTTTATTTGCCTTTGGCTACGCCCTTTCATGGATTGGTATTTACGTAGGTCTGGTAGTGCAAGATGCTCGCGTCGTTCAGAATGTTGGATTCTTAGTCACTTTTCCGATGACCTTTTTATCCAATGCCTTCGCTCCAACAACAGGAATGCCTAAAGCCTTGCAGTATGTTGCTGAATGGAATCCTGTTTCATCGATGGTCGCAGCTTGCCGTCAATTATTTGGTTTGAAAAATAAGTTCGGTGCTACCGCAACTTCGTGGCCAAGCCAACACCCGCTAGCGACATCACTGCTGTACATGATTGTTTTAATGGCGATTTTCGTCCCATTGAGTATTCGCAAGTACGCCAACACATCTTCTTAAAAACAGCGGCGCTCTGTGAGTTGAGCGGTGTTATGCGTAAAACTCGGCCGCTTTGATTTCAACTGTTATTACGCGACCATTTGGGGCGGTATATGTAACTATCGCACCTATGTGTGCGCCCATTACGGCAGCTCCTAATGGCGATTTTTCACTATAGACATCGAGATCACCTGAGTTGATTTCTCGGGAACCCAATAAAAACCGCATCTCATCTCCGCCAATGGTTGCGGTGACAACCATCCCGGCACCGACTTTTCCATCGGCGCTCGGTGGGGGCGTTCCAATGTGGGCATTCTCTAACATTTGCTTTAACTGGCGGATGCGCGCCTCCATTTTGCCCTGCTCATCGCGTGCGGCGTGATAACCGCCGTTCTCCTTTAAATCTCCTTCGGCGCGGGCGGCTTCAATTTTGGCCGTGACTTCTTTGCGCCCGAGTCCTTCTAAATTGGCTAATTCGGCGCGCAAACGATCTGCAGCCTCTTGCGTTAGCCACGTCTGTGAACTCATAAGGAGTAAAGGTACTAGGTCTTTACTTGAGACGACAACCAATAACGTTGGCATTAACGGCTGGACCACGTGATTTCACCGTCGTTGTGCGCTCTAGGTTGGCCAACCCCGGCTCAATGAGATCATCGACTTGACCAACAATCTCCTTATAGAAATCACGCGCGATCAAAGTACAAATTACGGCTGCGTTCTTGTCGCGGCGTTGCATTGAGTATCGGACCGAAATCTCTCGATCTGAGGTTATTGAGTAAGAAATAAGTGAGAATCGAATCGGCGGATTTGAATGGTGTAAGCCAGCCCACGATATCCAACTCAAACCAATGATTGCTAAAAATATCGCTGGCGCTCGCCATTGATTTCCGGTGCGAATGCCATATCGGTCGTTGTATGAGAACTCGGTGGACATGGGATGATTATGCCATGCAAAAAAATGTTGAGATGGGTGCGAGCGGTTCAATTACGATTGCACTACTAATGATCGCCGTTGTTTTCTTAATGCGCAGCTTCTATAAGCGCTTTATGGGCGTTGATCGAAGTGATGACACTTCTGACACGTAAAGCTCTGATATCGAGAATTGCACAAGGTTTAATCGTTCTATCGATCGCGGCGATATTTTTCTGTCTTGGAATCTGGCAGTTAGACCGCGCAGCTGCTCTTAAGGCAAGTCTTATTACTGCAACCTCAGTTGATGAGAAGGTAGTCCCACTCGAATCAATTTCAGTGCCAAGTACGACGTTGGCGCCAGATGCGATAAATCGAATGGTCAATGTCTCTGGTCACTATGTCGCACATTACAAAGCGCCTGATCAAATCGATGGCAAAGGGAAAATGAACGATTGGGAAGTAGCCCTGCTTCAGGTGGGTACACATAGAGGCATTCTCGTAGTTCGTGGTCTGTGGTCAGATCGGCTTCTCAACCCAGAAGTTCAAGGATCAATGATTATTAATATCACTGGCCAACTACGTGCCCATCAAGATGTCGATCGTGCGCAGAACTCTCAAGGGGTAATTTCTCGCTTAGATAGTGCAGTAATTGTAAGTCTGAGCGATCTAGATCTCTTTGATGGCTATATTCTGGCGAACTCTGAATCGCACAAAGGCACAGAACTTGGCAGAATTCGCCTTGCGCCAGAGAAATTAATTTCCCGAATCCCCGGCTTTTATTGGCAACATCTGTCATACGTTGTGATCTGGTGGCTGATGGCTGGGGTTGTGCTTTATCTTCCCTTTTATCGCCGTAAAGTAGGCACATGAAATCTGCGGTTCTGCGTTTTAGGGTGATGGCAATTATTTCCGGAGTCATGTCCTTACTTTTATGGTTTGCCTACATGCCCATCAAATATATTTTCGATGCCCCAGAGTTGCACGATAAAATTATGTGGATTCCAATGGTGCATGGTTATCTGTATCCGATCTATATTTTGAGCGCGATTCAATTTGCCGTGAAAGCTCGCTGGCCACTCATGAAGATGATTGGCCTCATACTGGCTGGCACTTTACCTATTGCCTCACTGATTGCTGAGCGTCGAGTTGTCCGTCGCTATTCGTAAAATAATAAAGTCAGTTCTCTACCCACTATATGAGTGGCGTTTAGTTCGCGCTTTAGATTTTTCTAAAACTCCTCACCATGTCGGAGTCATCCTTGATGGAAATCGGCGTTGGGCCAAAGCAAATCCAAATTTTTCTGACCCCAATGGTCATAAAGCCGGTGCGAGTAAAATCATTGAGTTTTTAGGCTGGTGTGATGAGGCCGAAGTTCGTGTTGTGACATTGTGGCTTTTGTCGACCGATAACTTGAAGCGAAGTGCTCTCGAAATTGATGAACTATTAAGAATTATCGGTGAGACCGTCGATGAGTTAGCAGCCACGGGCCGATGGAATATAAAAGCAGTAGGGGCTTTGGATTTACTTCCCGATTGGCTTTCTCAAAAATTAGGTGATTTAAAACCAGTCCGCGACGATGGCGTCGAAGTCAATGTTGCAATTAGTTATGGTGGTCGACGCGAAATCGTTGATGCCGTCAAGAGTTATTTTAGCGAGGCCAACAAATCTGGCCAATCAATAGATCAAGCCACATCAAATCTTTCAACGGATGATATATCTAAGTTTTTATACACTGCTGGCCAGCCCGATCCCGAACTCTTAATACGCACATCTGGAGAGCAGCGCCTTGGCGGATTTTTGTTGTGGCAAAGCGCATTGTCGGAGTTCTATTTTTGCGAGGCGTATTGGCCGGACTTTCGACGCGTCGATTTCCTTCGTGCACTTCGTGCATACTCACTTCGTCAACGTCGGTTCGGTTCATAAAGTATTCTCCAAGATTTAACGGCCCCTCCGTGCGTGTCGTACCTATTTTGGTGTCGATTAGTTCTACCTTTTTCATATTCGAAGTTGGTCCCAACTAGTACAACTTAAATCGAGGAGTTGCCCCATTGGCTTCTAAGAGTCAAAACGGTAGGAAGACCTTTGTTTTAGATACCAGCGTTTTGCTGGCAGATCCTGGCGCGCTCCATAAATTTGCCGAGCACGAAGTAATTATTCCGATTGCTGTCATAGGCGAACTCGAGACCAAACGCGATCACCCCGAGCTTGGATACTTTGCCCGAGCCGCCCTTCGAGCCCTCGATGATCTGCGAATAACTCATGGCCGACTCGATCAGCCGTTAACCGTCACCCCGGAGGGCGGCACTCTCTCGGTTGAGCTCAACCACACGGATTTATCCACGCTACCCCATGGATTTTTGCGCGATGGCACAAATGATTCGCGAATCTTAGCGATTGCAAAAAACCTCATGTCTGATGGCAAGCGTGTTGTCTTAGTCACTAAAGATCTCCCTCTTCGAGTTAAAGCGTCATCGGTAGGAGTACAAGCCGAAGAGTACTTAGCCGAACTGGTCTCCACCTCTGGTTGGACAGGCATCGTCGAATTAAGCGTTGGCTCCAACGTCATCGATGATTTATATGCCACCGATCGCGCTGACCATGAGGCCGCCCATGAGTTGCCAGTTCATACAGGTGTGGTCTTGCACTCGGATAGAGCAAGTGCTTTGGCCAGAGTCAGCGTTGATAAGCAGTTGCAGTTAGTGCGTGGAGATCGCAACGTATTTGGTTTACATGGTCGTAGCGCAGAACAACGCATCGCCCTTGATCTGCTCCTCGATGATTCGGTAGGCATTGTTTCTCTCGGTGGTCGAGCCGGAACCGGAAAATCCGCCCTCGCCCTGTGCGCAGGCTTGGAAGCTGTTATGGAAAAACGCGTCCATAAAAAAGTTCTCATTTTTCGTCCACTGTATCCAGTCGGCGGACAAGAGCTTGGATACTTGCCTGGCAGTGAAGGTGAAAAAATGTCGCCTTGGGCGCAAGCCGTCTTTGATACTTTAGGCGCACTTGTGAGCCAGCCCGTTATCGATGAGATTCTTGATCGTGGATTAATCGAAGTCTTGCCGCTTACGCATATCCGTGGACGCTCACTTCATGACTCTTTTGTTATTGTCGATGAAGCCCAATCTCTGGAGCGCGGAGTATTGCTAACCGTCCTGTCTCGAATCGGGCAGGGCTCGCGCGTTATCCTCACCCATGATGTTGCCCAGCGCGATAATTTGCGAGTGGGCCGCCACGATGGAGTTGTGGCAGTCGTTGAAACCTTGAAAGGCCATCCACTCTTTGCCCACATCACCCTGACTCGCTCTGAACGCTCGCCCATCGCCGCCCTTGTTACGGAGATGCTGGAAGGCCCTATCGTCTTATAGGGGCGAAAAGCGGCAAAAAGAATCTCACAGTCACATTTCGGACATTTCGGACTTTACCCTTACTGACCTGCGCTTTTACTAATCCACAGCTACACAATTTCCTGTGAATTTACGACTCATGCGGGATCTAATTTGCCGATACTGGCTGGTACCGACAGGCTTTGGCCATTCCCTGTTAGCCATGAAGCCTTTAACTAGGCCGATCGGTTATGGGCCAGAGAGAAAGGGTGAGATGAAGATTCCGCGTAAGTCAGTTGCGATCTGGAGCGTCATCGCTGCCATGCTCTTTTTGACCTCTGCTCTTCCTAGCGCTTATGGACTTGAGTTTCCGATGACTACTCATATTGAGATTGAGCCCCAACCACAATCAATCACCGCTCTGGTCGCGCCAATCGAAACCGTGGCCGCGCTATACGGATCCATAGAGCTTGCGTCAACGCCACTGGGTTCGATTTTTTCAAGTGATGTTGCCCTCGTCTCATCGGTCAGCCGTCAGGTTGAGATGGCTCGAACTATTATCGGCGCGAAAAAGGTAGCAAAGGCGATTTTGGCTGAAGAGTTCAATATGAATGATTCAGAGTTTTCATGCCTTAACTCACTGTGGACGAGAGAAAGCCATTGGAACTATAAGGCCCACAACTATCACTCGGGTGCTCATGGAATTGCCCAAGCATTGCCGGCCGAAAAGATGAGTGTTATAGCCGATGACTGGCGTACTAATCCGCTCACCCAGATCCGTTGGGGGCTTCGCTACATCACGATTCGATATGACACCCCTTGTAAAGCGTGGTCGCACTTTAAAACAAGGCACTACTACTAAACCATTCATCTTTTCTTGGAATGCAGTTTTAAAGCGCTCTTCCCAATAGAACAAAAACAAGGCCCAGCAATGGTGGTCCGGCTTGAATAATCGCTGCACGTCTTGAAGTTTTAATGCTAAAAAATAAACCATCCCTGCCACTGCCATTCTCAATGTTGCTAAGAGAATTAAGATCAATCCGATAACTGTGAGAGTAATACCCTTGTCAGCAATGGTAGCGAGTTATTCGCTTCTACTTGCAGAGACTCACATTCACTCACAAACTACCCACACTCAACCACAGGCTACCCACAACTCCTTCGACTAAATTCTCAATATGAACAAATTCCTCACTAAAGACATTCGTCTACTCGGAATTCTGATAATTCTAACTGTTCTCACGTCAGCTACCCTCTCCACCCCAATTGCAGTTGCCGCCACCAGAACATATAAGGTCGGGGATATAACCCAAACAGGGGGAACCGTCTTCTATGTTCTGCCTTACAACACGGTATCTCTTTGGCACTACCTAGAGGTTGCCCCTGACAGTTGGAACTCAGGGAAACTCTCTAATACATCCTTTAACAAGGCAGAAAGCTATGTCTACGCTTACGCAGACAAGAGTTGGTACATTCCATCCTCAGACGAGTTCGCAACCCTATACTCTGAAAGTAGAGCCAAACGTCTTAAAAGCATTACCTTAAAACCAGGAACCTACTGGACGTCTACAGGAGTGGTCACAAACAAACAGATACAGAGCCTACAAGCATTTAACACCTTAACTCGGAAACTAACCGCCTACTCCTACAAAAATTCCAACAACGGCACAGTGCTCTTACAGGTTAGGCCAATACGATATCTTGAATAGTCAGATTACTTACGTCGTGCTTTAATGATGACGAGTACTTGAGAGTGTTGAAGGCGAGGCAAAGAAGTCATTGCCATTGTCATGAAGGACTATAAAAACTCCGTCGCGTAGCGAACATTCGCGCAACACTGAACATGGATCTTGTGATCGGCGAAAAAAGTGACCCGAGACAACCCCGGACTCTTTATTTTGAGCGTGGGGCAATCCCATTAATCCCACGTATCGTTAATGCACCCCACTTGTCAGTCATTCGTATAAGGTCCTACCACCCTTTTAGTGCCTAAGTGGATCCACTATAAGAGTTACGGTATCCACCATGCCTTCGCAATGACGTTACCTTGAAGAGAATAGGTGAGACCTGCCGGACTACTGTAAGTAATTGTATTTATAATCCATCCCTTCCAGTTTGACCCTGCTTTTGATAGTGGTGGGACACCGATATTGCCTTTCAATTGAACCGTGCCACAACCTGTGGTGGGAGAAGGAACTGTTCCGGTACCACCATTCTTATTGTAGGTAATTGTGTAAGTTTGTTGTGCCCATACTGCCTTCAGCGTTGTAAGACCGGGAGGTGGTGAATACTGTGGAATCCACGGTATCGTCGGTGGGTTGCCGTTTAGTGACCAACCCTGAAAGTTGGAACAAGATTTCATCAAGTTCGAGGATGGGGCCGGCAAAGTAAATTTTGGACATCCGACAAGGGGCAGGGGTAAAGGTCCCGTACCACCATTTGCATTAAATGTCACCGTGCAAGTTACTGGCGTCCATATTGCAAACAGCGTTTTAGGACCGCTAAGTAAAAGAGATGTTATCGCTGATCCACCTGAAGTTAGGGACCAACCTGCAAATGTGGAGCAAGCTTTAGTCATTGTGCCCGAGTTGCCCGGCAAAGTAACAGGTCCAGGTCCGGAGATGGGTCCGGGTACAGCTCCTCCCGTATTTCCATTTCCATTAAATGTCAGAATGCAAGGTACTGCTGTCCATACAGCAAGCATCGCTATATTGCTATTAAGTGTCATTGAAGTACCTGCTAGTTGCACCAATCCGGAGGGGCTTATACCGTTGACCCAACCTACAAATATGGAGCAAGCTCTAGTCATAGTGCCCGGTCCCGGCAAAGTGATAGTTCCACATCCGACGATTGATTGAGGTACAACTCCTCCTGTAGGTCCATTTCCATCAAATGTCATCGTGAAATTGCAGTTGGGAATCCATATCGCGTACAAAGTTCCATTACCACCAAGTGAAAATGAATCACCTGGTTGCGCCGATCCGGTGCCCTGGGGATTACCGGACCAACCTCCAAATGTGAAACCAGGGTTGGTCATTGTGCCCGAGTTGCCCGGCAAAGTAACAGTTCCACATCCGACAATGACCGGAGGTGGAGTTCCTCC